>NZ_SUEO01000003.1:63526-73201 GCF_004962925.1 Mesorhizobium sp. | reverse complement strand
GGCCCGGATCGCCAGGAGGTGCGCCGCATCGCCGACGAGGTGAAGGCGAAGTTCCAGGCAAATCCGCTGCTCGGCGCCGTTCACGACGATTGGCTGGAGCCGGTTCCGGAGATGAAGCTGGTGATCGACCAGGATCGCGCCCGTGCGCTCGGCGTCACCTCGCAGCGCATCCGCCAGATGCTGCAGGCAACCATGTCCGGCGCGCCGCTCGACGATTTCCGCGACGGCGAGGAGACCGTTTCGATCGTTGCCCGCGAACCGGAGGCGAGCCGTCACCTGCTGTCGGCGGTCGACTCCGTTTCCATCCCGACGGATTTCGGTGGCTTCGTGCCGCTATCGCAGGTCGCCAAGGTCGTACCGGTGCTGGAGCAAGGCGTCGAATGGCGGCGCGACCGCCTGCCGACCATCAGCGTGCGTGCCACGCTGCCGGATGGCGTGCAGTCGAACGACGTCGTGATGAAGATGTACAGCGAGATGCAAGGCCTGCGCGACGGTCTCGCACCCGGCTACAACATCGAGATCCAGGGCGGCGCCGAGGATTCGGCAGAAAGCCAGGCCTCGATTGCTGCGAAAGCTCCAATCATGCTGGCCGTCATCGTCGTGCTGCTGATGATCCAGCTGCAGCATTTCGGCAAGGCGATGCTAGTGCTGGCGACCGGTCCGCTTGGCATCATCGGTGCAGCGGCAGCACTTTTGATCAGTGGCGCGCCTTTCGGTTTCGTCGCCATTCTCGGCGTGATCGCGCTGCTTGGCATCATCATGCGCAACTCGATCATCCTGGTCGACCAGATCGATCAGGATATAGCGTCCGGCATGGAACGCTCGGAGGCCATCATCGGCTCGGCGGTCCGCCGCTTCCGGCCGATCATGCTGACGGCGCTGACGGCAGTCCTGGCGCTGATCCCGATTTCGCGCGGCGTCTTCTGGGGTCCGCTCGCCTACGCCATGATGGGCGGCATTCTCGTCGCGACCGTGCTCACCATCCTCGTGCTTCCGGCAGGTTATGCCTTGTTCTTCGGCAGGGAGCGCAAGAAGGCCAAGGACGCCGAGCAGGCGGCCGAGCCGAAGCTGGCAGAAAACGACGACAGGCCGCGACTGCCTCTAGCGGCCGAATAGAGTGGCGGCCGAATAGAGCTGTTGGCAGATGTGACGTCCAGGGGTTAAATCCGCCCACCGGCAGGAGCGCTGGAGGAGGACGTCATGACCGTAGCTCAGACACCGGTGGCGCTGCGCCAGCCGATCGACGGGCACCATCGCAAGATGTTCGTCGATGGCGCCTGGGTCGACGCTTGCTCGGGCCGCACCATGGAGACCCGCAATCCGGCCACCGGTGCGATCATTGCCACCGTGCCACGCGGCGACCTCCAGGATATCGACTTGGCGGTGGCCGCGGCGCGCAAGGCCTTCGACGGGCCGTGGAGCCGGTTCAGGCCCTATGAGCGGCAGGTGCTGCTCCTCAAGATCGCCGACCTCTTCGAAAAGCACTGGGAGGAGATCAGCCGCTCGGACACGACCGACATGGGCATGCCGATCGTGCGCACCCTGGCCAACCGCAACCGTGTCATCGGCATGCTGCGCTATTACGCCGGCATGGCGACGTCCCTGCATGGCGAGACGATCGAGAACTCGCTGCCGGGCGAAATCGTCTCCTTCACGCGCAAGGAGCCGGTCGGCGTCGTCGGCGCCATCATCCCCTGGAACGCACCAACGGCCGCTTCGATCTGGAAGATCGGGCCGGCGCTTGCCACCGGCTGCACGGTGGTGCTGAAACCTTCGGAAGAGGCGCCGCTAACGCCGCTTTTGATCGCCGACATCATGAACGAGGCTGGCGTTCCGCAAGGCGTCGTCAACATCGTGACCGGCACCGGCGCCGAGGCAGGTGCGGCACTTGCCGAGCATATGGGCGTCGACAAGATCGTCTTCACCGGCTCGACGGCAACCGGCCAGTCGATCGTCCGGGCGTCGGCCGGCAACCTCAAGCGTGTCTCGCTGGAGCTTGGCGGCAAGTCGCCGGTTATCGTCTGCGCCGACGCCGATCTCGATAGAGTGGTGCCGGTGGCGGCGATGTCGGTCTTCGCCAATTCCGGCCAGATCTGTATCGCCGGCTCGCGCCTGTTTGTCGAACGCTCCATCCATGACGAGTTTGTCGAACGGCTGGCGGCCTATGCCAAGGGTCTCAGGATCGGCGACGGCATCGACCCGGCAACAGAGATCGGCCCGCTCGTCTCGGAAAAGCAGCTGCAACGGGTCGCCTCCTATCTCGAGGCCGGCACGGCGGAGGGCGCGACCCTCGTCACCGGCGGCACACGCCTTGTGGAGGGTGCGCTGGCCGCCGGCAATTTCGTCGCGCCGACGGTCTTTGCCGGCGTCTCGGACGACATGAGGATCGCGCGCGAGGAAATCTTCGGGCCGGTCATTTCGGCGCTGCCGTTCGATACGCTCGATGAGGCGATCGAGCGGGCCAACAACACGCCCTACGGTCTTGCTGCCGGGGTCTTCACCCGCAATGTCGCCACCGCGCACCAGCTATCGCGAAAAATCCACGCCGGCTCGGTCTGGGTGAACACCTATCACGCCATCGATCCGGCCGTGCCCTTCGGCGGCTACAAGATGAGCGGCTACGGCCGCGAGGGCGGCGCCGAGCACCTCGACGAGTATCTCAACACCAAGGGCGTGTTCATCAAGATCGATTGAGCCTGGGCGGCGCGGTGCCGGCGCCTGTGACAATGCGTTGGAGTCACAATCATCTGGCTGCCGCCAATGGCCGAGATGCCCGTCCTCAGCCGGCGAGATATTCGAGCATGATGTCGATCAGCGCTCTGACTTTGCGTGGCGGGAAGTCGCCGGGAGGACGCACCACATAAAGCCCTGCCGCGACCACAGGGTGGTCGGCGAGGAGGGGGATGAGCGCACCGGAGGCGATGTGGGGCTCGATCAGGAAATCCGGCAGAGCCGCCACGCCGAGCCCGGCCAGCGCCGCCGAAAGGAGCGCTTCGCCATTATCCGCCTTGAAACGACCGTGAGGATGGACCGCGATCGTTTTCCCTCCCTCGACGAACCGCCATGCTTCGGTCCCCTGCAACAGGCATTCGTGAGCCGCCAGTTCGCCAAGTGTTTGCGGTGCCCCATGCCCTGCGATATAGGCGGGGCTGGCGACAAGCATGCCGGATATGGGCCGAATGCGTCTGGCGATCAGGCTGGAGTCAGGCAGAATTCCCGCCCTGATTCCCGCGTCGAAGCCCTCGGAAATCAGATCCACGAAACGATCGCTGTAGGCTGCATGAACATGCAGCAAGGGATGGCGTCGAGCGAGTTCGGCAAGAACCGGTGCGACAAGCCTCGGCCCGCCAGACAGGGGCGCGGCGATACGCAGAAATCCGCGCACCGCGCCATCGGGTGCTATCGCATCCTGTGCCGCCTCGAACTCGCCGAGGATGCGAGTGGCGTGGTCGCGGAACGTCGCGCCGGCCTCCGTCAAGGCGGCGCCGCGAGTCGTGCGAGAGAGCAACTGGCTTCCGAGCGTTTCCTCCAGCCGAGCCAGTCGGCGGCTGACGACGGATTTTGCGACGCCCAGCCGCCGCGCGGCAGGCGATATGCCTCGCCCCTCCGCGATCTCCACGAAAGTCCTGACGTCCTCGATCTCCATCGGCGTTCCGCTTTCAGCAACAATCAATCGCAAAATCGGAGGCTACCTTAAGCCGACAGGGAACGCCATCCTTTGTGGGTCAAGTTCATCCGGCATAGCCGCGCCGGACCAACCCCATGGAGAAATAGATGAGCGTGCAAGACGTGTGGAAATACGAAGAATCTGCGCTGGTGCTGATCGACTACCAGCCGGAAATGTTCAGCCAGATCCGATCCGAAACGCCGGCCAACCTGGTCGAGCTCAACGTGCGGCTGCTGATCAGGGCTGCACGGGCTTTCGACATGCCCGTAGTCCTCTCGACGGTCGGTGTAAACATGGGTGTCAACGGCCCCACGGTTCCGGCGATCCTCGCCGAACTGCCCGGCATCGAGGTGATCGATCGCTCGACAATGAACTCGTGGGAGGACCCGGCCTTTCGCGCCGCGGTCGAAAAGACCGGCCGCAAACGGCTGATCATCGGCGCCCTCTGGACCGAGATCTGCCTTGCCTTCCCGGTCATCGATGCGCTCAAGGACGGTTATGACGTGGCTTTCCCGGTCGACGCCGTCGGCGGTCGGTCGCAGCTTGCCCACAGCACGGCGATCCAGCGGCTCACTCATGCCGGGGCGGTCCCCAGTACGGCCTTGGCAGTCGTTACCGAACTCTTCCGCGACTGGGCGGGGCCGGTGGCCGAGAAGGCCCGTGCGCTGGTGTACTGGTATTTCGAGGAGCTTGCGAAGCTGCAGGATCCGGCCGCAAAGGCCGCCTGAAGCCACCATAGTCGGAGAGGCGGGGAAGCCTCTGACAGAGCCGATTTTCCCGCCTTTCCGCCGGTAGCACAGACCAGCCTCGCATGGTCGGCTCCCCGGCCGCCAGTTTCCCTTATTTTCGAAAGGACGATCAAAATGAAAACTCAAGCAAGCGCCGCTCGCGGCCCGACCAATCGTTGGAGCCTGGCGCTGTGGATCGCACAGGCGCTCCTGGCTCTCCTCTATCTGGCAGCCGGTGGTGCCAAACTGACACAGCCCATCGACGTGCTCGCCGGGAGCATGAGCTTCGTCACTCATGTACCGGCAGCCGTCACACGGCTGATCGGCACTCTCGAAGTGCTGGGCGCTGTCGGTCTCATCCTGCCGGCCGCGACGCGGATCAAGCCCTGGCTGACGCCGCTGGCGGCTGTCGGGCTTTCGTTCGTACAGGTGGGGGCGGTCATCACGCATGCGCTGCTCGGCGAGACGGCGAAGACGCTGCCCATCAACCTGACGCTGCTCTTCCTGTCCCTGTTCATTGCTTGGGCCCGGCTGCGGAAAGCGAGAATCCCGGCTCGGTGAGCATGGTGAGTCAGAAGAAAGGTGGGCCGGCCTCGCGTTTGCGGATCACGACGCACCCTTTGACGCCGCATATCTACCGACATCAAGCCTCTGGAGCTTCAAAATGCAATTCGGAATCTTCTCTGTCAGCGACGTAACGCGCAACCCGATCACAGGCGTCACGCCGAGCGAGGCGGAGCGGATCGATGCGATCGTCAAGATCGCGAAACGGGCGGACGAGGTCGGGCTCGATGTGTTCGCCATCGGCGAGCACCACAACCCGCCCTTCTTCTCGAGCTCGCCGACGACTCTGCTCGCCCATATCGCCGCGCAGACGCAGCGCATCATCCTCAGCACCGCCGTGACGCTCATCACGACCAATGACCCGGTGAAGATCGCGGAAGACTACGCGATGCTGCAGCACCTCTCGAAGGGGCGGATGGACCTGATGCTCGGCCGCGGGAACACAGTGCCGGTCTATCCCTGGTTTGGGCAGGACATGCGCGATGGCGTCGCACTGGCGCTCGAGAACTACAATCTGCTCCACAAGCTGTGGCGCGAGGACGTTGTCGATTGGCAAGGCAAATTCCGGACCCCACTGCAAGGCTTCACGTCGATCCCGCGGCCGCTCGACGACGTTCCTCCTTTCGTCTGGCATGGGTCGATCCGCACCCCGGAGATCGCCGAGCAGGCGGCTTTTTACGGGAACGGCTATTTCGCCAACAACATCCTTGCGCCCAACTTGCACTTCCTGCCGCTGGTGAACTTCTACCGCGAGCGGTTCGAGCATTACGGACACGGCACCGAGGAGCAGGCCGTCGTCGGGCTTGGTGGCTATGCCTTCATCGCGAAGCGCTCGCAGGACGCATACGACCGATTCCGGCCCTATTTTGAAGGCAGTCCCATTTACGGAAAGACCTATCGGCTGGAAGAATATTCGCGCGATACGCCGCTCAGTGTCGGCAGCCCGCAGGAGGTTATCGACAGGACGCTGACCTTCCGGGAAGGCTTCGGTGACTATCAGCGGCAGCTCTGGGTTCTAGACGCCATGGGGCTGCCGCTTGAGATGGCTCTCGAGCAGGTTGAACTGCTGGGCACTGAGGTGGTGCCCGTGCTCCGCAAGGAGATGGCGGCGCGACGCTCGCCGGGCGCCGCCGGAGCCCCGACGCACCAGAGCCTGGTGCAGGCCAAGTATAGAGACCAGCCGCCGCGTCAGCCGCGCCCGAATGCCAATCGCGGAGACAACCTGACGGGCGTCCGGCCGTATCACGATACTGACGAAAGCGTCACAGCCAGCCCTCCGCTGGTCGTGGGGCAGGCCGCGCGGTTCGGCAATATCACGCCCGCGGAGCGGTAGCCCCTCTGGCGGTGCCTCCAAGGAAAGGATTCGAGAGATGACGAAGACCATCGGGAACAGCGGCGAGCCCATGCGGCTCGTCGTGGTGAACGCAGGCGTAAATGATCCCTCGACAACGCGGACGCTGGCCGACCGCATCGCGCAGAAGAGCATCGAACGCATCACCGCTGCAGGAAAGACCGCCGTCCTCAGCGTCATCGATCTGGCTCCGCTTGCAGTCGATATTGCGCGTGCCGTGGTGGCCGGTTTTCCCGAAGCTAAGGTGCAGTCAGTCATCGACACGCTTGGCGGCGCGGATGCCGTTGTCGCCGCCACGCCAGTGTACAAGGCCGGTATGAGCGGGCTGTTCAAGTCGTTCATCGACATCGTCGACAACGACCTGCTTATTGCCAAGCCGGTGATCCTCGCCGCAACGGCCGGCACCGCACGCCACGCGATGGTCGCCGACGAGCAGATGCGCCCGCTGTTCGCTTTCCTGCGCACTTTTCCCGTTCCGACGTCGATCTTTGCTGCCCCGGAGGATTGGGGGTCGCCGGAGCTTGGCGGTCGCATCGATCGAGCTGCAACCGAGCTCACCCAGTTCCTGCTGAGCGGCGCCGGCCGATCCATCGCGGACGCGGCATGGCAGGGCTACCAACACCAGTTCGGAGGCAATGCGACGCGGGCGGAGCGCAGCGCCGCCGATGTCAATTTCGACACCGATCTGATGAGGCTGGCGGCAGGAGGCACGCTGCAGCACGGCTGATCGTCAGGGACTGATTGTCATCTCCAACAAGTGCGCGCGGAAGGTGCAGCCGTGTCGCGAGATCATCGTGTGGAGCTTCTATGAACGGTCCGCCCGCCGCGCCAAGCGTGAAAGGCAATCGGAACCAAACTGCGTCCAACGCCTCTTGTCGCCGAACTCATCCACCATAAATCAAATCACGAAGCCGTAGGTTGGTGAGTCATGAAGCCAAAGATTGGTGTCGTCACTCTTGGGGTCGATGACCTAGCGCGATCCCTTGCGTTCTATCGCGACGGCCTCGGTTTGCCCACAAAGGGTATTACCGCCGAAGACTTCAAAGGAGACGATACGCATCCCGCGGGGGCCATAGTGATGTTTCACTTGGAGGGCGACCTTACCCTTGCCCTTTATCCTCGAAGCGAGCTTGCCAAGGATGCGCACCACTCCATTGGGGCTCCAAGCTCCACAGAGTTCAGTCTTGGGTACCTTGCCGGTAGTAGGACGAGGTCGATCAAATACTGAACCAAGCGAAAGCAGCGGGAGCCACGCTCACTGACGCAGCTCACGACCGACCTTGGGGTATTTATTCGGGATACTTCAAAGACCCGGATGGCCACCTCTGGGAAGTCATTTGGAATCCATAACACCGCAACGGGTCACCAAGGCAACCGTCCCCGCGTGACTGATCCGCCTAACTGTTCCGCAGCTGTTTTCAGTTGGCGGCTGGCGTAGGCAGATCCCCACTATTCGGCCACGGTTCTCAGAGCCAAGACCATGCTCGCCATCCCGCCTCGTTTCGCGGCGGTCTTCTCGCCGCGGGATTCAGTCCGCGTGCCTTGGAACTAATGACGTGCGAGACTGTTCAGCTGTTACTTCGATACGACGCTGACGTGCCCGGTCGGGCTGGGTAAGCGGCGATCTTGAGGAGTCTCTCACCATGAAGATTTCGTCCAGGTTTCGTTCAGTCGCGGTTGCCGTCATCGCCGCCGCGGGAGTTAGCTTTGCCAGCGCCGCGCATGCCGACAGCGGTACGATCCGCTTCGCCATCTACAAGGCGGCCTTCTTCATCGGTGGCGCCGGAGGCGAGGGCACGCTGACCTTCCATGGTCGCCGATATCCGATCTCGGTCGGCGGCATCTCGGGCGGCCTCGCCTTCGGTGTCTCCAAGACCTATTTCAAAGGTACCGTGCGCCACATACGCCGCGCCAGAGATGTGACGGGGGTGTACGGTGCAGCGGGCGGTGGCGGCGCGCTCGGCAAAGGGGCCCAGGTGATCGTCATGACCAATGACAAGGGCGCCCAACTCGAACTCACAGGCAGGCAGGTAGGCCTGCAAGTCAACGCCGATCTCAGCGGTATGAGCATCACGGTGAAGTAAGGGCCGTCACTCCGTTCGTCATTCCTTGGATGGGCCGGAAAGCCACCCAGGAAGTGCCGTTCGACCGCAGAATCGAGCGCCCTAGGCTCTCGCGGGCCAGATCCAGGCGTGACCCTGTCAGCGGCTTACGCTATGCCGGCCTTCTGGCGCTTTTCTCGGACATTTTGACCCTGGCGTCCCCGAGCATCCGAGCAGCGCTCGCCGCCCATCCACGGTCGGAGCAGAAGGGCAGGAGCAGTCCATTGTAGGATCGGACCCTTCAAGGAGCGCTGAGCACAAGTGGCGCTATTGCGCCGCTTCCGCGAGCTGTCGGCAATACTGTGTAAGCCGACGCGTATCCAAGTTGCTCACGCCGAGAAGGAGCCCCTGCCACGGGGGTGATCGGACACACCATTGAGAGAGGGGCGACGGAGCCAAGCCGAACGAGCGGGCGCGACGGGCGATCTCCACGTCCGACAGAGAGGCGGTTATCGAGACAATGACGGCCAAGCCAGCGGTGGCTTCGACTTTCAGCGACACCGACCCGACCTGTGCGAGGCCGTCGAGCAGGGCCTGCCGCCGAGACGCGTAGAGGCGCTTCATGCGCCGCAGATGCCGAATATAGTGCCCCTCGCGCAGGAACTCGGCCACCGCGCCTTGTAGCGCTAGGGCTGGAGCCGGCGCCAGGCAGGCGCATACGTCACCGAACCGGCCAGTCAGTTCGATGGGCGCAACGACGAACCCGAGGCGCAGAACTGGGCTGATCGTCTTGCTGAAGCTGCCAATGTGCAGGACCCGTCCACCGTGATCGAGCGAAGCGAGCGCTGGAGCCGCCCGGCCGGTCAGCTGCAACTCGCTCAGATAATCGTCCTCGATGATCCAGGCGTCGCTCCGCCGAGCCCAAGCGAGCAACGCAAGCCTGCGGGTCAAGGACATCGTCATCCCGAGCGGCGCATGTTGGCCTGGCGTGACGATCGCCAGCGCTGCGTCCTGAGCGCTCCGGACGCCGGAAGCGACATCCAGGCCTTCGGCGTCGACCGGAACGGCCGTCACGGTGATGCCGGCCAGATCGAGCGCTTTGCGTGTGATCGGGAAGCTCGGATCCTCGATCAATGCTCGCGATCCCTCGACCTGCAGAGCGCGCACCGCCAGACCGAGCGCCCCGGAATAGCCTGCCGTGACGAACACTTGGGCGGGACTGCACCGAAGAGCCCGCGCGATTCCGACATAGGCCGCGATCTCCTTTCGCAGCTGCGGATCGCCCCGTGGATCGGGATAGCTGACCGGCGCGGCCGCCGCCCG
>NZ_SUEO01000003.1:57336-63516 GCF_004962925.1 Mesorhizobium sp. | reverse complement strand
CCCGCCGCGCCGCTCGCGCGACGACGCGCGACCACAGCTTGAACGGAAAGGCATCTTGCGAGGGCACGCCCATCTGGAACGGCAGGGGCGGTGTTCCATAGGTATGGAACAGCTCCGGCAGGGGCGGCACGTCTGGCGACGACAAGGGCGACGACGAAGGCGACGGGCGCTTGGCGACGCGGGTGCCCGCCGCGCCGGCGCCGACAGCGAACTGCTCGTCGATGAGGCGCTGGTACGCGACGCGTACGGTGCCGCGCGAGACGCCGAGCTGTGCGGCCATATCACGCCAGGAAGGAAGCTTTGCTCCCGGGTCTAGCCGTCCCGTCTCGATGGCGTCCCGGACCGCCAGGTAGATCTGCGTCGTAAGCGGCGTCCTTGCGGCGCGGTCGAGATCGATGGGCAAAGCAGCCATGGCGCAATGGTACCATCATTCCCGCCAATCTTGGTCCTGTTTCATGACCACAGCCGGCCACATCTATCGGCCATCGCCACGTGACAAATGATCGAGGAGACAACTCTCATGAAGGCAATCGTCGTAACGGACCAGGCTGCGGGAACGGCAGGGATGACGCTGCTGGACCGGCCGGAGCCGCAGGCAGCGATAAATGACGTCGTCGTTCGGGTACATGCGTCTGGGTTCGTCCCGACTGAGCTGACGTGGCCCTCGACCTGGACTGATCGACGCGACAGTGACCGAAAACCGTCGATCCCTGGGCACGAGTTGGCCGGAGTGGTCACCGCGCTCGGCTATGGCACCACGGGTCTTTCAGTAGGACAGCGTGTGTTCGGTCTCGCAGACTGGTATCGCGACGGCACACTGGCGGAGTATATAGCCATGGAGGCACGCAACCTCGCGCCGCTGCCAGGCGACGTCGAGTTCACGGTGGGCGCGAGCTTGCCAATATCGGGTCTGACCGCGTGGCAGGGACTATTCCAGCACGGCCGTCTTCAGGCGGGGCAGAGCGTCCTGACGCACGGCGCGGCCGGCGCAGTCGGTTCGATGGTGACGCAACTCGCACGAGAGGCCGGCGCTTATGTCATCGGCACGGGACGCGCCGCCGACCGTCAGAAGGCGCTGGATTTCGGCGCAAATGAATTCATCGACCTCGAGAACGACGCCCTGGAAGACGTCGGTGGAGTCGATCTGGTGTTCGATGTCATCGGCGGCGACATCCAGAAGCGGTCCGCGGGCCTGATTCGAGCCGGGGGAACACTGGTGACCGTCGTCGGGCCGCCCGACGCGCGGCCCGCCAATGGCCTGGCGGTCGACTTCGTTGTCGAGTCCGATCGTGCCCAACTGGGTGAGATTGTCCAGCGGGTGCGGGACGGACGACTGCGGACGAACATCGGCAACATCTCGACCCTCGACGATGCCGTTTCCGCCTTCAACCCGACCGAGCGACGCTCGGGGAAGACGATCATCCGCGTTCGTCCGTGAGCGACACGCGCCTATCGATGCACGCGGCCGGCCGGCGCTGTCCAGATCGGCCGGCTGCGTCCTATCAGACGCGCCGGTGGCAGCCTGGGAAACTACCCATGGCCCCCTGGCATGAGATGTCGAACGGGCTCAGTCTGTACGATGTCCGTTTTCAGGTACCATGATTGCGCGGCTCTGCGGCTGAGATGCGGCGCGTAGCTGACATCCCTTTATTGGCAGCGCGACCTCGGCTTCGAGTCACAGCCTGCCGTCGAGCCGCCCCAAGGGAAGGTCCGTAACGCGTTGAGCCGGTCGTTCGGAGGGATCGGGTTTTGACCCTAGGCGCCGGGCGCGGGCGAGCATTTGTACGAGGTCGAGCGCGCCGATGCGCGCTCGACCTTTTCAGGTAGATATCAGATGATGAACAGCCAGTTGGCGAGAAGCATCACCACCACGCCGGCGATCAGCGTCAAATATGGCAGGATCCCCGCCTTTCTGACGGCGAGATCGGACGACGTCATGCCGAGATCAGCCAGCATGTGGTCGGGGAATTTGCCCTTGTCCTGGATGTAATGCCGGAAGCAGAACACCGGGATGATGAGGGCAGCCGTGATCAGCCCTGCCCACAGTGCCATCGGGTTCCAGATCTTTGCACCGGCGCCCATGAAGATCATGTTGACATAGGCAAGAATGGCACCGAGGCCAAGCAGCCAGCTCGGTGCCTTCCACGGCCGCGCGATATGGCCGTTGTCGATGCGGTGGATCCATCCGGCGTTGAGGTTGAGGAAGTTGAAGATGATGTATCCGCAATTCGACACGGCGAGGATGAAGAAGAAGCTGGTCGCATCGGCCGAAGCGATGGCCAGCACGATCAGGTTGAAGATCAGGTCGGTCCACATCGCCCGCGTCGGGGCGCCATGCTCGTTGACATGGCTGAGATAGCGCGGCAGCCAGCCATCAACCGAGCCCTGATAGAGCGTGCGCGAGGAACCCGCCATCGCCGTCATGATGCACAGCACTAGCGCCAGGATCATCAGCATCACCAGAAGGCTGTGGATGAGCTGTCCGCCGCCGACCATTCCGGCCAGTGCATCGGCAACGCCGGAGCCATCGACGATCGGGGTCGCCAGCATGCCGTTCAAGCCGAGCACGCCCTGGAAGGTGAACGGCACCAGGATGAACAGCAGCATGCACAGCAGACCGGAATAGAAGATCGCCTTGAAGGTGTCGGTGCCGGGATTCTTGAACTCGGACGTGTAGCAGACGGCGGTCTCAAAACCGTAGGTGGACCAGGCGGCGATGAACATGCCGCCGAGAACGAGCGTCCAGCCGGCGATGTTCCACGCCCCGGGCTCCGGCGCGTAGGCGGCGGCCAGCGGCACCAGCGGCGAAAAGTTCGCCCAGTCTATCTGGCCGGTGACGATCGGCACGACGCCGACGATCAGCATCGGGATGATCACGAACAGGCCGATATATTTCTGCACATTGGCCGTGCCCAGGATGCCGCGATGCTGGATGGAGAAGATGATCAGCATCAGAACCGCGCCGATGAAGAAGGTGGCGTTGAAGGTGAAGGAGACCGGACCCAGCGTGTGCCCGTAGAGCGTCCAGTTTCGGATCGCCGGTGTGGCGGCCGCGGTCACCGCCGTGATGGCGTCGGCGGCACTCGTTCCGGCATGAGCCGCGATATAGGCGGCGACTTCCGGCGAGGTGTCGGTAAACAGCGGCACCGGCGCCAGCGCGTTGAGGATGTAGGCGGCGGCGATCGAACAGCCGAGCGACAGCACCGGCGACCAGGCGAACCAGTTGCACCACACCGAAAGCGGCGCGATGAACTTGGAATAACGCAGCCAGGCGGTGGCGCCATAGATAGAGGCGCCGCCGGACTTGTTCGGAAACAGGCCGGCGATCTCGGCATAGGTGAAGGATTGCAGGAAGCCCATGATCATGGACACAGCCCAGATCAGGAAGGCCAGCTTCCCGGTCGTGCCGGCAATGCCGCCGATCGAAAACAGCACAAGGGCGGGAACGCCGCTTGCCACCCAGAAGGCGCCGCGCCAATCGATGTTCCGGTGCAGCTTCCCTTCGGCAGGCGGCACCAAGGCAGAGACTATCGTGCTCATTTACGTGAATTCCCCATTTTTGATGTTCCCCATCGGCGACGGCCGACACCTCGCGATGCGTCACCGACGCACGCGTTGAACGACCTCAGTCATTTTCCGCTCAGTAGTATTTTTTTCTTAGCAGTGAAGATTGATCCGTCACGCTTTCACGTCAAGCATTTTGTGAAGCTGTGCACATCGCAGATGTAGAACATGCGCCGACGGCACTCGCCGCCAGCTGATTTCAGGCGAGAAATCGACTTTGCGCGGGTATGGCTTGCGCCATTCGCGTTCCCTTGAAACCGGCGTCAGGAGCGCGGTCTGACCTTCTGCGGGTCGTAATGGGCGAAGGCCACGACCCGCGCCGGCAGCCGCTTGCTGTGGCCGTCGAGCTTGCCGATCTCGACCTCGGTGCCGATGGCGGAATGGGTGACATCGAGCCTGGCCAGCGCGATGTTCTTGTTCAGCACGGGCGAACGCATGCTCGAAGTGACCTCGCCGATCTGAGCGCGGCCGACGTGGACGCAATCGTCATGCCCGACCGCGACATTGGCGTCGATTTCGAGGCCGACCAGTTTCTTCTGCGGGTTTTCCTTGCGCCGGATCAGCGCCTCGCGGCCGACGAAATCGTCGGCCTTGGTCTTCAGCGGGACGGTGAAGCCGATGCCGGCCTCGAATGGATCGGTCTGATCGGAAAATTCATAGCCGGCAAAGATCAGCCCGGCCTCGATGCGCACCATGTCGAGCGCCTGCAGCCCCATCGGTTTCAAGCCGTGCGGCTGGCCGGCCTCCCAGATGGCGTCGAACACCTTTTCGGCGTCGCGTGGATGGCACCAGATCTCGTAGCCGAGCTCGCCGGTGTAGCCGGTGCGCGAGACGACGACTGGAATGCCGTTGCCGTCGCCAATGCGGGCAACGGCGAAGCGAAACCATTCGAGCTCCTCGATCGACGGCTGCAACGGCGAGGTCCAGATGATCTTTTTGAGGATGTCGCGGCTTTTCGGCCCTTGCACGGCGACATTGTGCATCTGGTCGGTCGACGAACGCACAAGCACGTTCAGGCCAAGGCTCTTTGCCGTCTCGCGCAGCCATTCGCCGGAAAGATCGTCGCCTCCGATCCAGCGGAAATTATCCTTGCCGAGCCTGAGCAGCGTGCCGTCGTCGATCATGCCGCCATGCTCGTAGCACATCGCGGAATAGACGACCTGGCCGACGCCGAGTTTCTTCACGTCGCGGGTCAGCGTGTATTGCAGCAGCGCTTCCGAATCCGGTCCGGTGACCTCGAATTTGCGCAGCGGCGACAGGTCCATGATCACCGCGTCCTGCCGGCAGGCCCAGTATTCGTCGATGGGGCCTTGCTTGGCGAAGGAGTTGGCCAGCCAATAGCCCCTGTACTCGACGAAGTCGCGGGTGTGCTTGGCAAAGCTCGAATGAAAGGATGTCTCGCGGGTCATTTTCGGTTCCGAATCGGGCGTCATGCGTTTGGCGATCGCTCGCGAGAATTTGTGCTGGCCGGAATAGGTCCGCACATGGATGTCGGTCAGGTTCCAGCCATTGGCCGGCGTCGTGTCGTCAGGGCAGGCGGAGGAGACGCAGACTATGTCGGTCAGCGCCCGCAGCAGCACGTAGTCGCCCGGCCGCGACCACGGCTCGTCCGACACCATGACGCCATGCGCGTCGATCGCCGTGTTGAAGAAGAAGTTGATCGCCATCCAGCCCGCGCGAGGCGTGACGCCCTTGTCGGCCAGCGCGCGGTTGAAATTCTCTGAGCAGTTGACGTGGCCGGGATAGCCGATGTCGTCGTAATATTTGGCCGCGCAAGCGAGCGCGAACGCATCGTGCCGGCCGCATGTGTCCTGCACCACTTCGACCAGCGGCTCCATGTCCTGGTCGTAATATTTCGAGTGCAGGCCGGGCATCGGATAGCTCGAGCCCATCAGCGTGCGGGTCGTCGTCACGTCGAGCGGATGATCGCGTCCCTTGTCGAGCTTGCGCGCCGAAAAGCACTGGAAGTCCGTGCATTGACGCCCGTCGACATCGACGATCTGCAGATAGTCGCCAGCTCTAACGAAATAGGATTCCGCAGTCGCCGAATGGACGCGCAGGTCGAGCACCGGATCGGCCAGCGGGTCGCCAAGCTTGGACTTCGCCGCCGGACGGATCGTGGCGCGGCGGACGATGACGCTGAGCGGCGTCGCCGTGTTATGGCCGTCGACCAGCATCGGCCCGCCCGGTGCGGCAATCAGCATTGACCCGTCGCGGGCGACGGTAAAGCTCTGTTCGATGCTGGCAGGGGTGGCGCCGCCGAACACGCGAACCGCCTTTGCCTGATCAAGCTGCACCTGACGTCGCTCCAGCCCCGGGCGCAAGGAAGCGAGGCTGTCGTCGCCATCGGCCAGCAGCGCCTTGATGCCGGCGGCATTGCTGTTCGATTTTTCGCCGAAAATGCCGGCGTCGGCCATGCCGCTCTTGTCCCATGCCAGCAACTCGCAGGCCTGCCCGCCCTCGACATTGCGTACGGTGATGGTGTCACCGGCTTCGACATCGATGAGCACCGCGCCATTGCCTTGGACGGAATAGCGCTCCATGCCAGCCGGCAGCGCGATCTGGCCGGGCCTAAGGATGAAGCTGGGCCGGGGCGGTCCGGCTGCAACGGCGGGG
>NZ_SUEO01000003.1:54082-57326 GCF_004962925.1 Mesorhizobium sp. | reverse complement strand
GGGGTAGGGCGACTGGCTCATCTCGACCCTATGTCTTGAGAAACAAGTTTGCCTGTGTGTGAAATTATTTTAGCAGCAAGAATAGGCGGCAAGGCCGGATTTGGCAAGTTGAAGGGGCACGTACAAACGCTACTCAACTTCCTCGGAATGCCCGATGTCGACACCGTATTCGGCCGACGCGTCCAGCATCGTGTGCCACAGGCTTTCCGCGAAGGTTGCAAACACCAGAAGGTTGAACACCGCCTGCCCATCCGGCCGGTCATTGCCGCGCCACAGATTGACGCTGGTATGGTCGATCGATGTCGCGGCGGCAGTGCCGATCGGAAAGGCCGCCGGGTGCAGGTCGATCGACGACAACTTCGCCAGCATAGTGCGCGCCTTGGCTCCCGAGACGCTGATCAGGACGCGCGCATGCGACTGGTCGGACAGCGAGGCGGATTGCGTAAACGCCTGGCTCAACGTATCGATCGCGTGCTTGCGGCCCTTCGACAGGACGAGGAACTGATCCGGTCCCGACCAGATGAGCGTCGCGTCCGAAGCGCTGACCGCCTTCGGCACATCCGGAGCCGCCATGCCGACGCGGGCTTCCGCGGCGCTGGCCAGTTCCGCCCCTTTGCCGCGCCGCGCCATCACCTGAACCAAATCAAAATTGCGGATCTCGGTGAGCGAAATGCCCGGTTTGGCGTCGCGCGCGCCATACGCTCCCACGGCAAGCGCGTGCTCCAGCGGACTGCGGGGAACCCAAGAAAACTCAGCCACGCTGGCGCCCTCCATCCGGATCGTAGAAGACGGGATTGCACAGTTCGACATCATAGTCTTCGCCGCGCAGCGGGTCATGCGCATGGACGATTTCGCCGATCCGCTCGCGCCCGCGCTCGACAAGCGCCAGCCCGATCCACTGGTCGAGCGTCGGCGAGAAGCAGACCGATGTGACATAGCCCTGGTCGTTGGCGGAACCCGGTATCTCGCCCTTCGGAATGATATGAGCGCCGGAGCGCAGGCGGCGCGCTCTGTCCGTCGGCTTGATGCCGACCACGACCTGCCGGTCGGGGGCGACCAGTGCCTCGCGTCCGGCCATGACGCGGCCTATGAAATCCTTCTTGGTCGACATCATCTTGCCGAGCCCGAGATCGGCCGCTGTCGTCGTGCCGTTCAGCTCCGGTCCGGCGACATGGCCCTTTTCGATGCGCATGACGCCGAGCGCCTCGGTGCCGTAAGGCGTCACGCCGAATTGTTTGCCGGCTATCATCAGGTTGCGCACCAGTGCGTCGCCGTAGCGGGCCGGAACGGAGATCTCGAACGCCATTTCGCCGGAGAATGAGATGCGGAACAACCGAGCCTTGATGCCGCCGCGCAGCGCCACTTCGCGCGCACCCATGAACGGAAAGCCCTCATTCGACAGATCCTCGGCCGGATCGACGATTTCCCTAAGCAGGTCACGCGTCTTCGGCCCAGCGATCGAGAATTGCGCCCACTGGTCGGAGACGGAGGTCAGCTGCACGTCGAGTTCAGGAAACAGCACCTGCCGGCAGAATTCGAGATGCTGCATCACCAGCCCGGCCTTGGCGGTGGTGGTGGTCAGGAAATAATGATCGTCGGCCAGCCGCGACGTGGTGCCGTCGTCATAGACCATGCCGTCCTCGCGCAGCATCAGCCCGTAGCGCGCTTTTCCCACAGCAAGATTGGAGAAGGTGTTGATGTAGACGCGGTCGAGGAAGGCGCCGGCATCCGGGCCGTGCACGTCGATCTTGCCGAGTGTCGAGACGTCGCAGAAGCCGACGCCGGAGCGCACCGCCTTGACCTCGCGGGTCACCGAGTCCAGCCAGTCCTTTTCGCCGGCGCGCGGATACCATTGCGCCCGTTTCCACAAGCCGGTGTCGACAAACGCCGCGCCCTGTTCGGCTGCCCAGTGATGCGACGGCGCCAGCCTTGTCGCATGGAAGTTCTCGTCGCGATGATGGCCGGCGAAGGCGCCGATGGCGACCGGCACATAGGGCGGGCGGTAGATCGTCGTGCCGGTTTCGGGGATGGATCTGCCTGATACCGCCGCCATGATGGCGAGGCCGGCGATGTTCGAGGTTTTGCCCTGGTCGGTGGCCATGCCGAGCGTCGTATAGCGCTTCAGATGCTCGACCGATTCAAAGCCTTCGCGCTGCGCCAGTTCGATGTCCGAAGCGGTGACGTCATGCTGATAGTCGACAAAGGCTTTGCCTTTACCGGCGACATGCCAGAGCGGCGTCAGCGAAAAAGCCTCGTCGTCGGCGACTGGTGGCGTGCCGGCATTGCCGCTACGCCCGGCGCCAGCTGCCGCAGCCGCACCGGCGGCAAATCCCTGGCGCAGACAGGCGCCAAGCCTGAAGGCGCCGTTGGCGGCACCAGCGGCCATCATGCCCGGGGGGGCGCCGTCCGGCACGAAGGCCGATATATCGTCCTGCCATTTCGGCCGCCCGCGATGGTAGGACGTCAACCCGACCGCCGGATTCCAGCCGCCGGAAACGGCAAGCCCGTCGGCTTCGACCTCGGCGCGCGCGCCGCCGGTGAGCAATACCGAGATTTTCCTGACACCATCCTTGCCGCCTTCGACACCAGCGACCGAACCGTTCAACACGGGAAACTCGGCTTTGGCGGCGAGAGCGCGATGCGCAGCGGACACATCAGGACGTGCATCGACGACCGCCGCGATCTGCAATCCGGCGCCAAGTGCCGTCTCGACCGTGCGCCAGCCATCCTCATTGTTGGTGAACAGCGCGATCCTCTTCGCAGGGGTTGCCGCGTAGCGTCCGACATAGGTCCGCATCGCCGAAGCCATCATCACGCCGGGCGTGTCGTTGCCGGCGAAGACAATCGGCCGTTCGATGGCGCCGGCGGCAACGATTGAACGCTTTGCCACGATCCGCCACAGTCGCTGGCGCACCTGATGCTCCGGCGGGGAGGGCAGATGGTCGTTGACCCGTTCGATCGCGCCATAGGTTCCGCCGTCATAGACGCCGAACAGTGTCGTGCGGCTCATGATGCGGACGTCGGGCAGCGCGGCGAGTTCGGCCAACGTGCGGGAGATCCATTCGGCCGCCGGCAGGCCGTCGATCGTGCCGCCGTCGACGAGCAGGCGGCCGCCAAGGGCAAAATCCTCCTCGCACAGGATGACGCGGGCGCCAGATCGGCCGGCGGCGAGCGCTGCCGAAAGCCCGGCCGGACCGGAGCCGGCGATCAGCACGTCGCAATGCGCCCAGGCCTTGTCGTAATG
>NZ_SUEO01000003.1:37525-54072 GCF_004962925.1 Mesorhizobium sp. | reverse complement strand
GGTCCGGATCGGCAACGCCTGCCGCGCGCCCAAGGCCGGCAGCGCGGCGGATCGCCGGCTCGTAGACCGCTTCCCAGAATTTTGCCGGCCACATGAAGGTCTTGTAGTAGAAGCCGGCAACGAAGATCGGCGCGAACAACTGGTTCACCGCCATCAGATCGTGGCGCAGCGATGGCCAGCGGTTCTGGCTGGCTGCTTCGAGCCCGTCATAAAGTTCGGCTGTGGTCGCTTTGGTGTTCGGTTCGCGCCGTGAGCCCGTGCGCAATTCGACCAGCGCGTTGGGCTCTTCCGAGCCTGCGGTCAGGATGCCGCGCGGCCGGTGGTATTTGAACGAGCGGCCAACCAGCTTGACGCCATTGGCGATCAGCGCCGAGGCAAGCGTGTCGCCCTCGAAGCCGGCAAAGGTCTTGCCGTCGAAGCGAAAATTCAGCGGCGCCGAACGGTCGATGAGGCCGCCACTTTCCAGCCGGTGTGTCTGCGCGCGACTAACCATCAGGCGCCAACCTTGGCGGCACCGACGCCTGCCGCCGGCTCGACCGAGGAAATCTCGTGTGTCAGCGTGTTGCGAGTGATCTTCAGCCAGGCCCGGCAGCCGCCGCCATGATACCAGTGTTCGCTCGTCTCACCGGCAATGTTGTCGCGCAGATAGACGTAGTCGAACACCTCGTCGTGCGAGGCGCCGGCCGCCGGACGCACTGGCTTGGCGTCGCCGAGATAAGTGAACTCGCCGAGTTCACGTTCGCCGCAGAAGGGACAGACAATACGCATGTTTTCCGGCCGTCCTCAGTGCAGGTTCGGTTGGGCGCCGACGCCCTTTTCATCGATCATGGCGCCGCGCCGGAACCGGTCGAGGCGGAATCTTGCGGCCTCCATATGCGGCTCGTCGCGGGCCAGAAGATGGGCAAAGACAAAGCCGGAGCCCGGCGTTGCCTTGAAGCCGCCATAGCACCAGCCGGCATTGAGATAGAGCCCGTCCACCGGCGTCTTGTCGATGATCGGCGAACCGTCCATCGACATGTCCATGATGCCGCCCCACTGGCGCAAAAGGCGCACGCGACCGATCATCGGCATCAGCGCCATGCCGCCCTCGCACACGTCTTCCATCACCGGCATGTTGCCGCGCTGGGCATAGGAATTGTAGCCGTCGATATCGCCGCCGAAGACCAGCCCGCCCTTGTCGGACTGGCTGACATAGAAATGGCCGGCACCGAAAGTCATGACGTTGGGGATCAGCGGTTTGATTGCTTCGGAGACGAAGGCCTGCAGCACATGGCTCTCGATCGGCAGGCGCAGGCCGGCCATCGCAGCGACGCGCGACGAACTGCCGGCAACGGCCATGCCGACCTTGCCGGCGCCGATTGTGCCGCGCGTCGTCTCGACGCCGGTCACCTTGCCGTTGGCGTCGCGCGAAAAACCTGTCACCTCGCAGTTCTGGATGATGTCGACGCCGAGCGCGCTTGCCGCATGGGCGTAGCCCCAGACCACGGCGTCGTGGCGCGCCGTGCCGCCACGCCGCTGCAGCAGGCCGCCTTGCACGGGAAAGCGTGCATTGTCGAAGTTCAGGAACGGCATCATCTTCTTGACCGCGGCAAGGTCCAAGAGTTCGACATCGATGCCATTGATGCGCATGGTATTGCCGCGCCGCGCATAAGCGTCGCGCTGCGCGTCGGAATGATAGAGGTTGATGACGCCGCGCTGGCTGACCATCGTATTGTAGTTGAGATCCTGCTCCATCCGCTCCCACAGCTTCATCGACAGTTCGTAGAAGCCGGTATTGCCGGGCAGCCCGTAATTGGAGCGGATGATGGTGGTGTTGCGCCCGGCATTGCCGGAGCCGATCCAGCCCTTTTCGAGCACGGCGACATTTCTGATGCCGTACTCGCTGGCCAGAAACCATGCCGTCGCCAGGCCGTGGCCGCCGCCGCCGATGATCACCACATCGTAGTGATCCTTCGGGCTGGCGTCGCGCCAGGTGCGCTGCCAATTCTTGTGGCCGGAAAATGCGGCGCGGGCGAGGGAGAAGATCGAGTATTTCATAAATCTATTCCGAGGTCGCTCGCGCCACGCAGGACCTTTCTTGACGCATCGGATTCATCCGAAAACCGCTTCGGTCCGATGCTCTAGATATCCAACGTGTGGTCACGCTCCCACTGGGTGAAGTGGGAAGCATAGGAATTCCATTCCTGGTGCTTGAGCTTTAGATAAGCCGACGAGAATTCCTCACCCAGCGCCGCCTTGAGCGATTTGTCATTGTCGAACTCGCGCAATGCGTCGAGCAGGTTGAGCGGCAGCTTCGGCGCACCTTCCACCGTATGACCGAACTGGTACATGTCGATGTCGTAGCGCCTGCCGGGATCGGCCTTCGAGCGGATGCCGTCCAGCCCGGCGGCGATGATGACGGCCTGCAGCAGATAAGGATTTGCCGCGCCGTCGGGCAGGCGCAGCTCGAAGCGGCCGGGGCCGGGCACGCGCACCATATGAGTGCGGTTGTTGCCGGTCCAGGTTACCGAGTTCGGCGCCCAGGTTGCGCCCGAAATGGTGCGCGGCGCGTTGATGCGCTTGTAGGAATTGACGGTCGGGTTGGTGATCGCGGCAAGTGCCGAGGCATGCTTCATGATGCCGCCAAGGAAATTCTTGCCCTTCGCCGACAGGCCGAGCTCCATGGCATTGTCGGCAAAGACATTGGTCTTGCCTGATTTGTCCCACACCGAGATATGGGCGTGACAGCCATTGCCAGTCAGGCCGGGGAATGGCTTCGGCATGAAGGTGGCGCGCAGTCCGTGCTTTTCGGCAACGGACCTCACCATGAACTTGAAGAAGGAATGCTTGTCGGCGGTCGCCAGCGCATCGTCGAAGGCCCAGTTCATCTCGAACTGGCCGTTGGCGTCCTCGTGGTCGTTCTGATAGGCGCCCCAGCCAAGCGCCAGCATGTGGTCGCAGATCTCGGCGATGACATCGTAGCGGCGCATCACCGCCTGCTGGTCGTAGCAGGGTTTTGATGCGGTGTCGTATTCGTCGGAGATCGTCTTGCCGTCCGGCGAGATCAGGAAGAATTCAGCCTCGACGCCGGTCTTGACATGCATGCCGTCGCCGGCCGCCTCGGCAATCAGCCGCTTCAGCGTGTTGCGCGGCGCCTGGGCGACCGATTTGTCGTCCATGATGCAATTGGCGGCGACCCAGGCGACTTCCGGTTTCCACGGCAACTGGATGACCGAATCCGGATCCGGCACCGCCAGCATGTCGGGATGAGCCGGCGTCAGGTCGAGCCAAGTGGCAAAGCCGGCAAAGCCGGCACCGTCCTTCTGCATGTCGGCGATAGCCTGCGCCGGCACCAGCTTGGCGCGCTGGCCGCCGAACAGGTCCGTGTAGGATATCATGAAATATTTGACGCCCTTCTCTTTGGCAAAGGCGGCGAGATCGTTCCCCATTATAGTTCCTCGCTTACGGAATTTGTTGTGATGTCTTAGAAGCCGTTCTTCCCCGGTATCCAGTTGGTGCCGGCCAGCGGCACGCCGGCCATGGCGGCGGCTTCGATCGTGAGTGCGACGAGATCCTCGGGCTCGAGATTGTGCAGGCTGTTCTTGCCGCAGGCGCGGGCAATGGTCTGCGCCTCCAGCGTCATCACCTTCAGGTAATTCGCCAATCGCCGTCCGGCGGCGATCGGGTCGACTCGCTTCATCAGCTCGGGGTCCTGGGTGGTGATGCCAGCCGGGTCGCGCCCCTCATGCCAGTCGTCATAGGCGCCGGCGGTCGTGCCGAGCTCGTTGTAGTCCGCCTCCCAGCGCGGGTCGTTGTCGCCGAGCGCGACAAGTGCTGCCGTGCCGATCGACACCGCGTCGACGCCGAGCGCCAGCGCCTTGGCGACATCGGCGCCGTTGCGGATGCCGCCGGAGACGATCAGCTGCACCTTGCGGTGCATGCCGAGATCCTGCAGCGCCTGCACCGCCGGTCTTATGCAGGCAAGTGTCGGCTGGCCGACATTCTCGATGAACACTTCCTGGGTTGCGGCGGTGCCGCCCTGCATGCCGTCGATCACGACGACATCTGCGCCTGATTTCACCGCAAGTGCTGTGTCGTAATAGGGCCGCGCGCCGCCGACCTTGACGTAGATCGGCTTTTCCCAGTCGGTGATTTCGCGCAGTTCCAGGATCTTGATCTCGAGATCGTCCGGCCCGGTCCAATCGGGATGGCGCGAGGCCGAGCGCTGGTCGATGCCCTTCGGCAGCGTGCGCATTTCGGCGACCCGGTCCGAGATCTTCTGGCCAAGCAGCATGCCGCCGCCGCCGGGCTTGGCGCCCTGGCCGACGACGATCTCGATCGCATCGGCCCGTCGCAAATCGCGCGGGTTCATGCCATAGCGCGACGGCAGATATTGATAGACCAGCGTCTGCGAGTGGCCGCGCTCTTCCTCGGTCATGCCGCCGTCGCCGGTGGTCGTCGAGGTGCCGGACAGCGTCGCGCCGCGACCCAAAGCTTCTTTTGCCGGGCCGGACAGCGACCCGAAACTCATGCCGGCAATGGTGATCGGAATTTTCAGCTCGATCGGCTTCTTGGCATGGCGCGAGCCCAGCACGACACTGGTGTCGCAGCGCTCGCGATAGCCTTCGAGCGGATAACGCGAGATCGAGGCGCCGAGGAACAGCAGGTCGTCGAAATGCGGCAGCTTGCGCTTGGCGCCGGCGCCACGGATGTCATAGATGCCGGTCGCCGCGGCCCGGCGGATCTCGGAGAGCGTGTAGTCGTCGAAAGTCGCGGATTTGCGCGGCGTCGTCGGCGGGTTGCGATAGGTCATGCTGCCTCAATACGCGTCGGCGTTGTCGATGTTGAAATTGTAGAGCGTGCGCGCCGAGCCGTAACGCTTGAATTCGGCCGCTTTGACGCCGGTCACCCCGGCGCGGTCGAGCAGGCCCTGCAGCAACTCCAGGTGCTCGGGCCGCATCTCTTTGGCGATGCAGTCGGCGCCGAGACTTTCGACTTTGCCGCGCACGAAGAGCCGCGCCTCGTAGATGGAATCGCCGAGCGCGTCGCCGGCATCGCCCAGCACCACCAGATTGCCGGACTGCGCCATGAAGGCCGACATGTGGCCGATATTGCCATGAACGACGATATCGATGCCCTTCATCGAAATGCCGCAGCGCGAGGACGCGTTGCCTTCAATGACCAGAAGCCCGCCCTTGCCGGTCGCGCCGGCATACTGGCTGGCATCGCCTTTCACTGTTATCGAGCCCGACATCATGTTTTCGCCGACGCCCGGTCCGGCCGAGCCATGCACGGTGATGGCGCTGCCGTCGTTCATGCCACCGCAATAATAGCCGACGCTGCCGCGGACATCGATGGTGATCGGCTGGTCGACGCCGACGGCGACCGAATGGCTGCCTTTCGGATGAAGCACTTCCCAGGCGGTCTCGTTCGAACCAGGGGTCAAATTGTGAAGCGCCTGATTGAGATCGCGCAGTGGCATTTCGCTGAGGTCGAAAATGCGCGATGCATGGCTTTGATCCCGCGCCGCCTTGAAGACGTTGATTGCCGGCATGAGCTCAATGCTCCCAGAAATAGACGGTTGCGGGCTCGGGTTCCCAGACTCTCGCATTGTCTATGCCGGGCAGTTTGGTGAGCGCACGATATTCCGAGCCGAAGGCGACATACTGGTCGGTTTCGGCCATGACTGCGGGCTTGCAGGCGATCGGATCGCGAACCACGCCGAAGCCGTTCTTGGTGCCGACGACGAAGGTGAAGAAGCCGTCGAGGTCGCTCAGCGTGCCTTCCAGCGCCTCGCCGAGATTCTTCCCATGCGCCATCTGCGAGGAGAGATAGGCGGCCGCGACTTCGGTGTCGTTCTCGGTCTCGAATTTCATGCCTTCGCGGATCAGTTCGCGGCGGACATTATTGTGATTGGACAGCGAACCATTGTGCACCAGGCACTGATCGGCGCCGGTCGAGAACGGATGCGCACCCATCGTCGTCACCGCCGATTCTGTCGCCATGCGGGTATGGCCGATGCCGTGCGTGCCGGTCATGCTGCGCACATCGAAGCGATCGACGACCGCCTCCGGCAATCCGACTTCCTTGTAGATCTCGACGACGTCGCCGGCGCCCATGATGCGGATGTCGGAACGCAGCGTCTGGATGGCCTCGCGCGCTTCGTCGATCTTGGCAGGCGTAGTCCTGACCACCGCGTGCGTCGATTTCACCGCAATACTCACCGGCGCTCCGATGGCCTTGGCGAGTTCGGCGTCGAGGCCGAGAAAGTCGCGCTCCGGCTTTGCCGACTGGATTGTGATCTTGGCTTCGTGTCCAGATGGCGCGCCATAGATGGCAATGCCTGCGCTGTCCGGACCGCGATCGCTGAGCGAGATCAGCATTTCCGAAAGCATCGAGCCCAACTGGGGTTCAAGCGACTTGTCCTTCAAAAACAGTCCGACGATTCCGCACATGTCAGGCTCCCGAGGTTTGTTCCCTTGGAGATGTATCGAATGAGTCCTGAGAATTCAATTGGTATGAAAAAAATTTTCCTGTGGTTACAGATCGGCCTGTGGATCGCCGCTCGCACTATCGCCGCCTTGGCGGGTGTTGTGAACCCATTTGGCGTGGCGGATACGGGCGATCTTATAGGCGTCGAGGATCGACAGAGCATAGATCAGGACGCCGCCGGCATGGCGGCCGATGAAGCTGGCATCGGGTGGCGCGATCTTGGCCGTGACCCATGCCAGGATCGCCATGAAGAAAAGAAACTGCAGGCCGCGCACCGGCACGCCCAGAACGACATGTCCGCTTCCCGGCAACACAATCGCGGCGCCGAGGACGAAGTACGGATTTGGTGGTGCGGGCGAGGTCGCCTGGCTGTTCATGCGGCCCGCCGTTCGGCATGGTTGATGGCATCGCGAAGCGCGGATGCGGATGCCAGCAGTTTTTCGATCAGCGATGGATCAAACCTGACACTGCCGAATTCAGCCTGCCGGAACACGCCATAACGGGCTCGCTCGGCCTCCGCCAACAACCAGACGATGCGCACACCGTTTGGCGTGATCAACAGTTCCTTGGCGCGCCCCTCGGCAAACATGTCGAGGTGATCCGCGATGATGTCCAGCGGAAAGCCCACGCCCTTGCGGTCCGTCCGCAGCACCGCCTCGGCTGGAAATCCTGCGGCCTTGGGCAACGTATGGTCGAGATGATCGAAGTTGGAGAAGGTGGTCGGCGAACCCGGCCGCATCATCATGTCGAACGTGCCTGATACCGCGACCCTTTCGGTGATCGAGATACTGAGCCAGCGTGTCGGAAGCTTTCTTGTCGCCAGCGTGTCGATGATGGTCCGCACCTGGACCCGCCGGCCGTTCCATGAGCCGGCCCAGGTGACGACGCCGGCCGTGCCGTCCGAGATGTTGGCCGCATCCGGGATGACGGCACGGACGCTGGCTTCATCGGCGGCAAGCGCGGCCAAGGCCTTGTTCCGGTTGGCGCGCGCAACCCAGGCAAGGTGAAGGACCAGAGCCAGAGCAACCGCCCCGGCGAGCAATGCCGATGTCACTTAACGCACCTCGTCACGCCAACGCCCGCCCGTAAACCGGGCGGGCTTTCCTTTCTCTCATCAATATCCCTGCGGCTTCGGCCACGGCATGGTGAACTGAGCACCACGGCGCACGAATTTGTAGCGGTAGAAGTGGAACCACAGCGAGATCAGGAAGTAGAACGCTACCATCGCTATCAGCTGCGACCCGAAGCCGAGGAAGATGGCGAAGAAAGTGACCACGCACAGGCAGAACAGCACGATGGCCGGCAGCGGGTGGAACGGATGCGTGTAGCCACGACGGATCGAGCCGAGCGGCCATTTCTTCCTGAACATCATGATGTTGATGCTCATGAAGGTGTATTGCAGCACCCCCGACAGGATGGAGAAGGTGATCGCCTGGTTGAGGTCGGCGATGAAAGCGAAGGCGAGCGCGATCGGCAGCAGGAACAGGATCGAGCGATAGGGTGTGCGGTATTTCGGATGCACGGCCGCGAACCAGCTCGGCAAATAGCGATCGCGGCCGAGCGAGAACCAGGCGCGCGCGGCATCATTGATGCAGCCATTGGCGGAAGCCAGTGCCGCGAGCAGCGTCGCGATGAACAACAGGTTTTCAAGCAGCGGACTGCCGGTCAGCTTGGCTGCGTCCCAAAGCGGGTAATAGGTGGTGCCGAGATATTCCCACGGCATCATCGAGGCGCAGACATACCAAGTCATGGCAGCGGCGATCAAAAGCGTGATCATACCGGCCATCGTGCCGTAGGGCAGCGAGCGGGCCGGCGAGCGCACTTCCTCGGCCGCCTGCGTGGTGCCCTCGATGCCGAGATAGTACCAGATGCCGAACTGAAAGGCGGCAATGACGCCGATCCAGCCATAGGGCAGGGCGTTGCCGGGAGTCACCAACTCGTTCAGCTTCAACACGGCGCCTTGCGTCCATGGGCTGACAGAGAAAAACAGGATGACGATCGAAACATAGGCGACCGCGGTGATGACGAAGTTCACGTTGAGCGTCATCAGCACGCCGCGATAGTTCAGCCACGCCAGCGTCACGATAGTCGCGGCAATGAAGGCGTTGTGGTTTAGGCCTTCGACGCCCGCCTTTGCGACGATCGTATCGCCGAGCAATATGGCATCTGAGACTTCGAGCATGGTGTAGGCGAAAACCAGGAACAGCGCGACGTTGAACGCCATCAGCGGCCCGACAATGTGCTTTGCCTGTGCATATTGGCCGCCGGCGGCTGCGACGGTCGAGGTGACCTCGGAATCGATCATGGCGACGGAGGTGTAGAGCAGCCCGACAACCCAGCAGACAATCAGCGCCGCCAGTGCGCCGCCCTTGTCGGCAGCGAAATTCCAGCCGGTGAATTCGCCGACCAGAACGATGCCGACGCCCAATGCCCAGACATGGGCCGGGCCGAGCACCCTGAGCAGCGAGACCTTGTCGCCATGCACTGCCGGTTCAAGCGCGATCGTCATTGTTCAATCCCCACTCAGATCCGGTGTTTTTCGGACACGGCTTCAAGTTCGCCTTCCCGCGACGAGGTCAGCACCTCTTCGGAAAAAGTCGTGTCGATCTTGAACCAGTCGTAGAGCATCCACAGCGCGAGCACGATCGAGATGCCCCACGATGCATAAGAGAGTACGGTCCACATGACGATGCTTCCCCGATGGCGGTTTATTTGTCGTCGAACTTTTCGTTGATGACGTCGCGATATTCGCGGTCGGATGCGCGAAACAGGAAGATGAAATAGCCGATCAGAACCGCGGCCATGATGATCAGCGTCGGCCAGTCGATGAAGTAGTGAAACCGGTTCTGGATGATGTCGTGCGCGGTCTCCGGCGTGTAGCCGAGCTTCTCCCAGATCGACGCCATTGTCGGGTTCTGGCCAAGCGCTTCCCACGTCTTGGCGTCGAGCGCGTCGATGGACTTCGCAGCCCCCGCCAGGCCGAGCTTCAGCGGCAGCCACAGGGCAACGAAAATGGCGACCACGACGACGGCGATATCGAAAACCTGTCCGGCTTTGCTTTGTTCCGGCGGTGTATAGCGCGACATGCTCTCTCCCCTCAGGACTTGCGGTTGCGGAAGGCGTCGGCGTGCTTGATGTCGAGCCCGTAAATGAAGTCCTTGTCTTCCTTGTAGTGGTTGACCATCGCCAGGATGGCGGCCGTGTTGAAGATCAGCACGGCGGCAGCAGCGACGGTGACGACGACCCTGATCCCCATGTCCGGGATGTATGGCCAGGTCATCACAAGGACGAAGAGGATCGTCGCCCAGAGGCAGACGATCAGGAGCACCGCTCCGCGCACGTCGGAACGGTATAACGCTTCAATGCGCTGCTGCAGGTTGGACATCGTTTCCCCTCCATCGCTCTCTTTCAAGAGAGTGAAATTTTTTTCATAAGTTCTGTCCGAATTCTGGAATTGTCAAGCCAATTTTACGCTCGATTAACCGTTTGTTCCGCGCCGGAGTTTGCCTGACAATGAAATAATTTGCTTGCGGGTATTGCAGGGCTCCTGCGTTTGCGGTCAATATTCGGTCAATGCTCCGGCCTCTGCGCACAGGAGCGGGGAACAGCTGATATCATAACGGAGGACGAGCGGATGACGGCATCCTGGAGATTTTCGACCTTGGCGGATCGCCATCGTGCGCTCGGTTCGAAGCTCGAAGACTGGAGCGGGATGGGCACCGCCTGGACCTACGACAAGGACGCCGACGAGGAGTATATCGCCATCCGCACCAAGGCCGGGCTGATGGACGTGTCCGGCCTGAAGAAGGTCCACATCACCGGGCCACATGCCTCGCACCTGATCGACCTCGCCACGACGCGCGACGTGGAAAAGATCTATCCCGGCAAGTCGGCCTATGCCTGCATGCTGAACGAAGCCGGCAAGTTCACCGACGACTGCATCCTCTACCGCACCGGCCCGAATGCCTGGATGGTCGTGCACGGTTCGGGCACCGGCCATGAGGAGTTGCAGCGCGCCGCCATGGGCCGCGATGTCTCGCTGCGCTTCGACGACAATCTGCACGACCTTTCGCTGCAGGGCCCGGCCGCCGTCGACTATCTGGCCAAGCATGTGCCAGGCATTCGCGACCTCAACTATTTCCATCACATGCAGACGCGGCTGTTCGGTTTTCCGGTGATGATCTCGCGCACCGGCTACACCGGCGAACGCGGCTACGAGATATTCTGCCGTGGCCAGGATGCCGGCACGATCTGGGACACCATCCTCGACGAGGGCAAGAGCGCCGGCATCATTCCGTGCCGGTTCACCACGCTCGATATGCTGCGCGTCGAGAGCTACCTGTTGTTCTACCCCTACGACAATTCGCAGAAATATCCGTTCGAGAACGAAGGCCCCGGTGACACGCTGTGGGAACTCGGCCTCGATTTCACCGTCAGCCCCGGCAAGACAGGCTTTCGCGGCGCCGAGGAGCACTACCGCCTCAAGGGCAAGGAGCGCTTCAAGATTTTCGGCGTGCTGCTCGAGGGCAAGGAGCCGGCCGACGAAGGCGCGCCGGTTTATCGCGATGGCAAAAAGGTCGGCGTGGTGACCTGCGCCATGTATTCGCCGCTGGTCAAGAAATCGATGGGCATCGCCCGGCTCGACGTCGACTGCGCCGTCCAGGGCACCAGGCTCGAGATCCGCAACCAGAGCGGCGCCATCAGCGCAACGGCTGAGCCGCTTCCGTTCGATGATCCGAAGAAGACCAAGCGCACGGCGAAAGGCTGAGGCATACTGAGAGGATGGCAGCGAAAAGCATCATCAGCCGGCCGGTCTACGGAACCCTGTCCCTGCAGCCCGGCAAGCACCATCTTTTCGTGGCGGATGCAGAGGGTGCGCTGGCGATAACAGACCTGGCATCCAAGGCGCCCGCCGGCTTCTTTGCAAATGCCCATATCATCTTCATCCTCGGCAATGACGGCAAGCATGTCGCCGCGCTCCAGGCGCTGAAGCCGGCGCAGTTCTACCAAGGCCATTCCTTCGCCAACGCTCTGCCGCGACTGAAGCAGACGCTCGCCAACGCGCATATGGGCCTGCGCCTCTATCTCGCCGGCACCGAAGGGCTGATCGGCCAGGCCATGCAGGCGGCGCTCGAAGCCGGCATCGACCACACATCGATCCAGACAGAGCATCGCGGTTCGCTGGCGCGTCGCATACAATGTGTTCACTGCAAGGGCATCACCGAAAACGTGACGACGCAGCCGGCGACCTGTTCGCATTGCGGCCTGCTTCTCCTGGTACGCGATCATTATTCCAGGCGCCTCGCGGCATTCCAGGGCGTCTGCATCAATGCGGAAGACCGCAGCGAAATTCCTCCGGCGGAGGAGATCTTTCGATGAGCACCGGCACCACCAAGCTTGACGTCGTGGTGAGCGATGTCGTCCCGGTCAACGAATTGGTGACGCGCTTCCATTTCCGCAGGCGTGATGGAGCGCTGCTGCCGAGATTCTCCGGCGGCGCCCATGTCGTCGTCGAAATGCGCGACGGCGAGCGGACCAGGCTCAATCCCTATTCGCTGATGGGCTCGCCGCTCGACACGCGCGAATACACGATCTCGGTGCGCCGCGACGATGTCGGCCGCGGCGGCTCGCTGTTCATGCACAGGAATGTCAGGCCTGGCATGGAGATGGTGATCAGCTATCCGGTTAATCTGTTCTCGCTCGACCTGCGCGCCAGGAAGCACCTGATGCTGGCGGGAGGCATCGGCATCACGCCGTTCATGGCGCAGACCGCGCAGCTCGCGGCGGAAGGCGGCAATTTCGAGCTGCATTACACCTGCCGCACCGCCTCGCTTGGCACCTATGCCGATGTGCTCAGAGAGCGCTACGACCGCCGGGTAAGGCTCTACCATGACGACCGCGACGAGCGCATCGAGCTCGACCGGTTGCTGTCGTCACAGCCGCTCGGCACGCATCTCTATGTCTGCGGCCCATCCGGCATGATCGGCTGGGTGCGCGATAGCGCGGCAAGCCTGGGCTGGCCGACGGAGACCGTGCATTTCGAGCATTTCGCGGCCCCGCAGCCTGGCGCGCCGTTCGACGTGACGCTGGGCCTCAGCGGCCGGACGATCCGCGTCGGCGAGCAGCAGAGCCTGCTCGAAGCGATCGAGGCCGCCGGCGTCGATCCGCCCTATCTCTGCCGCGGCGGCGTCTGCGGCCAGTGCGAAACCAACGTCATCGCGCATGACGGCAAATTCATCCACAACGACCATTGGCTGAGCGAGGAAGAGCACCGATCCTGCAAGAAAATCATGCCTTGCGTCTCGCGCTTCGAGGGTAGGTCGCTGGTGCTGGAAAGGTAGGAGGCGAGCTTGGGAATCACCTTTCGCAAGGAAACGTTCCGCGACGACTTCACCTTCAAGAACAGCCCGGAGCACATCAGGCGGTTTCCGTTCCCGTTCCAAGAAGACAGCTACATGTATGCGGTCAACATCGAGCCGCATGTTCGGGGGCCAAAGGGCAGCGTGCTCGAAAACCTGATCGACGTCGACGAGCACTATGTCGCCGAGATGCAGGACCGCGCGCTGGTGCTGGCCGAGGACCCTTTGCGCTGCCAGTCGCTGCCGCATATGACGCTGGCCGGCTGGGACCTGCTCGAACTCCTGATGGAGCAGCAGGCGCTGGGCTATCCCGAGCATTTCACGCTGACGCGCGACGGCGACAGATGGCGTTGGATCAACCGGCCGCTCGGCATCGACGACACCTTCACCTTCGGCGACGTGTCGACACTGCCCTATGGGCCGATGGAATACATCACGCGGCAGAGCCAAGGCGATTTCTGCATCCTCGACCAGCGCGACGGCAATCTGTGGATGGACGCCGGCATGGTCACCACCCAGGCCGACTGGTCGCTGGATTTCGACATCGGCATGAACTTCTTCGAATGGCATGCGCCGGTGCCGCTGGCGCATGAGAAGGGCATATTCGTCCGGGCGCTGAAATTCCTCACCAACATCCAGCAGGGCAAGCCGGCGCGGCGCCTGAACTGGACGATGACCATCAATCCGCGCCTCGACACCAGTCCGGAAAATTATCACAAATGGGGTCCGGACCGGGCGACGGTGACGCCCGAAAACGTTGGCGACAAGGTCCATCTGCGCGTCGAATTGCAAAGCTTCTGGCGGCTGCCACGCTCGAACGGCATCGTCTTCCCGATCCGCTGCTACCTGATCAAGATGGACGAACTGGTGACGCAGCCGAAATGGGCAAGGCGCCTGCATCGCGTCATCCGCGACCTGCCCGACGAGCTTGCTAACTACAAGGGGCTGACGCGCTATCGGCCGACGCTGCTCGAGTGGCTGTCGAAGCTGGATGATGGCAGCCCGACAAGCCCAGGCTTTGGGCCGGATTGAAGCTGCCCGCGAAGCTGCTAATCTCTCCCACGAGGGGGGAGATTGGCCAACTCAGCCAGCACTACTCTGCGGATAGCAGATGATCGAGAGATAGCGCATCGGCAGTTGCGTCAGCACTTCCGGCCCGTGCGGCGCATCGGCGTCGAAGAACAGGCTGTCGCCGGGCTTCATCGGGTAGAGGTTGCTGCCGTGCCGGTAAACGACCTCGCCCTCGAGCATGTAGAGGAACTCCATGCCTTCATGCTGGAAGGTCGGAAACACATCGGAATCCTCGGTCAGCGTGATCAGATAGGGCTCGACGACAACGCCGCTGGTGTTCGAGCCGATATGACCGAGAAGGTTATACTGGTGGCCGGCACGCGTGCCGCGCCGCTCGACATCCAGCCCTTCGCCGGCCTTGACGAAGACGGCGCTGCGCTCTTCCTCGAAACGGCGGAAGAAGGCAGTGACCGGAACGCCGAGCGCCCGCGACAGCGCCTGCAATGTCGTCAGCGATGGTGAGGTGATGCCGTTTTCGATCTTCGACAACATGCCCAGCGAAATGTCGGTGGCAGCCGCGAGATCGGCGACGGTGATGCCGAGTTTTTTGCGAAACGCCCGCACCTCGCGGCCGATCGCCACCTCCAGGACTTTTTCACGGGTGTCGCGAATGGCGTGTGGATCCTGGGTCAGCGGCGTCCGGATCGTTGCCACGCCCTTCGGCGATGGCTTGGCCTTGGCGGGGGCGGCCCCATTCCTGAAATTGGAAGCTTTCTTCGCCATGTCGCCACCCCGGGTTCTGCGGATTTATTTCACTCACGGTGAACATATTCGGTGCCGACCCAGCCACACAAGCCATCGACGATCGATTTGTTTGTTTTCCATACCCGTGACGATCAGGTTTCGCTGAAATCCGGCCTGGCTAAAACGAGGTTTCGCAACAAGGCCTGTTGACAGCATCGAAGGGGCAATTACTGTCCTGTCAGTGAAATTTGTTTCGTTAGAGAAATGAGACCGGGAGGCCCGCAATGAAAAGTCGTGTTGCCGTCATTGGAGCCGGACCTTCCGGCATGGCCCAGCTTCGAGCCTTCAAGTCGGCTGCCGACAAGGGCGCGGATATCCCGGAAATCGTCTGCTTCGAAAAGCAGTCCGACTGGGGCGGCCTGTGGAATTACACCTGGCGCACCGGCCTCGACGAGCATGGCGACCCGGTGCATGGCTCGATGTACCGTTACCTCTGGTCGAACGGGCCGAAGGAATGCCTCGAATTCGCCGACTATACGTTCGAGGAGCATTTCGGCCGGCCGATAGGCTCCTATCCGCCGCGCGCCGTGCTGTGGGACTACATCAAGGGCCGCGTCGAAAAATCCGGCGTGCGCAAATGGGTGCGCTTCAACAGCCCGGTGCGCATGGTGACCTTCTCCGACGCGACGAAAAAGTTCACGGTCACCGCGCATGACCGCACCAATGACGTCACCTATTCGGAGGAGTTCGACAACGTCGTCGTCGCCTCGGGGCATTTTTCCGTGCCCAACGTTCCCTACTTCGAGGGTTTTTCGAGCTTCAATGGCCGCATCCTGCACAGCCACGATTTCCGCGACGCCATGGAATTCAAGGACAAGGACATCCTGATCATCGGCCGCTCCTATTCGGCCGAGGATATCGGCTCGCAATGCTACAAATACGGCGCCAAATCGATCACCTCCAGCTACCGCTCGAAGCCGATGGGCTTCAAATGGCCGGACAATTGGAAGGAAGTGCCGCTGCTGCAGAAGGTCGTCGGCAAAACCGCGCGTTTCAAGGACGGCAGCACCAAGGATGTCGACGCCATCATCCTGTGCACCGGCTACCTGCACTCCTTCCCGTTCCTCACCGAGGATCTAAAGCTCAAGACCGCCAACCGCATGTGGCCGGACGGGCTCTATGAGGGCGTCGTCTGGGAGAAGAACCCGCAGCTGTTCTATATCGGCATGCAGGACCAGTTCTACACCTTCAACATGTTCGACGCGCAAGCCTGGTTCGCCCGCGACGTCATCTTGGGCCGCATAGAGCTGCCTTCGACCGAGGCTATGGCGGAACACGGCAGGAAATGGCGGGCGCGTGAGGAAGCGCTGGAAGACGCCGAGCAGATGATCTGGTTCCAGGGCGACTATACAAAGGAACTTATGGAGCAGACCGACTATCCGGGCTTCGACGTGGAGGCTGTCAATCAGACCTTCATGGAATGGGAGCATCATAAGGTGGAAGACATTATGAGCTTCCGCGACCACGCCTACCGCTCTCTGATGACCGGCACGATGGCGCCGCTGCACCATACGCCCTGGCTGCAGGCGATGGACGATTCGATGGAATCCTATCTGGAGGTGAAAGGGGTCGCAGCGGAATAGCGGCTTCCTCGCCGCACCACGATTGCAGTCAGGCCGTCGCCACGACCCATCATGGCGGCTTTCGCCATACACGGCCTGCGTGGGCTGCGGGAACAACGGATCTGCGAAACAACCCACCGCCGGCGACGGCCGTGGGTTTTTTTGCGAGTGCGGCCGACCAACCCGCCGGTTGCTGGGTGGTGCGCTGCCTAAAATCGGAAGAAGCGGAAAGTTCGAACGATGTTGGAACTAAGCAGCTCCTTGACGGTTTGATTTCTCACGCAAACTTTGCGGGCCGAACCCAAATGACAGGAGGATCGGGGAAAAACGCCGGAGATTG
>NZ_SUEO01000003.1:11658-37515 GCF_004962925.1 Mesorhizobium sp. | reverse complement strand
GGGGGATCGGAACGAAAAACGCCATCCTGCAAAGCTTCCGCCGGCACGTCTCGGCCGTCGAGCCACATGCCGATCAATCGCCGGGTGAGAGGTCCGCGATGTCGTCAACTGTCTCAGGCCCAACTTTCTCAGGCGCAATTTTCTCAGGCAGAGCATTCAGGCTGCTTGCCGCGGCCGGTCTCGTTGTCGGCGCGTTCGCAGGGGCGGCCGCTGTGGGTCTGCTACGGCAGCCGCGACAATACCGCGTCGATCCCCCCGTATCGGCGGCACTTGAGGGGTTGCGCATGATGCCGAACGGCATAGCGGGAGCTCCGCCGGAAGTTTATTTTGCGCTGGGCCAACCCTACGAGAAGACAGCTTACGACCTCAACCAGGGCAAGCGCCTCTATTCCTGGTTCGGCTGCGCATCCTGCCACGGCGACGGAGAAGGCGGGGCGGGGCCATCGTTTTTGGACGGATGGTGGCTTTACGGGCCCTCAATGGTCTCAATTGCAGCTTCCATTCGTGATGGGCGCCCGCACGGGATGCCGGCATTCCGCAACAAGATGACGATTGACGAGATTTGGCAGCTCGCGGGCTACGTCAAAGCCATAGGAGCCTATTCCGCCAAGCTGACTGCGCCAAGCCGGAACGACGAGCGGCGGACCCGGCCGGCCGAGAACCGTGCCCCGGCAGCGATCCTTTTCGATCAGGGGGCCGCCCCTGTCCGTCCAGAGCAGGGGCCGTCGCCTTGAAGAGAGCCGCGATTTCCCTCCCGCTCCTGCTATTGCTTTCCGGATGCGGCGGCGTTCAGTCGGCTCTCGACGCGCACGGGCATACCGCGATCCTTCTCAAAAACCTCATCATTTTCGTCGTGGCGACCTGCTTCGCCGTGTGGATCATCGTCATGCTCGTGCTCCTCTGGTCCCTCATGCGCCGTGGTGAGCGGCAAGCGGCTGATGATCGAAGCTTGGATAGACGGATGATGATAGCGGTATCCGGAGCGGTCGCGGCGACGGCGCTCATCATCAGCGTATTGACGATCGCCAGCTTCTACACGACGCGTGGCCTCGATCCAGCTCGGCATGCCGATGTGACGATCCGTGTCCGCGCCCAGCAATGGTGGTGGCAGTTCGTTTACCAAGACGCCGATCCAGCGCGATCTTTCCAGACCGCCAACGAAATCCACATTCCTGTCGGAAAAGACGTGCGTGTGCTGCTCGAAAGCAGCGACGTCATCCACTCCTTTTGGGTGCCGAGCCTTGCGGGAAAACAGGATCTTATCCCGGGACGAGAGAATATCCTGACGCTTCGGGCGGAGCGGCCAGGCGTCTATCGCGGCCAATGCGCTGAATTCTGCGGGCTTCAGCACAGCCATATGGCTCTTTTTGTCATCGCGGAAGATGAGGAGCGCTACCGGCAATGGGCCTCAGCCCAGCGGAAAGAAGGGCTGGAGCCGCGCGAGCCGGAAACGGTCGCCGGCAAAGCCGCGTTCATGGCGAGGCAATGTGCGGCCTGCCACACGATCCGCGGGACCGAGGCATCGGGAATCACCGGTCCGGATCTGACCCACATAGGAAGCCGCCACAGCATCGCCGCCGGGCTGCTTGAGAACACCCGCGGCTCGCTTGCAGCCTGGATTGCCGACCCGCAGACGCTCAAGCCCGGCAACAACATGCCGATTGTGCCGCTCTCGGCTGACGAATTGCGGCAGATCTCCGCCTACATGGACAGTCTGAAATGATGATCGAGCAGAGGGCATCGGCAGCGACCGACGTCGATCTGGACGATGCCGAACTCGACCGCGAGCTCGATCGGACCTGGGCCGCTCGGACCAGCTTTTGGGGTGCAATCGCGACCGTCGATCACAAGGTGATCGCGCGGCGCTACATTGCGACCGCATTCGTGTTTCTTGTCCTCGGCGGCTTGCTCGCGCTGGCGATGCGTATCCAGCTGGCGCAGCCGGAGGCACGTTTTATTGACGCTGGTCGCTATAACCAGATCTTCACCGTGCACGGGTCGAACATGATGTTCCTGTTCGCCGTGCCTGTGATGGAAGCCATGGCGGTTTATCTCGTGCCTCTGATGGTCGGCACCCGCAATATAGCCTTCCCGAGACTGAATGCCTTTTCCTATTGGATATTCCTGGCCGGCGGCATCCTACTTTGGATTTCCTTTGCGCTCGACACGGCGCCGGACGTCGGTTGGTTTGCTTACGTGCCTCTCTCGGGACCTGAATATGGCGCAGGCAAACGCGCTGACATCTGGGCGCAGATGATCACCTTCACCGAATTGTCGGCGCTGGCGGTCGCGGTGGAAATTGTCGTCACGGTTTTGAAGCAGCGCGCACCGGGCATGTCGCTCGATCGGATACCCCTGCTGGTCTGGTCGATGCTCGTCATGGCGTTCGTCGTCATCATGGCAATGCCGGCCATTATGTTCGAGAGCTCGACCCTTATCATGGACCGGCTTGTCGGAACGCAATTCTACAATCCCGCCGAAGGCGGCGACGTGCTGCTCTGGCAGCACCTGTTCTGGTTCTTCGGTCACCCAGAGGTCTACATCATCTTTCTGCCGGCAGTCGGTATGGTTTCAACGATCCTTCCGACGTTCGTGCAGCGTCCGATATTCGGCTATTTACCTGTAATGATGGCGCTGATCGCGACCGGAGTGTTGGCGTTCGGACTGTGGGTGCATCATATGTTCGTGGTCGGCCTGCCGCGGCTTGGTGAGAGCTTTTTCACCGCTTCGAGCATGGCGATCGCGATTCCGGCGGGCGTCCAGATCTTCTGCTGGCTGGCAACGCTCTGGTCGGGGCGGCCGATATTCAAGACGCCTCTGCTCTTCGTGATCGGCTTCATCATCACATTCGTGATCGGTGGCCTGACGGGAGTGATGGTGGCGTCGGTGCCGTTTGACGCTCAGGTCCACGACACTTATTTCGTCGTCGCGCACTTCCATTACGTGCTGATCGGCGGCGCGGTATTCCCTTTGATCGCCGGCATCTACTACTGGTTTCCCAAGATGACCGGCCGGATGATGAGCGAGCGGCTGGGGCGGTGGGCATTCTGGCTGATCTTCGTCGGCTTCCACCTTACCTTTTTTCCGATGCACATTCTCGGGCTGCAGGGCATGCCGCGCCGCATCTACACCTATCAGCCGGAGATGCCCTGGGGCGGGCTTAATCTGCTCATCAGCCTCAGCGCGGTCATCCTGTCCTCAGGCTTTCTGGTCTTCTTCATCGACGTCGCCCGCAGTTGGTCGACCGGCCGGCCGGCCGGGCAAAATCCATGGAATGCATCGACCCTTGAATGGGCAATGAATTCGCCGCCTCCTCGCTATAATTTTCGTCGCATTCCAGTCGTCGATACGCGCGACCCCCTTTGGTCTGGGTCCGATGAACTGCCGGTGGCGTCAGGTCTGCGGACCGATCGTCGCGAACTCCTGATCAGCAGCGTCGTCGAAGCCCTGCCAGAGGCGCGCGAGTCATCGCCGCGGGACTCCGTCTGGCCATTTTGGGCGGCCATCGCCACTTCGATCATGCTGATTTGGTCGATCTTTTCGCCCTGGGCCATCGTCTGGGGCTCCATCCCGATCGCGATCACCCTGATAGGATGGTTCTGGCCGAAGGGTATTGCGGAGGATGAGTCATGAAGGAACGGCCTGTCTTGGATGTTTCGAAACTGCCGCTGCACGGCATGGGAACAGCAAGCCCGGCCTGGTGGGGCACGTGCACTTTCATGCTCATCGAGGGATCCGCCTTCGGCCTGGCGATAGCCGTCTATTTCTACCTGATGAGCCTGGCGCCGCACTGGCCGCCCGATGCGCCGCCGCCTGATCTGTTTGCGGGGACATGTTTGACAGTTCTGCTCCTGGCGAGCGTTGTGCCGAACGTTCTCGTGTCCCGCTGGGCGCAGCAGAGGAAGCTGGGAAGGGTTCGCATTGGCCTAATCGTGATGTCGCTGTGCGGCATGGCGCCACTTGCATTCCGCATTTTCGAATTTCCGGCTCAGCATGTGAGCTGGGATGAGAGCGCTTACGGCTCGATTGTATGGACCATACTCGGCCTTCACACCGTCCATATCATCACGGATCTCATTGATACGCTGGTGTTGGCGTGCCTGATGTTTTCTCGGCACGGCGACAACATTCGTCGATACGGTGATGTCGAAGACAATGCGCTCTATTGGAACTTTGTCGTCATCGCGTGGCTTCCTCTCTATGCCTGCATCTATTGGGTGCCACGTCTATGAGTATCGGAGCGGCGAGGTATGGAGGATTTTTGGCGCCGGGCGCATGGGCGATCAACACCCAACTCGGCCAAATACTGCCCTATGTGGACTGTGCCAACAGCACAGGCTGGACGGCCGTCGCGGCGTTCGCAGCTACCGTCCTGGCGCTGACAGGCGTGCTCATCTCGCGCGACGATGGCGTTTCGACAGCCTCTAGAACGAAGCTCTTCATCAGCAGGCTGAATGTGCTCCTCGGCCTTACCTTCGCCTTTTCTCTTGTCCTGCAGGGAGCAGCTGCACTGCTGCTGAGTGGATGCGAACGCTGACCACCATCGTGCTGCTTCTGATGAGTGCCAGCCCGATGGCGGCGCATGACGGGGACGCGCATGGTTCGGCATTAGTCTGGACGTTTGATCCATGGATCGTCGTTCCGATCGCGGTGGCCGGCGGTCTCTACGCAGCCGGTTCTTTCAGGCTGTCGCAGCGGTCGAACAATCGGCGCTTTCCGATCAGATCCGCAGGCGCTTTTTGGGTCGGATGGATCATGTTGGCAGCTGCGTTGATATCACCGCTACATTATTTGGGGGAGCACCTGTTCACCTTCCATATGGTCGAGCATGAGCTCGTCATGGCGGTTTCGGCGCCGCTTTTTGTGCTGGCGCGACCAATTGGGGTGCTGCTCTGGGGCCAGCCGAGATCGATCCGGCGTCTGGTTCGCAACGCCGTGAAAACGGCTCTTGTCGGAAAAGCCTGGGATGCTTTGAGCACAGGACCTGGAGCAACCCTCCTGCACGGTTTCGCCATATGGATCTGGCATGTGCCAGCCTTGTTCGATGCAGCGGTGAGCGATATAACGCTCCACCGGCTGCAGCATCTGAGCTTCTTCGTCACGGCGGTCCTCTTCTGGTGGGCAATGGTCTGGCGAAGCGATCGCGGCTTTGCCTCGTGCCACCTGTTCCTGACCATGCTGCATACCAGCGTTCTCGGCGCGCTGATCGCGCTTGCACCGCGCGCCATCTATATGGTGCAGACGCGAGCCGCCGATGACTGGGGCCTCACGCCGCTGGAGGATCAGCAACTGGCGGGAATCTTAATGTGGATGCCCGGCGGCATCATCTATGCCGGAGCGGCGCTGACGATGCTTGCGCTGTGGATCGTAAATTCGGGCAAGGGAGATCTCGATGCCAGTCGTTTCCCTTCGCCCTGATTTCCGTTTTGTTTTGGCGAGCGTCCTATTGGTACTGCTGCTGGTCGGGATCGGAGCCAACCTCATCAAAGACCGGGAGCAGCGTCACGCGGTGGCGGTGGCGATGACAGGCGGTGATCCGTCACGGGCCCCCGCGATTTTTCGCAGATATGGATGTGGAGGATGCCACCTCATTCCCGGCATACCCGGCGCCGACGGCAAGGTCGGCGGCCCGCTTGTCGATCTGCGGCAGCAGGTCTATGTCGGCGGTGTCGTCAACAACACCCCAGACAATCTCGTCCAATGGATTGTTTCCCCGCAGCGCTTTTCATCACGGTCGGCGATGCCTGCAACCGGTATTTCGGAAGCAGAAGCGAGGGATCTTGCGGCCTATCTCTATGCACGCTGAGTCAAGGATGCGGCGTTGGCCGTGCCGGCAGCGATTTGATGTAGCGCGCGAGCGCCATGCGGTCGCTTTGCGGCAGTTGAGTGATATTGGAGACGACATCGACCATCGACGATCCCACGCGCCGGTGTTCCGGCGTCCTCCCGCTCGTCAGAACTTCTGCAATCTCGGTCTCGGACCAGCGGCCAATACGGCTCGGCGTGATGTTCGGTGCAAATCCCGTGCCCTCTGGATCGGGACCTCCCGCGAACCGCGTTGACGGCTTGATTGCTCCCAGGATGTTGCGTGTCGAATGGCAGTCGTCACAATGCCCAAGCACCTCTACGAGATAGGCGCCTCGATCATGAAGGGGATCGCCGTTCATGCGTGCCTCTGATCTGCCTGCATCGAAGAACAGCAGTTTCCAGAGGCCAAGAAGGCGGCGGATACGAAACAGCAGAGGGAGGCCGTGGGGCGGCGGGCGTCCAGAAACGGCCGGCAGCGTTTGCAGATAAGCATAGAGATCCCCAACGTCTTCGATGCGCATGCCTGTGTAATTGGGATAAGGGAAAGCGGGATAATAGTGTTCACCGGCCGGCGAAACGCCGGAGATCAACGCATTTGCCAGATCGGCGGCCGACCATGATCCGATTCCATCGATGGGGTCCGGTGAGATATTGGGAACGCGGAACGTTCCGAAAGGGGATGCCAGAGCTAGGCCTCCACCGAGATTGAGCGGATCGGATTGGCCTGGCTTCGCATGGCAAGAACCGCAGCCGGCCGCAGCGAAGACGAGTCGCCCGCGAGCCGCATCGCCTCCCAGCAATGCCCTATCGTCAGGCGCGAACCGAGGGGTCGCCGCCGTGATGAACCAAAACGCAGAAAACAACCCCGCGATGATGACGGCGAGCACCCATAACCAGCGTTGATTGCTCGCTCGGCCGCCGCTCACCAGTATGCGATGTTCAGATAAGGCGTTTCGATGTGCTTCGTCATGAGCGAGATCGTAGCCGTCTTTTATTATCATCGAGTTCATCGCGCTTGGGCAGCTGGAGCTCACCGTCTTCGAAATTCTGCCACCTCAGCGGCATGACTAGAAACCAATGCCCGGAACACAAGTTCCCGATTTTGGGACGTTGCCGCTTTTGGTGGGGCCGATGAACACCTCCTGGCCGAGATTGCGCGTGCCGACCATGGCGCAGATGATGATCATCGCCAGCGCAATCAGGATCGTCTGGTAGACGCCAAGCCCTTCAGCTGCGAGCCTCGCGCACGTCTTTCGTCGCCTCAACGATCCGCTCGAGCAGGGCATGGAGATCGTCGCGGTGGCCGCTGCGGCCGGCGGGGCCATCTTCATCGGAAGTCATGACCACGGTCAGCGCGCGCCCGGGCACAACATAGACCATCTGCCCGCCATACCCCCACCCGTAGAGGACCGCCTCGTCTGCGATCTGACGGATGTACCAACCATAGCCATAACCTTCACTGGTGAAACGGGAGGCTGTGCGTGGCTGCCAGGAGAGCTTGATCCAATCGGCCGGCACGAGCTGCCGTCCACTGCGGCTCATCCCGCCGCTGCGGTAGAGCTCGCCAAAGGCGAGCAGCGAGCGCGGGCTCATGGCCATCTGGTTGCCGCCGAGATATATGCCCTGTGGGTCCCTGTCCCAGGCGGCGATTGAAAAGCCCTCCTGCGGCCCCAGCCATTCGCGCGCCAGTTCCAGCGTTGAGCGGCCGGTCCGGCGCGTCAGGATCGCCGAAAGGAGATGGGTTGAGCCGGTGGAATAGAGCATGGTACCGCCCGGTTCGTCGTCGAAGGGCATGGCGAGCGCTGCCCGCACCCAGTTGTCGCTTGCCACCCAGCGCCCGTAGTTTGGGCCGGAGGTCCGACCCAGCCCCGCCTGCATGGAAAGCAGATGACCGATCGTAACCTGCTGGAGCCGAGGATCCACGTCGGCGGGCAGGTCGGCCCGAAAAAGCGGAGCGATCTTCTGGTCAGTGCCTTGGAGCACGCCCTTGTCGATGGCGATGCCGACGAGTGCGGAGATGATCGACTTGGAAGCGGATTTTATGTTGGCCGGACGTGCCGGAGAGTGGCCGCGATAGCCACGCTCCGCGACCACCGCGCCCTGATGCGCTATGGCGACCGTGCGCAGCGGCGTCAGGCGCTCGGCCTCATCAAAGAGCTTTTCAAGCCGTTCCGCCAGGCCGTCCGCACCGTGAGCAGCGACGGAAAGGATGAGGAGAAAGGCTAGAATCACGATGGGGAGCTTCAGCATGAAGCCAGATTGGGATGCATTTCGGGCAAGACGAAGGTGACGAGGCTGGTAAGACGTCTCGTCGCTCGGATATCGCTGGCCGCTTGGCTTAGATCCGGGCGCGAGGCTGACGTTTCGGGGACGCGCGATCCTCTATTTTCCGGCTACCCAAGCCTGGCCCGTGCCTTCGCCGTCCAGGCGTTGAACAGCCGGTCGGCGACGATGCCGATGAAGGCGATGGCGAGGCCAGCGACGATGCCGCGGCCGGAATCGGCCTTGGACAGCGCAATGAACACCTCCTGGCCGAGATCGCGTGTGCCGACCATGGCGCAGATGATGATCATCGCCAGCGCCATCAGGATCGTCTGGTTGACGCCCAACATGATCTCCGGCAACGCCAGCGGCAGTTGCACGCGCAGGAACGTCTGGCGCTTGGTGCAGCCCGACACCTTTGCCGCCTCGATCAGTGCCGGCGGCACCTGCCTGAGGCCGTGATTGGTGTAGCGGATGGCCGGCACCACGGCGAAGGCGACGGTGGCGATCATCGCCGTCACGTCGCCGACGCGAAACAGCATCACCACCGGAATGATAAAGCAGAACGACGGCAGCACCTGCAAAGTGTCGATGACCGGGGTGACGATCTTCTCGACACGGTCGCTGCGCGATGCCATCAGCCCGATCGGGATGCCGATCAGGCAAGCGATAAAGGCCGAGATGCCGCAGAGATAGACCGTCGCCATGGTTTTTTCCCAGAGGCCGGTCACCGCGCAGAAGACGGTCAGTGCTGCGACCAGGGCGGCCAGGCGCAGGCCGCCAAGCTGGTAGCCGGCAAGGCCAAGCAGGAACACCGCGCCCAACCACGGAAAACCCTCACAGAAGGCACGCACCGGGTTCAGCACATTGAGGATGAGCGCCACGCGGAACGCTTCGATCGTGTCGAAGAAGTTGATCGTGATCCAGCTCACCGCTGTCTTCCACAGGGGTGCGGTGGTGAAGGTGATCGCCTTCGGCACCGCGGCGAAGGCCGGCACGAACAGGCCAAGCAGCGTCGTGGCTGCAAGGATGGCGATAGCCAGCGTCAGATTGGGGTAGCGGCGCCAGAAGCTCGGGCTCACCTCTTGATAGACATGGCCTTGCGCGTGATTGCGCGCGATCGCCTGGCTCAGCCGGTCGAGCGCGATTGCCAGCGCCACGATGGCAAGGCCGGCTTCCATCGCCTCGCCGACCTTCAGCGCCCTGAGCGCCAGCAGCACGTCGTAGCCAAGGCCGCCGGCGCCGATCATCGAGGCGATAATCACCATATTGAGCGCCAGCATGATGACCTGGTTGACGCCGACCATCAGCGTCGGCCGCGCCGAGGGTAAAAGCACGCGCCACAGTTTCTGGCGCGCGGTGCAGCCGGCCATCTCGCTGAAATCGTCGATTTCGGACGGCACCCGCGACAGTCCCAGCATCGTCGCGCGCACCATTGGCGGCGTCGCGAAAATGGCAGTCGCGATCATCGCCGAAACCGGGCTGTTGCCGAACAGCAGAAGCATCGGGATCAGATAGGCGAACGTCGGGATGGTCTGCATCAGATCAAGGGCAGGGGAGATCAACAGCCTCTCCGCCCATGGCTTGCGCCACGCCCAGATGCCGACGAACAATCCGGTGACGATGCAGAACGGCACGGCGATGGAGATTAGCCCGAGCGTCAGCATGGCGCTGGTCCACTGGCCGAACAGCGCGATGTAGAGGAAACAGCCGCCGACCAGCGCGCCGAGCTTCCAGCCACCGGCGGCGCGTCCGGCCAGGAATGCACCGATGCACACGCCGACCCAGGACAGGCGCGGCAAGACGACCATATCCGCGCCACGGCCGATCTTGAAATTCTTGGCAAGCAGGTTGAGCGCGAAATCGAGCGGTACGCTGAGCACCGCGGTGATCGACCGCGTTAGCCAGGAGAAGTTCGACTTTATCAGGCTCATCAGGGCGCTGACCCAGTCGGCGACGGGAACGATTGCGCCGGCCGGATAGTTGACGGCCCAGGGCAGCCTGTCCTGCAGCAGGAACACGGCAAGCACGACGGCAAGGGCGCAGGCCCAGACCACCAGCCAGAGCTGAACCGGCCGCGATCTCGCCTCGCTGGTGCTTGCCGTCACCGTCATGCGCCGGCCCCGGGACGTTCGATGCCGGCCAGAAGATCGATCACCGCTTGCGGCGTGACCTCGCCGATCGGCTTGCCCGTGCCGTTGACCACCGCGAACGGCTTGCCGGCGGAGACGATGCTTGCCGAAAAACTTGATATCTTGGCATCCGGCGCAACCGCGCCGCCATGCTCGGTGCCGTCGCAGGCGCGCATCAGGCTTCGTGCCGAGATCACCTTGGCGCGGTCGACGTCCCGGGTGAATTCGGCGACATAGTCGGTTGCCGGATTGACCACCAGCTCCTCCGGCGTGCCGATCTGGATGACCTCGCCGTCCTTCATGATAGCGATGCGGTCGGCCAGCCGGATGGCCTCGTCGAAATCATGGGTGATGAAAACGATGGTCTTGTGCAGCATGGTCTGCAGCCGCATCAGCTCGTCCTGCATCTCGCGGCGGATCAGCGGATCGAGCGCCGAGAACGGCTCGTCGAGAAACCAGATTTCCGGCTTGGTGGCGAGGCTGCGGGCGATGCCGACCCGCTGCTGCTGGCCGCCGGAAAGCTCACGCGGATAGAAATGCTCGCGGCCGCGCAGGCCGACAAGCTCGATCACTTCCCGCGCGCGCTTCTCGCGCGTCGGCCGGTCCTGCCCCTGGATGCCCAGGGGAAAGGCGATGTTCTCCAGCACGTTCAGATGCGGCAGCAGGGCAAAATTCTGGAACACCATCCCCATGCGGTGACGCCGCAGCTCGATTAGCGCGCCATCGGAGATCTTCAGCAGATCCTTGCCCTCGAACTCGACCTTGCCATGCGTTGGCTCGACCAGCCGCGACATGCAGCGCACCAGCGTCGATTTGCCGGAGCCGGACAGGCCCATGATGATGAAAATCTCGCCTTGGCGGATTTCGAGGTCGACGGCGCGCACGGCGCCGACCAGCCCGGCCGCAGCGACGTCCGCCATGCTGGCCTTGCCGTTGCGTTGGCGGATGAAATTGGCCGCGTTCGCGCCGAACAGCTTCCAGACGTTGCGGCAGGCAAGTTTTATCGGGCGGGCATCGTTTGGCATGCCTGCCGCGTGCGGCACCTGTTCAGTCGTATCGGCCATGCAGTCGTCCTTCTGGAATATGGGATAGAGACCCGGTCATGAATGACCGGGTCTCGCAGTTTTCCAGTTGGAACGATCACTCGGCCCAGGCTTTCCAGTCGGCTTCGTGGGCGGCGATCCAGGCAGCGGCGACGTCTTCCGGCGTCTTGCCTTCGAGATCGATCTCGCCGCTCATCTTGTTGAGCTCGTCGGTGTCGACCGTGTAGTTTTTCGCGACCTTATAGGCGACCGGCCATTTGTCCTTCATGCCGGCCCAGGAATATTTCCAGATCTCGCCATGCGGCTTGCCGCAGTCATATTTGGCGTCCGGGTTCGTGCCCCATTTCGGATCGTTGTAGCACTCCGCCGTATAGTCGGGGAATTCGACCCATTCGCCCTTGTATTTGGCTGGCGCCCAATGTGGCGAATACACCCACAGCATGATCGGCGCCTTGCGCTGATAGGCCGATTCCAATTCGGCGAACATCGCCGCATCGGTACCGGCATGGATGACGGTGAAGGGCAGCTTCAGCGCCGCGGCACGCTCGTCGTCAAAACCCTCCCATGTCACGGGGCCACCGAGATAGCGGCCTTTCGGCGCTGTTTCCGCGGTCGAGAATGCCTCGGCGCATTTCGGGTCCTTCAGCGCCTCCCAGTTCGGCAGGCCCGGGCATTTCTCCTTCATGTATTCGGGATACCACCATTCTTCCTTGGCCTTGGGCCCAAGCTTGCCGAGGCGTTCGGTCTGCCCGGTCGCATCCGATGCCTTCATGGCTTCGCCGGCCGTCGTGTCCCAGAACTCAAGGGCGACGTCGAGATCGCCATTGGTGAGGCCGGTGGTCAGGCTGGAGAGATAGTCGGCCGTCGGGTATTCGACCGTGTAGCCGAGCTTTTCAAGAATGCCGCCGAGGATCTTTGCGTTCAGGTTGACGCTGGTCCAGTCGAACAGCGCGATCTTGATAGGGTCGTTGGATTCTGGCGCCGCAGCCTGGGCCGAAGGCGTGAGTGCACTTGCCGCGGCAAGTGTTAAGGCTCCCATTGATAGTCTCGAAATCATACTCCGCAGTGACATGCTTGTTCTCCTGTCAAGCTCTAGTGGAAGTTATCGTTCGTTCCCTTTTTCTGGTCTTTTTTGATTGTGTTGGAAAAGCTGGTCGTTGCGCAAGGCCGTAGGCACCACATTGCTGCCGGCGCAGACGGAATGATGCCCAATTTGATGAAGATGTCGTGCGGGACGGGTCGCGTCATGGCTGCCGTGCTGCCGAAGCAGTGATCCGCCGATCGATCGCCGGTCTTTCGGCGCCCTCAAACTTGCGAGCCATCAAGGTCCCATGATGTCGGCTGTCGGCAATCACCGAAGCCATTTTCATGGGATGAAATTATATATACCAACGTTCATGTCGCGCAACGAATAATGCGACCAGAGCATCGGATCGAAAAGTGTGAAGCGGTTTTCGGATAATCCGATGCTCAAACAAGAACATCGTGAAATTCGAACGGGCGCAGCCGTCCGATCCTCACGACATGATCAAGCCGCCATCGACATTGATGGTCTGGCCGGTGATGTAGGCGGCATCGTTGCTGGCCAGAAAGCTGACCAGGCCGGAAACATCCTCGCCGCTGCCGGCGCGGCCCATCGGGATGTTCTTCACCCATTCGGCCATCAACTCGCCGGGCTTGTAGTCGCCCATCAGCTTGCCCCATGCCGCGTCGTTGTAGGCCCACATGTCGGTGTCGATGATGCCGGGACAGATCGCGTTGACGGTGATCTTCTCCTTCGCCACTTCCTTGGCAAGACTCTGGGTGATGCCGACGACGCCGAATTTAGACGCCGCATAATGCGGCGTGTAGATAAAACCCTGCCGCGCCTGGCCGGAGGCGGTGTTGATCAACCGGCCGCCGTCGCCATGCTTGCGGATGCGCGCGATCGCCTCCTGGCAGCACAGGAACACGCCCTTGGTGTTGACCGCCATCACCTTGTCCCATTCTGCCTCGGTCATCGCCTCGATTCTGGCGATGGTGATGACGCCGGCATTCTGCACGGAGATGTCGATACGGCCGAACTGCTGTTCGGCCAGATCATAGAGGGCGGCGACCTCGTCCTTTTTCGTCACGTCCATGCGCAGCGATGCGACCTTGGCGCCTTCCGCCTTCAGGCCGGCGGCGACCTCGTCGACGCGCAGGTCGATGGCGCTGACGACGACGGCAGCACCCTCCGCCGCGAAGCGTCTGGCCATCGCCGCACCGATGCCGCCGCTGGCTCCCGTGATGACCGCCGTTTTACCCTGGAATCGCTTCTGCATTTTCTCTCCTACCAGCAGACGAAGCCGCCATCGACGATCAGGTCGATGCCGGTGACGAAACTCGAGGCGCGGCTGGCCAGGAACACGGTCGGGCCGACCATCTCTTCCGGCGCCGCCATGCGCCCCATCGGCGTATCGCGCTCGAAGATCAGGACCTGGTCGGCGACCTCCGGGCGCTTGTTCATCGGCGTCAGCGTATAGCCGGGGCTGACGACGTTGACGCGCAGGCCGCGATCGGCCCATTCCATGGCGAGGCTCTTCGACAGGTGGATGACGGCAGCCTTCGACGAATTGTAATGCGCCTGGGTCAGGCCGCGGTTGACGATCGAACCTGACATCGAGGCGATGTTAATGATCGATCCCTTGCGCCGCGTCAGCATTGCGCGCGCTTCGGCCTGGCAGGACAGGAACACCCCGCTGACATTGACATCGTAGAGCTTTTGCCATTTCTCCAGCGACAGCGTCTCGGCCGGCTCGGCCGAGGCAACGCCGGCATTGTTGACGGCGATGCTCAGCGCGCCGAGTTCTTTCTCCGTGCGCTCGATCGCCACTGCCAGATCGGCCTCTGAAGTCACCGTGCCGGTCAGCACCAGTGCCTTGCGGCCGAGCGCCGAGATCCTGTGCGCGGTCTCGTCCAGCCCGCCCTTCGAGGCATGGCCGAAACAGGCGATGTCGGCGCCGGCTTCGGCCAGGCCGATGGCGATTGCTTGCCCGATGCCGCTGCCGGCGCCGGTGACGAGTGCAACGTCCCCATGAAGATCGAATAGTTTCATCGAAATGTTCCCTATTGAGCCGCCGGTGCTGCCTAGGAAGGAAGGGGCGCCAGTCTTGGCTGGCGCCCCGCGCGGTCCGGTGCTTGGGAGGATATCACCTGCTGCGCTTTGTTCCGATCCCCGATCGCTGGTTGCGTCCTAGCTTGTGGCAAGTTCCATGACGGCGACGTTGCTTGCTTCGCTGCGGTCGAGAATTCCGCGTTGGCGGCCGCGGCTCAGCACCAGCACGCGATGCGACAGTCCGAGCACTTCCTCGAGGTCGGAGCTCACCACCACCACCGCCATGCCGGAGCGGGCGAGGTCGGCGATGACATCGTAGATCGCTGCGCGGGCGCCGACATCAATGCCGCGTGTCGGCTCGTCCAGGATGAACACCTTGGGCGGCCGTGAAATCCATTTGGCGATGATCACCTTCTGCTGATTGCCGCCGGAAAGCTTGCTGATCGCCTGGTTTGGCCGGCCCTTGACGCCGAGCCTGGAGATGCCGGCCTCGGCGAATTTCTGCACTGCTTTCGGGAACACCCAGCCGTTCGGCGCGACATGGTCGAAATTGCCGATCGCCAGATTTTCGCCGATGGTCTGGTCGAGCACCACGCCTTGTGCCTTGCGGTCTTCCGGCACCAGCACGACGCCGGCCTTGATCGCAGCCGCTGGGCCATTGAGATGCACCGGTTTGCCGGCGACGCGCACCGACCCCGATGAAATCGGATCGGCGCCGGCAATCGCCCGCACCAGTTCTGTGCGGCCGGCGCCGATCAGCCCGGCGATGCCGAGGATTTCGCCGGCCCGCACCGAAAAGCTGACATTCTGAAAACTGCGTTCCGGCGAGGACAGGTTCTCGACTTCGAGCAACATCTTGCTGCCCGGTTCCGAGAGCGGCGGGAACATCCGTTCGACGCTGCGGCCGACCATCTGCTCGACCACCGTGCGCACCGGAATGTCGGCGCGCTCGTGCCGGGCGACGATGCGCCCGTCGCGCATCACCACCACGCGGTCGGCGATCTCAGCGATCTCGTCCAGCCGGTGGCTGATATAGATGAAGGACATGCCTTCCGCCTTGAGCTTGCGAATCTGCTTGAACAGCAGCTCCGTTTCCTCGCTGCCAAGCGCTGCCGTTGGTTCGTCGAAGATCAGAAGCTCGGCATTCAGCGTCAGTGCTTTTGCGATCTCGACCTGCTGCTGGGCGGCAATGCGCAGCGTGCGCACCTTGCGCTCCGGCGAGACCTCGAGGCCGAGGCGCTTCAGTTGGGCCGATGCCTGCGCATTCATGGCTGCACGGTCGATGCGGCCGCCGCGCATCAACAGGCGCCCGACATAGACGTTCTCGGCCACCGACAGGTCCGGCAGCAGCTTCAGTTCCTGGTGGATCATGCCGACGCCGGCATCGATGGCCGCGGCGGGAGAGGCGGGGGAATATGGTTTCGCCCGCCATGTGATGCTGCCGGCATCGGATTTGGTCGAGCCGGCGATGATGTTCGAAACGGTGGACTTGCCCGCGCCATTTTCTCCAAGCAGCGCCACGACCTCTCCCGGCCGCACCTCGAAGCTCGCATCGGCCAGAACCTGGACCGGTCCGTAGCTCTTGCAGAGGCCGCTGACGGAGAGCCCCAGATGGGGGGTCTGCGTATGGCTTGGATCCAAGGACATCGTTCCGTTACCGATTGTCAGGGATGCTTGGCGATGAACTGATCGACATTGTCCTTGGTGGTCAGTGTCGCGTCCTGCAGCTGTTCTGCGGGAACGGTTTCTCCGGCCACCAGCTTGACCGCCGCATCGACGGCAAGCCGGCCCATGCCTTGCGTCTGCTGTGTCGCTGTCACGTCGAAGACGCCGCCTTTCAGTGCCTTGAGCGCCGCCACGTCACCGTCGAAGCCGGCAACCCAGACCTTGTGGCCGGGATTGGCGACCTTGACCGCCTGGGCCGCACCGAGCGCCAGCGCGTCGGCCTGGCCGATGACGATCGACACGTCGGGATGCGACTGCAGCAGGTCCTGCGTCAGCTTGAAGCCTTCGTCCTGATGCCAGCCTTCGCTCCACAGCTCGCCGACCACCTTGATGTCGGGATAGGTGCTCAGCGCTTCGCCGCAGCCCTTCGAACGGTCGACCTCGGGCGTCGTGCCTTTCTGGCCATGGATGATGATCAGCTCGCCCTTGCCGCCGGCCTGCTTCGCGATGTAGTCGCATACGGCCTTGGCCGATGCCACGCTGTTGGTGGCGATGAAGGTGTCGCCGGGCGCGCCGTCGGCGTTGCGGTCGACATTGATGACCGGGATGCCGGCAGCCTTGGCCGTCTTGGTCGGCACAGTGGCAGCGGTGGCGCCGGCCGGGATGTAGATCAGCGCATCGATGTTCTGTGTGATCAGGTCCTGCACCTGGCTGACCTGGGTCGCCGAATCGCCCTTGGCGTCGACGGTGACGATTTCGATGCCCTTTTCCTTGCCGTAGGCTTCGACGGACTGCTTGATCTGGTTGAAGAAGTCGGCCTGCAGATTGGCGACGGCAAGGCCAAGCTTCTTGGCTTCCTGGGCCGAGGCCATATCGGATAGACCGAGCAGCGGAATGACGGCTGCGGCAGCAAGCAGCAATGAACGTTTGGTCAGCATGTGTTTCCTCCGTTGATGTTCAAATCTGTCCCGCCGGCGCATCACGGCGCCCTTGGCCGAACAACTCCCAGTTCGGATCAACCGATCCGTTTTCGCCCGGACACCCGAGCGAATTCGTCATTGCGCCCCGCTCTTCATTGCGCTCTGCGTCGCCACGTGTCCGTGGCCACCGCCAGCGCGATCACGACGCCGATCACCACCTGCTGGATGAAGGGCGACACGCCGAGCAGGTTCAGCCCATTGCGCAGCACGCCGATGATGAGCACGCCGATGGCGGTGCCTCCGATCGAGCCGACGCCGCCCGACAGGCTGGCGCCGCCGATCACCACCGCCGCGATCGTGTCCAGCTCGTAGCCGAAACCGGAGCTCGGCTGGACGGAATCGAGCCGTGCCGCAAGCACGATGCCGGCGAGCCCGGCCAGCACGCCGCAGACCGCGTAGACCCAGTTGGTCAGCGAGTTGACCGGTATGCCGGACAGCCTGGCGACCTCGGCGCTGCCGCCGATGGCATAGAGGCTGCGGCCGGTTGCGCGGTAATTCAGGAAGATCGCAAAGATGATGGCCAGCACGATCATCAGCCCGACGGTGACCGACAGGAAGCCGAAATGGCGAATGATCGACAGGCTGGTGAACCAGTCGGGAAAGCCGATGATCTGCGAGCCGTCGGTGATCATGTTGGCGAGACCACGCGCCACCGACATCATGGCGAGCGTGGCGATGAAGGGCGGCAGCTTGGTGACGGTCACGAGCAGGCCTGAAACCAGCCCGCAAAGTCCAGCAACGACGAGTGCCGTGACGATGCCGGCGGGCATGCCGAGATTGAGGTAATCGGGATGGGCGACGAAGCCCATCACCATGGCGGCAAGCGCCAGTACCGAGCCAACGGACAGGTCGATGCCGCCGATCAGGATGACCAGCGTCATGCCGATCGCCATGATGCCGAGCACGGTGACCTGGTCGAGCACGTTGAGGATGTTGCGGACGGTCAGGAATGTGTCTGTGGTCAGCGACAGGGCAAGGCACAGCAGCACCAGCCCGATCAGCGGTCCCATGGTCCCGGCGAACAGGGCAGAAAGCTTCGCGCCCGCCGCGGCCTGCGCACCTGGGCCGGCTTTCAACTCGCTTGCACCGTTGCTCACAGCCATTTTGTCTCCTCCACCAGCAGTTCGGCGATGCATCGCCGGCTCGCCGTTGTTCACCAGGCACCTCCCTGTGAACAATTTATCTTTGGTATGCAATTTTGTTCAGCTAAACTGTTCGTCGGAAAATTGTCAAGGCCCGCGGCATCATTCCGCCCTGGTTTGCGCCGCCAGGCGGATTGCCTTACGGAAGAGCACGAAATGCCGCGTTTCAGGTCCGGTCTCATCCCCGCGAATTCATTCCAGCTGCTTGAGCAGGGCAGGACGGCCAAGACAAAGTAAATGTTGACCATTTGGCTTTCATCTCGCGTTGTGGACGTTATCCTGTCGATATCTTAAATCTTGAATCCTGGGCACGCAGAACGATTTCGGGTCACTTGGTCGGACACGCCATCTGAATGGCATTTAAGGATCCGGACGACCGCGGGAGGGCAAAAAGATGGCGATGATAGAGAATGACAAGGCCTCGCGCTTCCCGGATGTCGAGCTGAAGGCCCGTGCCGCGTGGCACTATTATGTCGAGGGTCTGACGCAGGAGAGGATTTCGGAGATCCTCGGCATCGGCCGCATCAAGGTGCATCGCATCCTCTCCGCCGCACGTGAGGAGGGCGTCGTCCAGTTCCGCATCCGCGACAGCGTCGTCGAATGCATGGTGCTGGAAGAGGCTCTGAAGCAGCGTTTCGGGCTCAGCCAGGCCGTTGTGGTGCCGTCGGCCGCCGACCGGAGCAATGCGCCGCTGATGATCGGCCATGCCGCGGGCGCCTATCTGGCCGACAATGTGAATCCCGGCGATGTCATCGCGCTCGGCTGGGGGCGGACGCTGAAATTCGCCATCAATGAATTGCCGCGGCGGCCGATCGCCAGGACGACGGTGGTCTCCATGCTGGGCGGCCTCACGCACGCCCAGCCGCTCAACCCGACCGAAAGCGCCTGGGAATTCGCCGAAAAGATCGGCGCCGAGTGCTTTTTGCTGCCGGTGCCGGTCTATGCCGACAGGCCGGAGCAGCGCGACGCCTTCATGAGCCAGCGCAGCGTTCAGGACGTCGTCTTCCGTGCGCGCCGGGCAAACATCGCCGTGCTCAGCGTCGGATCGTTTTCCAACGACAGCCCGATCGCCAATTACGGCTTCATCAAGCCCAGCGAACTCGAGGAGCTGCAGGCGGCTGGCGCGGTTGGCGATATTTTATGTCATTTCATCGACGCCGAGGGCCGGCTCGTCGACCATGAGGTCAATCGCCGGGTCTGCGCCTATCCGCTGCAGGATCTGCCGGACATCCCGGCCATCATCCTGGTTTCGGGAGGGCAGGAAAAGATTGCCATCATGCGGGCGGCGCTCGCCGACACCAAGGTCTCGGTTCTGATCACCGACGAGGATGCGGCCAAGGGCCTGCTCAACCGCTAGGCCTTGCTTAACGTCTCAAGCCGCACATGGATGTCGCGCGTCGCCTGATAGAGGTCGCGGTAGATCGCCTTGCGCGCGCGGTAACCGGAGACCAGGCCTCCGACCGGGGCTACATGCCTGGTCGGTGGCGTGGACATCGCTTCGGCCGCAATCTGGGGTGAGGCAAACCATCCTACTGCCGAGGCCGCCAGCATGGCGGCGCCGAGTGCAGCGGCCTCGTTGACCGGTGAGACGGAGAGCGGCCGCTCGAGCACGCTCGCCATGATCTCCATCAGCAGGGCGCAGTTGGTGCCGCCGCCGGCGGCAATCATCGCCGCCGGTTTGCCGCCGGCTTGAGTTTCCATTGCCTCGCTGGCGATGGCCTGCTCGAAGGCGATGCCTTCCAGAACCGCGCGAAAAAGGTGCTTCGGCTCATGGTCGAGTGACAGGCCGACAATGACGCCGCGCGCCGCACCGTCCCAATAGGGGCTCATGACGCCGGCCCAGTACGGCATGACAAGCAGGCCCTCGCTGCCGGCGGTAACGTCAACCGCCGCTTTTTCAAGTGCGGCGGCAGATGGCGAACCGGTCGTGCGAACGATCCAGTCGACAAGCTGCATGCCCGAGCGCAGCACGGTCTCCAGCATGAAGCCCGAGCCGGTCGGCGAGACCAGCGTTCGAAACGCGTCCGACGTCGTGATCTCATGGGAATAGCAGCCGCTGACGACGCCCGAGCCGAGCGAAAGATAGCTTTTGCCTTCGCCATAGACGCCCATGCCGAGGCCCATCGCCTGACCGTCGCCGGCGCCGGCGACAACAGGCGTGCCAGCCTTCAGCCCGGTCAGCCTGGCCACGCTTTCATTGAGTCCGCCGCAGATCGCGCCGGGCGCGACCAGTTCCGGCAACTGATCCGGCCGCAGCCCCGCTGCCGCAACGAGCTCAGGGTGCCACGTGCCGTTCTTGACGTCGAGAAGCCCGAGCGGATCCGCACTTGCCGTGCTGGTGACCAGTCGTCCGGTCAGCCGGTGGACGAAGAAGCCATGCACGTCGACGAGTGCGGCTGCGTCGTCGAGCGCTTGCTGCTGGTGTTCGGCAAGCCAGGCGATGGCATAGAGCGCGGGCGTCGGATCCGGTGGCTTGCCGCTCCAGTCGCGGATCGCCTCGCGGCCGAGTTCGGCCGACAGCCTGATAACTTGCGGGCGGGCGCGCTCATCCAGCCACAGGATCGCCGGAATGAGCGGCTTGCCGGCATGATCGATCAGCGTGAAGGTCTCGCGCTGGTGAGCGATGGAGATCGCCGCCACTCGCGAAGCGCCAACCGCCTCAGCGACCTGCTTCAATGCACCGAGCAGTGCGGTCCACCAGTGTTCGGCGTCCTGCTCGAAATGGCCGGGCTTGGGATTGGCGAGCGGATAGGCTTCGCGCGCCTGGAACAGCTCCTCGCCATCGCGCGTGAAGGCGATCGCCTTCACGGCCGTCGTCGAGGCGTCGATCCCGATTACGACATCGTCCATCAGGCGGTGATCCGGTGGAGTCAGGCTGCGTTTGTAACGAACCGCCCGTCCGATTGGTCGAGACGACGGCGAATCTGGGTTATCACCATCGAATCGTCGGGTACACAATTTTCATAGGTGAGGAAGTCGCCGGTCTTGACCGGCTTGACCACCTTGGCGCGTTCGGCGAGGCCGAGCGGCAGGGCGCCGCGGGCGCGCGCGTCCTCCCAGGCCATGGCGAAGCCGCGATAGTCGTTCTCGCCGATCATGCCGAGCGACTGGCCGAGGCCAAGGTCGCTCTTGGCAACCGCCACCGCCTCGGCCACCGGATGGTCGAGCGGCTCCATGTCGGCGCGCTTGTAGACCACCGCACGCGCCGCCGACAGCGGCACTTCGAGGCTGGTCAGATGGTAGGGACGGAAGATCGTGAAATAGGGGCCCTTGCCGACCTTGAGGTCGACCATGCGCTCCAGCACCCGCGGATGCCGGGTCTCGATGATGCAGAATACGCCGGGCGCCACGCCCTTGCCGATCGAATAGTCGACGACGCCCTTGCGATGCAGCACGCCGCCATCCTCGCGCGGACAAAGCACGCTGGCGAGCTCCTCAAGCGTTGCTGTCGGACCATGCATGCCCGGCACGTCGGGCACCAGGCCGGTGGCATTGGCGATCGCTACCATCTCGATGGCCGTCTTCGAGCCGTCGACGAACTCGACCAGCATGCGCGCATTCATGTTGCGCTCGGCCGCCTCCTTCTCGTAGTCGGCAGGCATGGCGTCGATCTTCAGCGGGTTGTTCTTGCCCTTGCCGGCGGCGATGATGTTGAAGCCGAGGCTTTTGGCAAAGCCGATGATCTCCAGCGTGCAGGCCGGCTCGTCGCCGGCGGCACCCGTATAGACGACGCCGGCCTTGCGCGCCTCGTCCTTGAGGAAGCGGCCGATCGTGATGTCGGCCTCGACATTCAGCATGACGATGTGCTTGCCGTTCTTCATCACTTCGAGCGCGAACAGCGTGCCGATGTTGGGATTTCCTGTCGCGTCGATGATGACGTCGATGCGGCCGGCCGCTGCCAGCGCGTGCAGGTTTTCGGTCACCGCGATCTTGCCGGCCTCGATGGCACGGTCGATCGCCGCCGCATTGCCTGCCTGGACGATATCGGAGCGGTCGTGGCCGGCGAGAAGTGCTGCGTCGATCGCCGCCTGCGGCCTGACCTCGGAAATGGCGCCGATCCGCATGCCCGGCATCAGCGCAACCTGGACGACGATGTCGGTGCCCATCTGCCCGGCGCCGGCAAGCCCGATGGTGATCGGCCCCTGCTTTTCAGCGCGTTGCAAAAGTTCCGCTGCAAATTGCGGATGGGCCATATCGCTTCCTCCAGTTCCTGACGCGCCGGAGCGTCGAGATCATCATTTTGAACATTCCTATTTCCAAATGAAAAATATTTCAACCTGCAATTCGGTAGCCTTCTTTCCAAATTGCGTGATTTCGATTTGTGCGGCCTCGGCATGCGGCTTGACTGCGCAGCCGGCTAGTGCCTGTCGCCCAAAAAGGTGCGCAGCGGTGTGGGATAACGGCATGCATAAAAACAAAGGCTCAAAGCGCGTCGATTGAATCCGTTTCAACGCGACACGCGTTAGGGATCGGAGAAGGGCGGTGATCTTTAGGATGCCGACGGCGATGGCCGAGGCCGCATGCCCGGCGCATGCCAGTTTCTCAGCTGCCGACCGCGAAGAACGGCGCGCCGAGCAGGTCGGGAACGACATCGATGCCGAGACCCGGCCCATCCGGAATACCCATGCGGCTGCCCGAGACCGGCGGCATGTTCGATGCGGTGCGCACCGTCACCCATTCGTGGAAGGCGATGGCGTGCAGCCGGCGCTCCTCCGGCGTCGACAGCGATAGATGCGCCATGGCTGATGTGTCGATCTCGGCGCCGCCAGTGTCCTCGACGGTGATCATGAAGCCTAGATCGACGGCAAGGTCGCGGATCTGGCGAGTCTTGGTCACGCCGCCCAGCCGCGAGATTTTCAGCGTCAGCCCGTCGGCCGCGCCCTTGCGATGGATGTCGAGCATGTCGTCCAGCGAGGCGACGGACTCATCCAGCACCATCGGCTTGTCGAGCGAGCGGCGCACCGACATGCATTCGTCGATCGTGGTGCAGGGCTGTTCGAACGTGTAGTCGATGGCGCGTGTCGCATCAGCGAACTGGCGCGCCTGATAAGGCGTCCAGCCGGCATTGGCGTCGCAGAAGATCACTGTGCCCTTCGGCACCGAAGCGGCGACCGCGGTGACGCGCTCGATGTCGTCATGGACGTTGCCGCCGACCTTGACCTGCAGCCGGTGAAATCCGTTCTTGACGATGCGCTTGGCCAACGCCGCCATCGTGTCGACCGTGCCATGGGTGACGACCTTGTAGAGTTCCGCCGTTTCGCTCTCGCGTCCACCGAGCAGCGTCACCAGCGGCACGTCGGCGGCGCGTGCGGCAAGATCTGAGCATGCCATGTCCAGCGCCGACTTGATGTAGGGATGGCCCTTGAACACAGTATCCATCAGCCTGCCGAGACTGGCCAAGGCCCGGGGATCGTGGCCGAGCAGATGCGGCGCGATTTCCATGACGCCGGCGCGCGTGCCGGCCGCGAAGGCCGGCGAGTAGAAATTGCCGAGCGGCGCCATCTCGCCCCAGCCGGTGAGCCCGCTGTCGGAGGTGATGGCGACGATCACCGCGTCGAACGCATCGGCGACACGCCCCTTGGACATGCGGTAGGGCCCGTCCACGAAGGGCTGCACGACATGGTAGGCCTTGATGGTTTTGATCTGCAATTTCTTTGTCCGTTGTCAGAGATTCGTTGCTGGTGGCGATGCTGCGGCTTCACGCCTCTCCCGGCCGCTCGCGCGGCAAGCCTGGGCGATCGGCCCTCGCGCCCTTGGATTCGAGGCTGCGCGCATAAGCAAGCAGCTCCTCGAAATCGAGACCGATATGCTCCCTGGCGTGGCGCTGGGCGGCGCGCATGTCGGAGCCCTTCAGCAGCCGCACATAGGTCTCGTGGATGTCTTCGGCGGGCACCGGCTCTTTGCGCGCCCGCTGGTGGAGGGCAAAATACATCTGCAGCCGGCTGGCTAGGCGCTGCCAGGTCTCCAGCAACACCGAATTGTCGGCCCATTCATGGATCAGCCCGTGCAATTGCAGCGCCATTTCGATCTGGCGGGTGGTGTCGAGATCGCGCGTCGCCTGCTTCACCGCGTCGTGGCGCCGGTCAAGCTCGTCGAAGAAGCGCCGGTCGCGAAGCCGCCAGGTCAGTTCGATGGCGAACTCATCCAGCACCTTGTTGAGCGAATAGGCGTCGTCGATGTCCTTGGCGGTCACATCGATGACGAAGGTTCCGGCGTAGGGAATGCTGGTCAGGATGCCTTCCTGCACCAGTTCGCGCATTGCTTCGCGCAGCGGCGCGCGGCTCACCCGCATCTGCTCGGCAATCCTGAGCTCGTTGAGTTTTTGCCCCGGTTCCAGCTGGCCGGTCAGGATCGCGCGCCTGAGCAACACCACGATCTCGGCGCGCCTTGTCGTATCCGCGATCGGAGCAAAATCCAGCTTCCCCATTCGGCCACTCCACAAGGAACCAAAATCAAGCAGATTGTCGACAATCTAACAAGTGATTATTTCCGGATTCCGGGCAGAATGTCGGCGACTTCGTTCTCACACAGTCCGGCCGTAAAAGCCGACCCGCTCCTCGTCGCTGAACATCACGCCTGATTTCTCGTAGTACGAAAACACCGCGATCACGCGCTCGCGTTCGCCTTCGACCGTGGTGACGCGATGCGCGGTGTTCTTGCCGCGGAAGACGTTCAGCGTGCCCGGCTTCATGCGCAGGATCTTCGCCTCGGGGTCGCGCCCTTCGAGCAGCCTGGCAACGCCGTCGTAATTGGGATTGTCGTCCGAAAGGAGATCGGTGCGGTATTCAAGATCGCCGCCGCGCTGCGCTGCCTGCAACAACAGGGTCGTGGTGAATTCCGAGCGGTCGAAATGCCAGTTCAGCGCCTCGCCGGCGCGATAGGCCATCACATTGGTGCGCGCCAGCGGGTCCTGCATGACATGCAGCCGCGGCTTTCCCATCGCTGCGGCCAGGAAGCGCAGCAGCGGCTCGTATTCGTAGATGGCGAGCACGAGGCTATCAGGTATCTGGTCGGCGCAGACCGTATGGCTGATGGTCTCGACCTTGCGCAGCGCGGGATGGTCGGGAGCGAGTTCCGGGAGATCGGGCTTGAAGTAGATGTTGTGCATGCGCCTGTGCACGTGCGACCGCGTCGCCATGACGGGCTGGATTTCCTGCACCGCCCGTTCGGCCACGCCGGGCCGCAAAAAACCCTCGAGATTGAACATGCCGTCGGCTTCCAGCGCCGCAATCGAAATCTCCACGAGGCGCTTCCGCTCAGCGCTGCCTTCACGGTCGAGCGGGTACCGGTCCAGATCGAGAATGTTTTCCATCGTCTTATGCTCCAAGGTTCGGACACAGAAGACGGCAAAAAAATCTTTCTCTCAACGGCGAAAATTATTAGTCTTCCGCAGGAAAAACTTATGGAAGGCTGGCATGGAACGGCTCCCTCCGCTGAATGCGATCAAAGCCTTCGAGGTCGCCGCGCGGACTGGCAGCTTCACTTTGGCCGCTACCGAACTCGGCGTATCCTCGGCGGCGGTCAGCCAGCAGATCCGCAATCTGGAAAACTGGTTCGGCAAGCAGTTGTTCGTGCGCAGCGGCAACCGCATCACGCTGACCGACGCAGGCCATGCGATCTATCCGCAGACGGCGCGCGCCTTGGGTGACATTGCCGCGATCGGGCGGCGCATGCTGGAGGGCGGGCTGAGGACGCGTCTCGTCGTCAGCGTGCCGTTTTCGCTGGCCGAATTGTGGCTGGCGCCCAGGC
>NZ_SUEO01000003.1:0-11648 GCF_004962925.1 Mesorhizobium sp. | reverse complement strand
GGCTGGCCGTTCTTCTCGATGCCTTCCCGCAAACGGCGATCGACGTTAGGGTCGAAGACGATCCAGTCGACCTGGTCCGCCAGAACATCGACCTTCGTATCAGCTATGGCGACTATCACTATCCCGGCCTGCGGATGATCCGTCTCGTCCTTGACGACGTCCTGCCGGTCTGTGCGCCGGACTTCTGGCAGAGACGCGGCAACGGTGCATCCAGCCTGGCGGATGTGCATGAGAGCCTGTTCATCCACACCAACTGGGGTCCGAACTATGCATCGCACCCGACATGGGCGGACTGGTTCGCGGCGTCTGGCGGCAGCCGCGCGCCCGATCCTTCGCATGGACGCCGTGTCGGTCTGTCCAGCCTGGCGATCGTCTCGGCGAGGCTTGGTCTCGGAATTGCGCTTGGCCAGCGGGCCATGGCCCATGGGGACCTGGAAGCCGGGCGCCTAATCGCGCTCTCGTCGGTCTCGGTCCGTCTCGGGCATCCCTATTGTGCCTTCATGGCTCCGGCAAAGGCTGAGCGCGCCGATGTTGCCGGGCTCGTCGCGCTGCTCAGCAAAACGGCGCCCTTGGCGTGGGAGCCGAGGGCGCCGCTGGACCGGACCTGACGGGGGGGTATCAGGTGGCCGGTTTCTGTGGGAGCGGCGAGACCGGCATTCCCGGCCCGATCTTCTGCAGATTGCCTGTGATCACCTGGTCGCCTTCCGATACGCCGCTCGAGATAGCCACCAGATCGCCATTGGTCGGCCCGAGCGAAACGATGCGCTGGTCGACAGTGTTGTCCTTGCCGACGACGTAGAGGTACTTGCCGAGCTGGCTCGATCCCAACGCCGTCTGCGGCACCATCAGCGCATCGGGCTGCTGCTTGATGTGCAGCTTCACGCGAACATATTGGCCCGGCAACAGCGTGAATTTGGCGTTGCCGATCGTCGCCCGCGCGGTGATGGTGCCGGTCGAACGATCGATCGTATTGTCGATGAAGGTGAGCTGGCCTCTCTGGCGCGGTTCTGTATCGCCGGGAAGCAGGACGTCGACGTCGATAGGCCCCGCCGCGCGGGCTTCCTCGATCTGCGCCAGATCCGTTTCGCTCGGATTGAAGGTGACATAGATCGGGTCGAGCTGCACAAGCGTGTTGAGCACCGTGCCGGCGACGCTGACCAGCGTTCCGACCGAGGCCTGGTTGCGGCCGACGCGCCCGGCGAACGGCGCCTTGATCTCCGAATAGCTCAGATTGAGCTCGGCGGTCCGCACAGCCGCCTGGTTCACGGCGAGCGAGGCCTGGGCCTCGCGCAAGGTGCTGGTGCGCTGGTCGAACGCATCCTTGGCGATGTATCCGCTCTTGGCGAGCTCGGTGCCGCGACCAAGGCTGGAACGCGCATAGTCGAGTGTTGCTTCGTCGCGCTGGACCTGAGCCTTCGCCTGGTCAAGGGCTGCGTGGAAATCCTCTGGAGCGATCTTGTAGAGAAGGTCGCCCTTCTTGACATCGCTGCCGTCTGGCGCGACCTGCTCCTGCAGATAACCCGGTACGCGCGCCTGCAGCGTGATGCTGCGGATCGGCTCGGTGCGGGCCGCATAGTCGAGATAGATCGGGATCGTCTTCTTGACGACGCTCACCACCGGCACCGGCATGACAAACGCTGCGGGCTCGGGCGCCGCGGGTTCGGGCGTTGCCGCGCCTGCCGTGCCGGCGTTGAGGCCGAAATTACCCATGTCGAGCAAGTGAACGCTCGCCACCGAGATCGCCCCCACGGCAACGGCCGCTCCCAACGCAATTTTCCATTTACGCATGATCAATTCTCCAATCCTATTCGGCCGCTTCGGCCAATCGCTCGAAAGCGGGTTCGGCAGTGGGTTCAGTTGGTTCGGCAACGGGTTCGCTCTTGCTGCCGCGCTCGCGCAACTGCTCGATCACCGCGTAGAAGACCGGCACGAACACCAGCGACAGGATCGTCGCCGCGACCATGCCGCCAAAGACGGTGGTGCCGATCGACTGGCGGCTCGCTGCACCAGCACCTGTGGAGAACATCAGCGGCAGCACGCCGAGGATGAACGCGAAGGCGGTCATCAGGATAGGCCGCAGCCGCAGGCGCGCCGCTTCCATCGCGGCGTCGACGATGCTGAGACCTTCCTCGCGCCGGCGCCGGGCAAACTCCACGATCAGAATGGCGTTCTTCGCCGCCAGTCCGATCAGCATGACGAAGCCGATCTGCGAATAGACGTCGATCTGCATGCCGCGGATCAACAAGGCGACAAAGGCACCGAACAGGGCAAGCGGCACCGCGAGCAGAACCATGAAGGGCATGGCCCAGCTCTCATATTGGGCGGCGAGGATCAGGAAGACGAAGACCATGGCGAGACCGAAGACGATCGAGGCGATCGACCCGGCCTTGAGCTCCTGATAGGTAATGCCAGTCCATTCGTAGCCGAAATCCTTCGGCAGTGCCGTGGCAGCGGCACGTTCCATTGCGGCGACCGCCTGGCCCGAGGAGAAGCCGGGTGCGGCACCGCCATTGATCAGGGCCGACGCATTGTTGTTGTAATGCGGGACGGTTTCCGGGCCGACGATAGGCACCAGCTTGCCGAGCGTGCTCAACGGCACCATGCCGCCGGAGGCATTGCGCACATAGAGCCGCGAAATGTCGGCAGCGCCCGCACGCGCATCCTTGTCGGCCTGGATCGTCACCCGGAAGGTGCGGCCGAACAGGTTGAAGTCGTTCACATAGAGCGAGCCGAGATAGATCTGCAGCGTGTTGAACACGTCAGGCAGGCTCAAGCCCAGCAGCTTCGCCTTGTTGCGGTCGAGGTCGTAGTTGAACTGCGGCGTCGAGGTCGAGAACGACGAGAACAATTGCTGCGGGTTGAGCTCGGGCTGTTTGCGCGCCTCGGCGAGCACGGCTTGCGTCGCATCGTTGAGCGCAGCGCTGCCGCGACCGGTCAGGTCCTCCACCTGGAATTCGAAGCCGCCGGTCGTGCCGATGCCCGGGATTGAAGGCGGATCGAAGCTCAGCGCGAAGGCCTCGGGAAGTTCCATGAGCTTTGAGCGCACGTCGGCGACGAGCTTTGAGGCGCTCTGGTCAGGGCCGCGTTCGTCCCATGGCTTCAGGATGGCGAACTCCACCGCCGAGTTCGACTGGGCCGCATTGGTGAGGAAGTTCAAGCCGCTGATCGAGCCGACGATATCGACGCCGGGCGTGTTCTGCAGGATATCGCGTGCCTTCCGGGCCACGGCGTCGGTGCGTTCCAGCGACGCCCCATCCGGCAACTGGATGACCACGAAGAAGTAGCCCTGGTCCTCGACCGGAAGGAAGGTCGAGGGCAGGCGCTGCCAGACGAAATAGGTCGCGACAAGCCCGGCCGCGAACAGTCCGAGCATGATCCAGCGCAGGCGGATGAGGAAGCGCACACCATGGGCATAGGCATGCGACAGCCGCTCGAAGCCCGTGTTGAACCAGCGGAACAGCACGAACTGCGTTGCCGGGCGGTGGCGCAGGAAGGCGGCGCTGAGCGCCGGAGTGAGCGTCAGCGAGACGAAGGCGGAGATGCCGAAGGAGATCGCGACCGTCAGCGCAAACTGGTTGTAGAGCCGGCCGGAAACGCCGGGTATGAAGGCGACCGGCACGAACACGGCCATCAGAACCGCAGTCGTGGCGATGATCGGCCCGGTGACCTCGGCCATCGCCGCGCGCGTAGCAGCCAGCGGTTTGAGGCCGGCCTCCAGCTGGCGCTCGACATTTTCGACGACGACGATCGCGTCGTCGACGACAAGGCCGATCGCCAGCACCATGCCGAGCAGGCTGAGCATGTTCAGCGAGAAGCCGAACATGTACATGACGACGAGCGTGGCGACCAGCGACACGGGAATCGCGATCGTCGGGATGATCGTGGTGCGCCAACTCTGCAGGAAGATGAACACCACCGCGACAACCAGGACCAGCGCCTCGCCGAGCGTGACCAGCACGTCGTGCATCGACGCCGAGACGAAGCGCGTCGTGTCGTAGTGCATGGCGTAGCTGACGCCCTTCGGGAAACGGGCCGACAGTTCCTGCATCTTATCCTTGACGCGCTGCTGCAGATCGAGCGCGTTCGAGCCCGGCATCTGGTAGACCGCGAGCACTACGGTCGGGTCTTCAGCGAAGAAGGCCGACGACGAATATTGCAGGGCGCCGAGTTCGATGCGCGCTACGTCGCGCAGCCGCACCAGCGAACCGTTCGCGGCATCGGCGCGCACGACGATCTCGCCGAATTCCTTGGGGTCGCTCAGTCGGCCGACCGCGTTGACCTGCATTTCGAAAGCGGTGCCGGCCGGCGCCGGCGACTGTCCGATCTTGCCGGCCGCGACCTGGACATTCTGCTCGGCGACGGCGTTCTGGACATCGACGGCGGTGATACCGAGATTGGCGAGCTTGTCGGGATCGAGCCATACGCGCATCGAATAGCGCCGCTCGCCGAAGATCTGCACGTCGCCGACGCCGGGCAGGCGCTTCAGCGGGTCGACCACTTGCAGGTAGGCGAGGTTGCTGAGCGCGACCGGATCGACGGAGCCGTCGGGCGAGGTGAGGTTGACGATCAGGACGAAATTCGGATTCTGCTTCTTGATCGTCACGCCGCCCTGGTTGACGATGGCCGGCAGCGAGGACGCCGCCTGCGACACGCGGTTCTGGACGTCGACGGCGGCGGTGCTCAGGGAATAGCCGACCTCGAAGGTGATGGTGATCGTCGACGAGCCGTCATTGGAGCTCGACGACGACATATAGGTCATCCCCTGAACGCCGTTGATCTGCTGTTCGAGCGGCGTCGTGACGGTGTCGGCCACAACCTGCGCGCTGGCGCCCGGGTAATTGGCGCTGACCACGACCTGAGGTGGCGTGATGTCTGGAAACTGCGAGACAGGCAGCAGGAAATAGCAGATCGCCCCGGCGAGCACCATGATGATGGCGATCGACGATGCGAAGATCGGTCGGTGGATGAAGAAGTTTACCATGACACGTACGCCTCGCCCGATGCTCTCGCCTCGCCAAAGGCCTTGGCCACTCTGGACAGCCTCTTGATGCGCCTTTGACCCGAATCTTCCAGAAAACGAGGCGGCGCCTTGCTGCCGTACCCTTGCGCATCCGCAAGCGTACGCAGCATCGTCTCGAAAGAGCGCGGGTCGACGCGGTCGGCCTTCATCAGCATCCGGATCATCGGATCCTTCACAACTTCGTCGATCGTCAAATCTTTGCGCTGCGACATCGTAGCGGCTCCTCGCTTGCGATCCCCGGCGTACGCCGCAGATCGGGTGGTCTTCTTGGTCGCGGCCAAAAGTCGCCTAGGGCGCAGTTTCATGCCTGGGCCGATTCGGCGGAGGCTATTCACAGGCGCCTGCGAGATTTGACACGAGGCAATTGGGGTGTTACCAGTAAGTAACATCTAGAAGTTACAGACCGGTAACACCCTAGTCAAGAGGTGGGCCGAGGGATTTTTCGGAAACCCCGGAAACCAAGGAGGTTTTGATGGAAGACGGCGCTGCGGAACGCATCCGCCCCCGGGATCGCATCCTGGAGACGGCACGGGATATGTTCCACAAGCATGGCATCAAGGGCGTCGGCGTCGACGCGATCACTGAGGCCGCTGGTACCAATAAGATGACGCTCTATCGTCATTTCGAGTCCAAGGACGACCTGGTCATCGAATGCCTGCGGGCGACCGCATGCAGCGCCAACGCGATGTGGCAGAAGTTCGAGGCCGAGCATCCGGGCGACAAGCTTGCGCAGCTGCACGCCTGGGTTCGGATGGCTGCCGATTGCCTGTTGATGGACGGTCGCGGTTGCGACATGGCGAACGCCGCCATCGAGTTGAGCGAGACCGACCATCCCGCCCGTCGGGTGATCAAGGAGCTCAAGCAGGCCCAGCGCGACCGTCTGGTCGGCTTGTGCCGGGATGCCGGCATCGGGCAGGCGGAGCTTCTCGCCGATACATTGTCGCTGCTGCTGGAGGGTGCCCGCGTCAGCCTTCAAAGCGTCGGAGCCGAGGGCCCCAGCGCGCAATTCGTCCGCATGGCGGAAGGCCTGATCACCTCTTTTAGGGCCAGATAGTCTCCCAAGCGGCGAAACGATCGGCGGCGTATTCATTGCGAGCCGCGCCGCCGAATGCTCTTTTGTCCGTTCGGATGTATCGTCATCGCGCTTCTCCTTTGCCGGTCTGTCGCCGCATCTCCGGCGCGACCTGTTGCCTTGGTAAGGATAGGACCGATAGCGAATTGGTGAGAGTGACAAGTGTGACGGGATTCCGACGGATCCGCTGATCGCGGCTGCAACATGCTCGGCCGCTCACCGACCAAGCCGGTGGCGATCGCCCCTACGGTGAAGGTCATGACCCCAGCCTTTGCCCACACCCGGAGCCGGAACAAAAAAGCCCGCTGCCGGGAGGAGGTGGCAGCGGGCTTGATTTCGAATACGGCACGGGAGGAGGTGTACCGCACTCAGCGTCGGCATCGCATCTGGGAGGAGTAGATGGCCGACACCTGCGAAACTACCGATTGCCCAATGATTCGGCAATAACGAAAGATGCATAGCAGATGTGCAGATTTGCTGTATCAACCGAATCTTAACTATGGGGCAGATTGAACGTCGCCCTTGCGCGGCGTCACTGCACCGGGACGTTTTCCTTGAAGATCAGGCGCGGTTCGATGAACTTCCGCGTCAAATAGGGCGCCGAGGAAGCGATCGAGCCGAGCAGGCGAATGACCGACTGCTCGGCGATCAGCCGTGCGTTTTGGTCGATGACGACGTCAAGCAGATCGTCGACGAGATAGCCGCGTGTCGCCCTTGTCAGGTCGTGACAGATGAACACCGGCTTCCTTCTCGGCTTGGCTTCCAGCAGCGCTTTCGCCACGCCGGAGCGCCCGGCGCCGACGCAATAGATGCCGAGCAGCTCCGGCTCGTTGTGCAGCGCCTTCATCGTCGCCGTGTAGCTGATATCAGGCTCGTCGTTGATCTCGACGGCACTGGTGACGGTCAGATTGGGGAACTCCTCGCTGAGCACGGAGCGAAAGCCCATTTCGCGTTCCTCATGCCCGCGGTAGGAGCGTGAGCCGACGACCATTGCCAGGTGGCCCGGGCGCCCGCCCAGGAAGCGTCCCATCAACAGCGCCGCGGTGCGGCCGGCCACACGGTTGTCGATGCCGACATAGGCCGATCGCGGTGCGCCGGGAACGTCCGACACCAGCGTGACCAGGCGGATGCCGGCCTCGACGATCTCGCGCAGGATGTTGCGCGTTCTCGGATGATCGATCGCGATGACGCCGACGCCGTTTGCCTTGAGCGAGAGGTTTTCGACGGCCGTTTGCAACGCGCTCGGCGAGATGCCGGCGAGCTTGTGGATCCGGCAGGAGGCGACGAGCGGCAGGCGCGCCGCATAATCCTCGATATGATTTGCCAGATCCATCATGAAGGCGTTGGAGCCGATCGGCAGGAAGAATTCCAGATGCGCCGGCCGCGAGGGCAGCACGACCTGATCCACGACCGGCAGATAGCCGAGCTGCTTGGCCGCCTCCATCACCCGCTGCCGGTTGGCAGCACTTGCGCCCGGCCGATTGTTCAGCACCCGGTCGACCGTCGCGGTCGACAGCCCACAGCTTCTGGCGATATCCGCAACGGTGGCTTTCATTGTCGCAGTCATAGGAGCTGATGTGATCCTGTACCAGACATACGGCCAACCGGCTTGCGCCTGGCCCGCTCAGCCCTGCGATTGCTTCCCCTGGACGATGGCGTCGTGGATCTCCTCGTCGGACATGCCGGTGATGATCCGTTCGACTTCCGCGACGTTGGTGTTCTTCGGATCGATATCGTCGGCGACCACCTTGCCGCGGCGCATGACGACGATGCGGTCGACCACCTGGAAGACGTGATGGATGTTGTGGGCGATGAAGATGCAGGAATGGCCCGAATCGCGAGCGCTGCGCACGAAGCTCAGCACGCCTTGCGTCTCGGCGACGCCAAGATTGTTGGTCGGCTCGTCGAGGATGATGAGGTCGCTGTCGAAATGCATGGCGCGCGCGATCGCCACGGCCTGCCGCTCACCGCCGGAGAGTGAGCCGATCGGTGTGGTCGACGGGATGTTTTTCGAAATGCCGACCTGCTTGAGCAAGTCGCGCGCGACCACGTTCATCGCTTCCTGGTCCATGCGGTTGAGGAAACGCGGCGGTTTGATCGGCTCGCGCCCGAGAAACAGATTGCGCGCGATCGACAATTGCGTCACCAGCGCCGAATCCTGGTAGATCGTCTCGATGCCGTGGGCGATGGCGTCGCTGGTGCTGCGGAAGTCCACCTTCTTGCCGCGAATGAAGATGTCGCCGCTGGTCAGCGGAACCGCACCCGACAGCACTTTGATCAGCGTCGATTTGCCGGCACCATTGTCGCCGAGCAGACCGACGATCTCCCTTTCATTGACATGGAAATTGGCATCGACGAGCGCCTGCACGCGCCCGTAGGACTTGCGGATGTTTTCCATGCGGACAAGCGGTTCAGCCATGGTTCAAGTCCCTGCCTGATGCCGGCGTTCCAGCCATGAGTGGAGCGCCATCATGCCGAGGATGATGGCGCCGATGAAGATGTTGTAGGCAAGGCCCGGCACGCCGATCAGCACGATGCCGTTGCGCATGACGCGCAGGATCAGGATGCCGAGCACGGTTCCGATGATAGTGCCGCGTCCGCCGGTCAGCGCCGTGCCGCCGATCACCACCATGGCGATCACTTCGAGCTCGTAGCCGGTGCCGCTGTTGGGATTGGCGGCGGAGGTGCGCAACGAGCTGATGACGCCGGCAAGCGAAGCCATGATCGATGACAGGATGAACAGGCCGATCTTGACGCCGCTGACGTTGACGCCACGAGCCTTCGCCGCATTGGGGTTGCCGCCGGCTGCCTGGATCCAGTTGCCGGTCCGGCTCTGCGTCAGCACGTAGCCGAGCGCGATCGCGGCTGCGATGAACCAGAACAGCGACATGTAGATGCGGAACGGCCCGATGAAGAAATCGCCGACCAGCGCCTCGGCGAGCCAGCTGCCTTCGGCGCTCCAGGTGCGTTGCGGAAATCCGTTGGTGACGAACAGGGCGGTGCCGCGCACCACCAGCAGCATGCCGAGCGTCACCAGGAAGGACGGGATCTTGAGCTGCGTCACGAACCAGCCATTGACCAGCCCGATGAAGGCGGCAACCAGCAAGGCCACGACGAAGCCGGCTTCCAGCGAGGTGAGGCCGCTGTTGAAGAGTGTCCACATCAAGACAGGCGAGAAGCCGAACAGCGATCCGACCGAGAGGTCGAATTCGCCCGATGTCATCAACAGCGTCATCGCCAGCGCGATCAGGCCGAGCTCGACCGTGAAGGCCAGTATGTTGCTGATGTTCTGCGGCGACAGGAAGTCGTGGTTGAACCCCCAGAACACGGCGAGCTCGACCACAAGCAGCACGAAGGGCCCGAATTCCGGCCTGGCGATCGAGCGTTGGATGATAGAACTATTTTCCACGTTGGACCCGCGACATGGTTGGAACTGACCAAACCCGGCACCGCACAAGTCGGATTCGAGGCGGCGAAATGATGGGGATGACCGCGGCAGGCGCCGCCGCGATCATCCCGATCGCGGTTTTACTTGCCGGACAGGATGTCGTCGTAGACCTGCGCGGTGTCCTTTTCGTAGAGCGCGCCGGTGGTCACGTCGAAGCCGGGGGGAATGCCGCTGGCGGCCATGTTGGCGAGCGAAAGCGCCACATAGCTGGTCGCCTGCGGATCCTGCCACTGCCCGGCATTGACATAGCCGGTCAGCACCTCCTGGGTGGTGTCGAGCGAGTTGCCCCAGCCGACCACCGGGATTTCGCCCGGCTTGATGCCAGCCTGGTCGAACACCCGCTTGATCGAGCCGGTCACCAGATCGCCGAGGCCGATGATCGCCTTGACCTTGGCCCTGTTGGCGGTGAGGTAGTCGACCATGCGGTTGATCGCTTCGGCCTGATCGAGCGTCGCCTCGGTGATCTCATAAGTGATGCCGAGTGGCTCGAAAACGCTCTTAATGCCTTCTTCTTCCTGGACGCCATAGGTGGCGCCCGGGATTTCGACCGGCATCCAGACGAAATCGCCCTTTTTCACCAGGCCCTTGTCGACCAGATACTGCGCCCAGTTCTTGCCGAAGGTGACGTTGTCGCCGCCGACATAGGCGTTGAAGTCCGCCTTCGGATCGGGTGTGTTGAAGTTGATGATCGGGATGTTCGCCGCCCGTGCTTCCTTAGCGAGCTCGATAAGGCTGCCCGGGTCGGGGCTGGTGGTGGTGATGCCGTCGGCCTTGGCGGCGATGGCCGCGCGAACGGCCTCCTGCTGGGATGCCACGTCGTTACTGTGGAACGAGGTGTTGACGGTGTTGCCGGTATCCGCCGCCCATTGCTTAGCGCCGGCGAGGAAGTAGGTCCAGACCGGGTCGGCCGGGCCGCCATGCGAAATCCAGTAGAAGGTCTTGGCCTGCGCCGCCGCCGGAATGGCCAGCGCCATGATCAAGCCGAATACAAATAGTCGTAGCCTTGTCAGCATTTGATTTCCTCCCATTTTGAAAACTGCCTCCCTCCGACGACGATCACGGCAAAACCCTGATCGTATTTTCTTGCCAGCGCCGCTCTGGATACATCAGAGCATCCGCTTTTTCGATCGATGGCAAGCCTCCATTTGCCAGTGGTAGTTGGCGCAACCCGAGGCGCCATCAGAAGTCCCATCAGATTGCATCAGTCTGGCTGATATTTTCCAGGCAGGCGGATCCTCGTCGCCGAAGACGAGGCGCAGGCGGGACGGGAACCTAGATAAGGTCGGCTTTGGCTAGATCGCGCATCAGATGGCTGGCGCCGTAGGTCCAGTGCGGGCAGTCAGGCGACAGCCGCACACGGTTGACCAGGGCGCCGAATTTCTCCGACGAGATGGTGACGATGTCGCCAACCTTGTGCGTAAAACCCTTGCCCTTTTCGCCTCGATCCTTCGACGGCACGAACATGGTGCCGAGATAAAGCGCCAGCCCGTCCGGGTATTGATGATGCGAACCCATGGCGGCCGCGACCAGCTCCTCCGGCGAGCGACTGATCTCGGCCATCGAGCTTGCACCCTCCAGCGAGAAACCGTCCTCACCCTCGACCTTCAGGCGCACGGTGGCTTGCTTCACGTCATCGATGGAAAAGCTATCGTCGAACAGGCGGATGAACGGGCCGAGTGCTGCCGAGGCGTTGTTGTCCTTGGCCTTGCCGAGCAACAGCGCCGAGCGCCCTTCGACATCGCGCAGATTGACGTCGTTGCCGAGCGTCGCGCCGACGATCCGGCCGCTGCTGGCGGCGATCATGGCGATCTCCGGCTCCGGATTGTTCCAGGTAGACACCGGATGCAGGCCGACATCGGCGCCGAAGCCGACCGACGCCATCGGCTGGCATTTGGTGAAGATCTCGGCATCGGGGCCGATACCCACTTCCAGATATTGCGACCAGGCGCCGCGCTGGATTAGCTTGGCCTTGATCTCCATCGCTTCCGGCGAGCCGGGCTTGAGCTTCGACAGATCGTGACCGATCAGCCCGGCAATGTCGGCGCGAATGGCATCCGCCTTCTCGGCCGAGCCGCGCGCCTGCTCTTCGATGACCCGTTCGAGCAGGC
>NZ_SUEO01000039.1:8880-34926 GCF_004962925.1 Mesorhizobium sp. | reverse complement strand
CGATAAGTGACCTTAATCTTAGCGTGGGCAGCTCATGTCTCCGGCATATTTGGGATCAGAAAAGGCGCGTCTGGATCTACGGGCGGATTGTCAGCCAGCGGACTCCCGTAGGTGGTCAAACGTCCCGGAATACGCACTTGATCAGGGCGGTCCTGTCCTGCGCCCTTATCAACGGATGGGTGTCGATTTTGCAAATGTTACCGTCTTCGACCATCTGAGGAGCATCACCAGCCAATATCCCGACAAGCTCGCGATCAGCGACGGCACCACTCGTTTGACGTATTCCCAGCTTTTCCAAGCCGTCGAGATGCTGTCCCACCGAATTGCGGCCGTCGTTCCCAACGGACAGGCGATCGGGATCCTTCAGGCCAACTCGGCCTGGTATCCTGTAGCCATGCTGGCGAGCATGGCGATTGGGCGACCTTCCGTGCCACTCAACGCGAGAGATCCCGAGTCGCGATCCAAGGATATTGTCGTTGCGGCGCGGCTTTCAGCGGTTATAGGCGACGGCGATGGTCGTGCTGTCGGTTTGGCTCAGGATATCCACTGGATCGATGCGACCACTAGCATCACGCCGCAAGTCCAGCCGATACCCCAGTCTTGTTCCGTCTCGGTCGACGCGCCCGCGGTCGTGCTCTATACTTCAGGCAGCACCGGCCATCCCAAAGGCATCGTCAACAGCCAGCGCAGCCTGCTTTTGCGGGTTCAGCAATATGTCGACGCATGCCACATCAATTCGGACGATGTTTTCCTGCCCTTGACCGGGCCTGCCACGATCGCCGGTTGCCGGGAGGTTCTCGCCGCCCTTCTCACCGGTGCGACCTTGCATCTGATCGAGGTGGGCGTCGTTGGCTTGCGCGCGGTCCAGCGCCTAGCGGAATCCGACGGCGTGACGGTCACCTATCTGGTGCCGGCGTTGCTTCGGGCACTCATGGCAGACAAACCAGCTGACGCCTTCCGCTCGCTCAGAGTGGCCCGGATCGGGGGGGAGAAGGTGTCATGGGCCGATATCGCCCTGCTGCGCAAAACCGTTTCGAGCACTTGCCTGATCCAGATCGGTTACTCGTCAACCGAGACCACCGGCTCGCAATGGTTCTTGCCGCAAGACTGGCCGCAGCAAGGCGCCTCGGTTCCGGTTGGCTGGCTGCTCCCAGGAATCACGTTCGCGATTGTCGACGAAAAGGGGCGCCGCGTTCAGCCGGGTAAGATCGGAGAGCTCATGATAAGAAGCCCGTATGTCCTGCTTGGCCATTGGGAGAACGGCGCCGTCGTGCCGGTGGCATCGGACCCGGATGACCCGGATCTTCGGATCTTCGCGACGGGTGACCTCGTCCAACTTGACAGTCATGGCCTGCTGCGGATCGTCGGCCGCAAGGGGCGCCAGATAAAGATCAATGGTCGACGCATCGAGCCTGCCGAGCTCGAGCGGATGTTGCGTAGTGCGCCTTCTGTGGAGGATACCGTGGCAATCGTGACTGCGGCAAATGAGCTTGTCGCATTCGCCGTTCCTCGGCGCCCGCCAGGTGCGGCCTTTGCGGATGAGCTTCGCCAGCTAGTCAGGACGAAGCTGCCGCCGGTGCTGCATCCCTTGCGACTGCACACGATAGACGCGATTCCACGCCTGCCGAGCGGGAAGGCCGACATGGCGACGCTTGCTGAAATGGATCTTTCAGCCAGAAAGACCGCGCCGGCCCCGCTGCCCAATGCAGGAAGCGAACTGAACGTCCATCGGATAGTGCAGCAGGCGTGGAGCAATATCCTCGACACGCGCGTCGCTGCTGGACGCTGGGATGAGGCCGGCGGAGATTCGCTGAAGCTGCTGCTTTGCGTCATGGAAATAGAAAGCGCCATCGGGCAGGAACTCAGCCTCGAGGGCTTCACGGTCGGGATGAGCGTGGACGAAATGGTCAAGGCGGTGGTGTCGGTACAGGCAGGCGACCTGCGCGCGCGCGCGCAGAAGTACGATCCTCCTATTCTTTTTCTGCTCCCGGGGTCCGTTGGCTATGGTCCGAGCTTTGCTACCTTTGCATCCTCGATGAGCAAGATCGCACGAGTGACCCCCATCAAGTACCCTACCCTGGCTATGATATTGCGCGGACAAAACACCGTCGCCGACATGGCCGACTCCGCGGTCGAACAGATCCGCCGCGCCCAGCCCACGGGTCATGTCCGACTTCTCGGCCATTCGCTCGGCGGCGCCGTCGCGTTCGAGGTTGCGGAGCGTCTGCTGGCCGCGGGGCGAACTGTGAAGTTCCTGGGAATCCTCGACACGAGTCTCCTCGGCGAGCGCAGCACCTATTGGGAGATGGTTACCCGCACATTCGATCGGATCCGGACCAACCGAGTGACCGCTGACCGGATGGTTTGCCGCTTCCTTGCAAAAGTCGCCGTCAAAACTGGCTTCGAGAGGCAGCTCGCCCGCATCCTCGATCGCTACGCCCGGGACGAGTTCAACGCGACGAGCTTCAGAACCAAACTGGAACTGCAGGGGCAGTTGCGGGGACGAGCCTTCTACCAATGGTTGGCGATACCCAGACGGACGCTGCCGATCACGGGAACCCTCTTCCGCTGCGCTCGGCCCAAAATGCCTCTGGCCATAGGATGGGATGGCGCTTTCGCGCATCTGGATGTGATTCCGGTCGTTGGTAGTCACTTCGATATGGTCACAGAGCCCCATCTCGTCATCAACCGCCCGCTCATCGAGAAGGCGGTGGAGCAAACCTATTCTTCAACCGAGGTTCGTAATCGGGAGTACAGACCATCGACATAATCTCAGAATTCAGCATGGGCGCGCTGGTGCTCGATGCTCGCATGGAGGTCGATCGCATCGTTCAAATCCTGCGCGAGCAGGTTTTTGGCACACTGCGACGTCGTGGCGTGGTTGTCGGCCTCTCCGGCGGTATCGACAGCTCCGTTGTCGCATCGTTATGCGCACGCGCGTTCGGGAAAGACAAAGTCCTAGGGATATTCATGCCGGAGCGCCATTCCTCCGGCGATTCGCTAAGGCTTGGCCGCAGCGTCGCAGCCCAGCTTGGCATCGATACGATTCTGGAAGACATAGCACCGGCCCTTGAGGCCGTCGGCGCCTATCGCCGGCAGATCGAAGCGATCCAGACCGTCGTTCCCCAATATGGCGACGGCTGGAAATGCAAGCTGGTGCTCGCGTCGGTTCTCGAGAGCAACGGTCTCAACATCACGCGCCTCACGGTTCAGGACCCCGAGGGCAAGACCGATACGGTGCGTCTGTCGCCGGCTGCCTATCTGCAGATCGTCGCTGCAACCAACTACAAGCAACGCCTGCGCAAAATGACCGAGTACTACCATGCGGACCGCCTCAACTACGCTGTGGCAGGTACGCCAAACCGCCTGGAGCATGACCAAGGCTTTTTCGTCAAGCAGGGCGACGGGATTGCCGATCTGATGCCGATCGTCCACCTCTACAAGACCCAGGTCTACCAGCTGGCTGAATACCTTGGGGTGGATGAAGAGATCCGGCGGCGGCCGCCGACCACGGACACCTTCTCCATGGCCCAGAGTCAGGAGGAATTCTATTTCGCCCTGCCTTATCATCTGATGGATCTGTGCCTCTACGGCTTGAACCATGGAATTTCTGCCGATGAGGTCGCGGCAGCTGCCGGCCTTACCGCAGCCCAGGTTCAGAAAGTCTTCAAGGACATCGACAGCAAACGGCGTGCCGCACGCTATCTTCACGCACGGCCTTTGCTGTCCGCTGCAGTGGGCGAGGACTAGCCGATGTGCGGTATCGCCGGAATCGTGTCGCTGAGCGGCGCCGCGGCGCCCCCTTCGCGCGAAGCGCTGATGCGCATGGTGGGTGCGCTCTCGCATCGCGGTCCGGACGAACGCGGCCTTTACCGGGACAAACGCGCGGGTTTGGCGCATGCCCGCCTGTCTGTCGTCGATCTTTCGAACGGCCAGCAGCCGCTCGCCGACACAGGCGACACGACTTGGATCGTCTTCAACGGCGAGATCTTCAACTATCTCGAGCTGCGTGAAAAGTTGATCGCCCTCGGCCACCGCTTCCGCACCCATAGCGACACAGAGGTCATCGTCCATGCCTATCGCGCGTGGGGTGAGGCCGCCTTCGCGCGGATGAATGGGCAATGGGCGGTCGCAATCTGGGACTCTGTGGCGGGTCGTCTCGTGTTGTCGCGCGATCGGTTTGGCATCTGCCCCTTGCATTTCTGCGAGCATGGGGGGCGCCTTTACTTTGCCAGCGAAGTGAAAGCCATTTTCGCGGCCGACGTGGATATACCCCGTGCCTTCGATCCAGCCGGCATCGATCAGACTTTCACACTCTGGACAGTCGTGCCGCCGCAAGGCGTATTTCAGGGGATCAGCGAACTCACCCCGGGACATGTCCGCATTTACGACAGGGACACCGTTCGCGAGCGGGCCTTCTGGAAGCCTTGCTACCCCGAAATTTCCGGTCCCCGCGGTGACGAATTCACCGGCTCGCTCGACGACGCGGTGGACGAGGTGCGCGGCGCCCTGGAGGCGGCGACGGCGCTCAGGATCGTGCAGGCCGACGTGCCGGTCGGCTGCTATCTGTCCGGTGGGCTCGACAGTTCGCTGGTTGCCGCGCTGGGAAGGCGCTACGCCGGCGAACGGTTCCAGACCTTCTCCCTGCGTTTTGCCGACGCCGAGTATGACGAGACCCGTTTCCAGCGCCTGGTCGCCGGCGCGACCGGGAGCGAGCACCATGAGGTGGTGGTTTCGCGCAGCGACATCGCTGAGGTCTTTCCTGAGGTGATCTACCACACCGAGCGTCCAATCCTGAGGACCGCGCCTGCGCCGCTGTTCCTGCTCTCGAGGCTGGTGCGAGAACACGGCATCAAGGTCGTACTGACCGGCGAAGGAGCTGACGAAATGTTCGCTGGCTACGACCTGTTCCGCGAAGGCAAGGTTCGCCGTTTCTGGGGACGCCAGCCCGCATCGACGCGACGCTCACGGCTGCTGGAGCGCCTTTATCCCTATCTCAGCCGCTCGCCGGTGCATCAGCAAGCAATGGCGCGCCAGTTCTTCGGGCGCGATATCCAGGCCTATGACACGCCCGGCTTTGCGCATGACACACGCTGGCGCACCACCAGCGCCATCAAGCGATTGTTCTCCGCCGACATGCGTGCCGAGTCCGAGCGCCGCAGTGCCGTGCCCGAGCTGATCGCCCGCTTGCCCGCGGAGTTTTCGCGATGGGGCTCTCTCGCGCAGGACCAGTATCTCGAGATCCAGACGCTGATGTCGGGATACCTGCTTTCCTCGCAAGGGGACAGGATGCTCATGGCCCATTCCGTCGAGGGGCGCTTCCCGTTCCTGGACGATGAACTTGTGACGCTCGCGAATTCGCTTCCGGCGGCCTATAAGCTGCGCGTCCTCGACGAAAAGCACGTGTTGAAGCGGGTGGCGGAACCGATCGTGCCGTCGGAAATCGTGGCCCGCAAGAAGCAGCCTTACCGGGCGCCCAATGCGCTTTGCTTCGTCGCCGACGATGCTCCGGCCTATGTCCGCGAAGCGCTTTCGGAGACGGCGCTACGCGAGGCGAACGTTTTCGATCCGAAGTCGGTCACGCGGCTGCTGGACAAGTGTCGAGCCAGGGCGGGCGACGGCGATCTCTCCAACTCCGACAACATGGCGCTGGTCGGCGTGCTGTCGACCCAGCTCCTTCACCAGCAGTTTGTCGTAAGTCGTCCTGGTGGAGCTCGCAGGGTCGACCTCACCGTCGACGTTGACCACGAGCATCGCGAAAGGGTGCTGGCATGATGCATGGCGCCGTACCACTGCTGCATGACTACCTCACCCACGCCGCCAGCCGGGTCGGTGAGAAGGTGGCGCTGGTGTGCGGCGGGCAATGTGTCACCTATGGCGACCTCGAAGCGCGCTCCAACGCCATCGCGCAACATCTGGCCGCGGCTGGGGTCGCACGCGGCGATCGCGTGATGATCTTCGCCGACAACACCGTCGAGACGGTCATCGCCTTTTGGGCGGTGCTCAAGGCGAATGCCGTTGTGTGCATCGTCAATCCGCTCACCAAAAGCGACAAGCTTGATTATCTGCTCAACGATTGCCGACCGACGGCACTGATAACGGACAGGCACCTGCACTCGATCTTCAGCGAACCGGCACGCAACTGCCCGTCATTGCGCCGGGTAATCGTCTCCGGGCCGATCGTCGACCCGGAGTTGACGGGATTGCCGCACGCCGTGCGCTGGGACACCGCGGTCGCCGCCGGCGGCAGCGCACCGCCGGCGCGCCGCTGCATCGATATCGATCTCGCTGCCATCATCTACACGTCCGGGTCGACAGGTGAACCCAAGGGCGTGATGCTGACGCACAGGAACATGACAACCGCGTGCACCTCGATCGCTTCATACCTGGAGCTGTGCGAAGACGAGGTGATCCTCAACGTCCTGCCTCTCGCCTTCGATTATGGCCTGTACCAGATGATCATGGCGTTTCGCACCGGCGCTCGGCTGGTGCTTGAACGCTCGTTCGCCTTCCCGGCGCAGATCCTCGGGCTGATCAAACAAGAGAGGGTGACAGGTTTTCCCGGCGTGCCGACCATTTTCGCCGCACTCTCGGATCTCAAGTCGCTGAAAGATCATGACTTTTCGAGCATTCGCTACGTCACGAACACCGCGGCCGCCCTGCCGCTCAAGCACATTCTCATGCTGCAGGACCTGTTTCCGGATGCGCGCATCTATTCAATGTATGGCCTCACCGAATGCAAGCGCTGCACCTATCTGCCGCCGGAAGACCTTGAGCGAAAGCCATTGAGCGTCGGGGTCGCCATCCCGAACACGGAAATGTGGATTGTCGACGAGCATGACAGGCCGGTCGGCCCTGATGTCGTTGGCCAACTCGTCATCCGCGGAGCGACGGTGATGAAGGGCTATTGGGGCAAGCCGGAAGCCACGGCCAGAAAACTCAAACCCGGCCCGTTGCCGGGTGAGCAGGTCTTGTATACCGGCGACTACTGCCGAATGGACACGGAGGGATACCTCTACTTCATCGGTCGCGGCGACGAGATCATAAAATCGCGAGGAGAGAAAGTAGCGCCGAAGGAGGTGGAAAACGCGCTGTTGGATATCGCCGGCGTACGGGAAGCCGCGGTCATCGGCGTTCCGGACGAGCTTCTCGGGCAAGCGGTCAAGGCGTTTGTCGTGATGGAGCAAGGAAGAATCATCGACGAAAGGCAGTTGCAGAAAGAATGTCAGAGACGGTTGGAGAACTTCATGGTTCCGAAGTCCATCGTGATCGTACCCAGCCTACCGATGACAGACACGGGCAAACTCAAAAAAACAGCCCTGTCATGAGGCGGTTTCTGGATGAAATTGATCAGCATTCATCTTTTGTATCGGAGGAGAATTCAATGTTGTCTACCAAGGATAGGGCCGAAACCTGCAGGGATCAGATTCGCGCTTTCCTGGCGTCGAATTTCTACATTGCCGACGCGGATGCGCTGGAGAGCGACACGTCCCTTCTCGATCAAGGCATCGTCGACTCGACAGGGGTACTCGAGGTTATCGGCTTTATCGAGGAGACCTTCGGTATCACCGTCGAAGACAGCGAGCTCCTGCCGGAGAACCTCGATTCCATTCAAGGAATTGCGCAATACGTCCTCCGCAAGAAGAACTGATTGCCGAGAACTGCGGAGCTGTATGCCGCCGACAGCGCAACCGAGCCTGCCGCAGCCCGGGCATGGCTCACGCTTGCAGTGTGGTGTGTCCCACAACCACCCTGCCCTCGCCGGCTTCGTTCGTAACCGCGCGGATGGTTTCGTAGGTCTTGGAACGCTCCAGCAGGCTGATGACCTGCCGGTCCTGTCCGAGGCCGACCTCGAAGAGCAGGATGCCTCCGCACCGCAAGTAACGCGGTGCGTCCTTGATCACCCGCATATGGATGCTCAGGCCATAGGGGCCGGCTGCAAACGCTTCACGCGGTTCGAGTTCGGTCAGATGCGCGCGGTCGCCATCGAGCCGCTTTTCCGAAATGTAAGGCGGGTTGCAGACGATCATGTCGATCGTGCCATCAAGCGCCAAGCCTGAGAACGCACTGAACAAGTCGCCCTGAAGCACTGACACGCGATCCGCCATGCCGTGATGAGCGACGTTGCGGCGCGCGACTTCGACGCATCCATCGGTGAGGTCGCTTGCCCAGACACGCGCGGTGGGCGCGTAGTGCGCGATGGCGCATGCCAGATTGCCGGCCCCGCAGCACATGTCGATAACGCGCGGCGCCGGCAGGTTCATTTGACTCAGAACATCGAGAGCGGTCGTGCCGAGCAACTCCGTCTCCGGCCGGGGAACGAGCGCACCGGGCGCGATGAGCAACTCCAGCCCCATGAATTTAGTACGGCCTTTGCTGTAGGCATCGGCGACACTGATCTCTTCGCTCACGACAATCCCGCCTTCCTGACTTTGCCGGCGCTGGCGTCCGACAATTGCGCCCCAGTTAAGTGTATCTCAAATTCATAAAATTTTCGATGGGCAAATCGAAAAACACTCGTCGCCATAGGCTTTGACGACATGATGTAACAAAGGGTGATCACGGACGGCTCATCTGTCGCGCGGTTGGGAATATTGTCTCATCATTGGGAATATCCGGTTTCGCACCCCGGTTATCCCCAGCCTTGCAAAGCCAATTCCAGAATTCTCGGTCCTGCGTCACGATTTTGCTTCATTTTAATCAAAAGGCACATACGTAAGCAAAACGTAATGTTTCAGTAGCTAACGGAAAGCAGCCGCTTCCCGCAATGCAAGAGGGTTTACCCATCATCGACAGGACAAACACGTTCGCGCGGCAATTTCGCACGAAAGATCGCAGATCATGAAGCCAACGCAAGGGCGCTCGCCCGATCTACGTTCCGCCATGTTCGGCTCAATGCACGGATTGATCGGCGTCGGGGTTTTCTCGGCGGTGATAAACGTTCTCGCCTTGACCGGCTCCGTCTACATGCTCCAGATCTACGATCGTGTGCTGCCTTCGCAGAGCATTCCGACTCTCGTCGGATTTACGATCGGGATGCTGGGCCTCTACGCGGTCTATGGGCTCCTCGACTTCGTCAGGCTTCGCCTGTTGGTCCGCATCGGCAGCCGCCTGCACAGAGATCTGCAGCAAAAGGCGTTCGCTGCCTCGCTTTCCCTGCCGCTTACCGCTGGGCAGGATGCGAACCGTGTGCAGCCACTTCGCGATCTGGACCAGTTGCGCGGCTTTCTTTCCGGACTGGGTCCGACAGTCGTCTTCGACGCTCCCTGGATACCGTTTTATATGGTGGTCATCTATCTGCTGCACCCTTCGCTTGGTGTGTTGGCAACCATCGGCGCAGCTGCTGTCGTGCTTTTGACGGTCGTCGCGGAAGTCGTTGCCCGCAAACCCGCCGCGCGTGCGTCTGAAACGCTCGTGGCACAGCGGCTTCTTGCCGATTCCGGCCGCCGCAACGCGGAGGTTGTTCAGGCGATGGGCCTTTCAGCCCAGCTCGGTCGGCGCTGGAATGAGATCAGTCATCTTTACCTCAAGAACCAGGAACAGCTCTCCGATGTCGTCGGCGCAGCGAGTTCATTGTCGAAAACACTCCGAATGGCCCTGCAATCGTCCGTGCTCGGGCTTGGTGCCTACCTCGTGATCGGCGGCGAGGCTTCGCCCGGCGTCATCATCGCATCGTCCATATTGCTGGGCCGCTCATTGGCGCCGGTCGATGTGGCGATCGCAAACTGGAGAGGGTTTCTGGCTACCCGCCGAAGCTATTCCGGTCTGGCGGCAGCACTGGATGCTTTCGGCAGCCAGAAAGACCCTATGGAACTGCCGCGTCCACAGACACAGCTTGCGGTCGAGGAACTGACGGTCGCGCCACCAAGTCTGCAGAGACCAACGCTCATCAATGTAAGCTTTCGCTTATCGAGGGGCGCGGGGTTGGCGATCGTCGGCCCGACCGGCTCTGGCAAGACAACGCTCGTGCGTGCTTTGGTCGGGGCATGGAAGCCGCTTCGCGGAACGGTAAGGTTGGACGGCGCCGCGCTCGATCAATGGAATTCGGAGCTGCTCGGCACTCATATCGGCTACCTGCCGCAGGACGTTGAGCTGTTCGATGGAACGATCGCAGACAACATTTCAAGATTCGGCGGCAAGAGCGACGCAAAAGGCGTGCTGGCAGCCGCCAAGGCTGCTGGCGTGGACAAGATGATCATGCGGCTGCCGGAAGGTTTCCAAACGCGCATCGGTGAAGGCGGAGCGGCCCTGTCGGCTGGGCAGAGGCAGCTCGTCGGGCTAGCCAGAGCGCTTTATGGCGATCCATTCCTTGTCGTTCTCGACGAACCAAATTCCAATCTGGATGCCGACGGCGACGTTGCCCTAGCCGGGGCAATCCTGGCAGTGCGCGAACGTGGTGGCATCGCAATCGTTGTTGCGCATCGTCCGTCAGCTCTCGTCAACATCGATCAGGTGCTCGTCTTGTCGAATGGTATGCTCCATTCCTTTGGCTCGCGCGAAGACGTTCTGGCAAATGTGATCCGGCCCTTCCCGCGGCCAAATACTGTCGTCCCGCTGCAGCAAGGTGCAAGCGGCCATGCGTGAGGTATTGCTTAGTGCCTAACATGACCACGTCGTCATATGCTGCGGTCGGTGGCGAAAGCCAATCGGTTGGGGCAAAGCCAGAGCCGAATGGCATCCGGACCAATCTGCTCTTGGGTCTGGCCGCACATTGTCGTTCCGCCGTGGAAAGGGGCAGGCAGGCATATGTGAAGTATTGCTCTACCGGGACCGTGTCATCATATGCCGCGGTCGGTAGCGAAAGCGAACTGATCCCGACGAATCCAACCGAAGAGCCGGATGGCATCAGGGCCAATCTGCTCCTCGGCCTGGCGACCACCGTCCTGTTGATCTTCGGTGGAGGGCTCTGGCTGGGGTTGACCAAGATTGCCGGCGCGGTGATTGCGCCCGCCACCGTGGTGGTCGAAAGCAACATAAAGAAAGTCCAGCATCAAACCGGCGGCACCGTCGGCGGCATCTTCGCCCAGGACGGGGACCATGTGCGTGCCGGCGACGTCTTGGTCAGGCTGAACGACACGTTGACGCGAGCAAACCTGCAGATAGTCAGCGAGGATCTGGATCGCGCCACCATTCGTCTGGCGCGACTGGAGGCCGAGCGGCAGGGCTTGCCGGAAATCCAACTCCCACCCAGCGTTCGGGCCCAGATGGGCGACCCGCAACTGGCGGCACTTGTCCGTGGCGAACGCGCCGTGTTCGAAAGCCGTGCTGCGGCGTTGGCTGGCCAGAAGGCACAATTGCAAAGCCGCTCGAAGCAATTGGAGCGTCAGATCGATGGCCTCAAAGCACAGCAGGCGGCAATGGATGAGTCGCTGGATCTGCTGACGCAGAACCTTGCTGACGTCGAGTCTCTCTACGCGAAGAAGTTGGTCTCCAAGGAGAGGCTGAGCACTGTCAGCTTGGAGAAGAGCCGGACTCGCGGCGAGTCAGGACGCCTCGTCGCGGCAATCGCGGAGGTCCAAGCTCGCATCAGTGAGACCGACCTGCAGGTGCTTCAGCTCGACGAGCAAATGCGGAGCGAGGTAACGAGCGAACTTCGCGAAACGGAAGCCAAGCAGACCGAGCTCAATGAGCGCAAGGTAGTGGCGGAAGACGAACTCGCCAGGACAGATATCCGCGCCCCACAGACTGGAACCGTACAAGAATCCTCGATCCACACCATCGGAGGCGTGATTGCCCCCGGGGAAGTGCTTATGATGATTGTGCCCGATACCGACAACCTGGTCGTGGATGCGCTCATTTCTCCAGAGCGTATTGATGACGTACGTCCTGGGCAGCGGGTTTCAATCCGCTTTCCGGCGTTCGACGCAGGGACGACACCTGTTTGCCAAGGCTCGGTCAACCGCATCTCTGCAGATCTGATTAAAGATCAGCAACGTCAGCTTTCGTACTTTTCGGCGCGCATCAACGTCGAAAATGCGGCGACCTGCCTGACGGAAGCGAAAATACTCAAACCCGGCATGCCCGCCGAAGTTCACATAAGCACCGACGAGCGCAGTGTCTGGTCCTATTTGCTGAAACCCTTTACGGATCAGGTTTCCAGAGCTTTCAGACAGTAACGCAGGCGGCAATTCCGACAGGACCAAGGTACAGCCGGTTTAGAGCGGTTCATCGTTTCACGGAAACGCCGAACCGCTCTATCTCTTTGTTTTTGCGCAATTCCGGACCGAAAACCGCTTCACACTTTTTCCTGGAATTGCTCTATTGGACAGCTACGTTCTCGGCACCGCTGCTGAACCTTACCTCTATCGTGTCACCCGGTGATACCTCCGTATCTTCTCCGGCCGGCTGTTTACGCCATTCCTCACCGACCTTGCGGATGATCGTGACCTGAGCCTGAATGGTTTCGCCGGCGACTGGTAGTGGCTGGGCGGACGCCCCCGTGGGCTGCAATTTCTGGCTGGCGGCGCGAAGTCTGGCGGTGATGTCGGCAAGGCGCACGTTGGTGTCCTTCAGTTCGGTCAGAAGACCAATTCTTCTCTGGTTGCCGTTGCGTTCGTGCTGTCTGACAAAATCATCCTGCTGGCGTCGCGCTCTCATGAGTTCGACCGACGTTTCGAGCGCCCGGCTGGAAGAGAGAATCACACCGCGCCGTACCTCGGCGAGCCTATCGTTGGTCAAATTGCCTGCCTTAAATACCTTCGTTATTCGCGCCAGATCGTCCTCGTCCGCCTTCACTGCATCGGCTTCGACCTGCTCGCGCTTGAGCAGGACCTCGATCTGAGCCGCAGCATCCTTGGCGCTTTTTTCGAGGTAGCTTTGTTCCTGCTGGAAGTTGTCCAGGGAGATCTTGAGCCCTTCTGCTTCAGCCTGGGCGATTGCCGAGACGAAAGCGGCCGACAAGGGTGACCCTTGTGGTGCCTTCATGTCGAAATTCGCCTGGTTCTGAAGTTCGGCGCGCAGACGGGCGCTATGAAAATAGTCTCTGGTGTACTCCCCCCAAGCCGATTCATAGTCGCGCCGCAAATCCACCGGATCTGGGCCAGCCTGGTTTGCCCGTGACCGCAGAAGGCTGAAACCGCCAGACACGGCAATCGCCTGCCGCACGGTCATGAGCGGTCGGTAGGCCTGCTGTCCGGGGGTGAGCACGTCGCCGGTCACGTAGATCGGGCGATAGTCTGCGATCACGGCGGTGACGTCGCTCGGCTTGATGACGATCATTTGCTCTCGCCCGTCAGGCAGACGCTGGTGGAATATCTTGGTTGGCAAGATCGTTTCCATCCGCGTCTGCAATTCGGCCGGAGTGAGGCCGCCGACCGACACCATCCCGACTTCGGGAAGCGCGATCGTGCCGTCCATTTGAACCACGGCACGTTGCGTTCGTTCCGGTATGGAGGCAATTCCTATCTCGACGGTATCGCCGGCGGACAGTCGATATGCGACCCGCGTCTCCGCTGCGGCGGCCATATCCATGACAGCCAGCATACCAAGCGCGGCAAGAAAGATTCGATTAGTGAAGACCATTGGTGACAATCTCCTTCCGGTTCAACGTCGGCTCTTCCGGCCAATCGACACGGGAGACGAAGTCGTAGACGGGACCGCCGGGCACGCCCCAGTTGCTCGACCAGACTACTTGTGAGCCGTCAGGCGACGGCGAGGCATGAGTTTCGCTTCGATAGTCTAACTGAGTGCTTCTCGTTTGTGCGATGCGTCGAATCTCACCACTGCCGTCGATGCGCAGCGCGATCACTTCCTGTGCATATGGCGCCATGTCCGGGCGGGCGGACACCTCATCCGGATCGCCGCCATAGGTCAGGAACACCCAGCCGGGCCTGTCCAGCGCACGCAGGGATGCATGCATGGCTTCGCCGTATTTCATAAGTGGGGTGACCCTGCCGTCGGATAGCCTTCGCTTGATCACGTGATACTGGTCCGGATCGGACTTGCTGATGCCGACATAGACTTCGCTGCCGTCTTCATCGACTGTCATGTCGCCGTGGCCGGGCCGATGATGTTCCGTCCATTTCTGGAGCAAAGTGCCCTCGACACTGAAAATGAAGGCCTGTAGGATGCCGCTTACTATCTCCTGGAGACATAGAATGTTGGTTCCGAGCGGAGAAATCGAGCAGGCACCATTGGTTCCGCCAAAATGCCCAAGATCGATGTCCGGGAATTTCCGCCGCTGGTTGAGATCGTAGGCAAAGACCACCGTCTCGCCATCCTCACGCACCGCGCGCACCGCTATGCGGTCCCCGTCACGGCTTGGATTGCCCTTGCCCGGCCCGAAGTGGAAATCGTGATATTCGGTCGAAACGAACAAGACGTCTTCGCGATTGGTCCGTGGCGCCCAGGTCGACACTTGCCGACCCTGAACGCAGATCATCAGATCGGCTTTTTGAGGGTGCCATTCGCATTCAATCGATCGAGCGCGGCGGAACAGCGGCGCGTATGTGTGCCCGTCCAAGAAGCACATGCCGCCGCTACAGCCGTTGGTGATGACAAGAAGGCTCTGGTCTGAATTCCAGGCTTGGGCACTCGAATACCGGTGGGTGCAATATTCCTTCTCGCATGCAAGCCCATTACCAAGCACTCCCGGCTTGGTGATGCGCGTGAAACTGGTCCCAAACGCCGGATCCGTCGCTGGGCGCAAATAATCGGGCAAATCCATCATCACCGGCGCAGCAAATTGTGTCTGCTCGATGCTTTGCCGGCTTCCGGCCGTGGACAGACCCAGCGACATCCCCACGGCAATCAACAGCGGAGCCAACGCACGCGGGTGAAAGGTCATGTCATATAGCCCATTTCGTGTCGTACGCGGCCTTCGCTGAGGCGCGCCTCCCACCATCCGATGGTTCGCTCCAACCCGTCGCGCAGGCTGGTCTGTGCTCGCCATCCAGTCTTGCTTTCGAGGAGTGAAGAATCGGCCAGCAAGGCACGGACCTCGGAATTCTGCGGCCGCAGGCGGCGTTCGTCGCGATGGACCGGCTTTTTGGAACCAGTCAACTCGAGCACCAGATCCAATACGTCCGAGATCGTCGCAGCGCGCTGGCTCCCGGCATTGTAGGCATGGCCAAATTCGAGTTCGGCCGAACCTGCGGTCAGGAACGCCGCCGCCGTGTCTTCCACAAAAGTGAGGTCGCGGATCGGGCTTGTGTCCCCGACCATGATCGCCGGGCAATTTTTGTCGAGGGCCTGCCGTATGACGGTCGGCACGATGGCCCGCTCACTCTGACGTGGGCCGTAAGTATTGAACGGCCGCATGATGACCACGGGGACGTCGAACGACCTGGCGTAGGACTCCGCCATCATGTCCGCGCCGATCTTGGATGCCGAATATGGTGACTGGCCCTGTAGCGGATGCGATTCGCGGATAGGCATGGTCTGTGCGGTGCCATAGACCTCGCTGGTCGAGGTGTGCACCACACGCTCTGTCTCCCATTGGCGCGCCGCTTCGAGGACGTTCACCGTGCCCAGGATGTTGGTCTCCACATAAGACTGGGCGGCCGCGTATGAATATGGAATCGCGATGAGTGCGGCGAGATGAAACACAACGGCCTGGCCGCGCACGATCCGGTTCAAGAACGCACTGTCGCGGACGTCGCCGCGGACGAGGTTCAGCTGGCTTCGAATGGTGGCCGGCAAATCATCGAGCCAACCATGACTGTCGAAGGAATTGTAAAGGGCCAGCGCCGTGACATCCGCCCCACTTCGAACGAGCGCTTCGGTGAGATGGGACCCGATGAACCCATCAGCACCCGTGACCAGAACTTTCCTACCCCTGTACTTCATGACTAAGCGTTCCCCCTATGACGTGATACGGCGACCTCGCAAATCCAACAGAGCGCGGCGATGCCAACCTGCTCTCACATGCCGATCGGCGGCGAGACCGGGCCGATCGGCGGCGACGAGGCCAGGCCGAGGACCGCCAGAAAGCCGCGCACCATCCAGATGATGTCAGAGGTGACCGTGCGCTGCGGATAATAGGCGAGGTCAAGCCTGGCCTTGGCAGGAAACAGAACCTCACGATAGAAAAGCAGCGGATCCACGGATCGCGGATAAAAATGGGCTTCATGCCGGAAGAGGACCTGGGCCGGGCCCAACAAGCCCGGCTTGTATTTTAGAACAGCCTCAAAGCCACCGCGGAAACAATCGGCGAAGACAAGGCTCTCCGGTCGCGGTCCGACGATAGCCATCTCGCCTCGGAAGACATTCCACAGTTGCGGGAGCTCGTCGAACTTGGTCAGGGCGAGAAACCGCCCTACTGTCGTCATGCGGCTGTCGCCGGCCATGGTCAGCGCCAAGCCACTGGGATCGCATCGCACGGCGAATTTGCGGAACTTGTACATGCGGAATGGCCGCCCACCGGCACCGACGCGGGTCTGTGCGAAGAAGATAGGCCGGCCGCCTTCCAGCAAGAGTGCCAGAGCGATCACCAGCATCAGCGGAGCGAAGACTATGGCGGCTGCGGTAGCGATGGTGAGATCAATTGCTCGTCTCGCAAACCCATGGGCGGCGCTTGAGACAACAGGTCGATGAATGGATAAGTCCAAGGCATTCATGCTGCTGTTCCTGCTTGCGCGCAGTTGTTGACCGCAGCGGCAAGAGCGACCGCCACTGACTCGACCACAGGCGCGGTGATCTGGGGATGAAGTGGCACCGTGAGCTCACGCTGGGCAAAGTCCTCTGTCCGCGGCAAATGGGTGCCGGGAAAAAGCTCCCGATAGAGCGTCATCTGGTGCACCGGCGGATAGTGGATGGTCGTTTGTATTCCTTGCCTGCGCAATTCATCGATGACGTCTTGCCTGTCAGCGTAACGCGGCAGAAGGACAGGCATGATATGATAGGCCGACGTCCGCGGCTCGTGGAACGGGACCGTCACGGCCGGGCAGTGCTTTGCGATGAGGCGCCGGTAAAGCATTACCAGGATACGCCTGATCTCATTCCATTCCTGCAAATTCTGCAGCTGGACCAGTCCGATCGCAGCGCGCATTTCATCCATGCGATAGTTGAATCCGAGCATGGTTACATCATATTGCGGCGTGCGACTGTTCAGCCTCTGATGTGTCCCGGTGGTCATGCCGTGCCCACGGGCCTGGCGGATTGTCTCGAGCAGCTTGGGGTCCCGGGCAATCACAGCCCCACCTTCCGCCGTGGTCATGTTCTTGTTGCCATAGAAGCTGAAGGCCGCCGCGGCACCAAATGTACCCACCTCCTTCAAGCCGGGCGCATGCGCGGCATCCTCGATGATCTGCAACCCTCGGGCGCGGGCGAACTTCTGCCATTCTTCCCGATTGGCGAGGTAGCCGGCGAAATGTACGAGAATGACCGCTTTGGTACGCGCCGTGCATCGCGCTTCAGCCTCCACGATCGACATCAGCGGCACGTCGGCCGACTCGATGTCGACAAAGACCGGAGTGGCACCGACGTAGAGAACCGCGTTTGCGGTCGCCACGAAAGTCATTGACGGGACCAGCACTTCGTCGCCTGGTCCGATACCGAGTGCATGTAGAATGAGATGAAGCGCTGCAGTGCAAGAACTGACCGCGACGCAATCCTGCGCACCATGCATATTGGCAAAAGCCTCTTCAAAGGCTTTCACCTGCTCTCCCATCGTCAGCCAGCCGCTATCGATGACCTTGGACAAAGCTGTCTTCTCCGGTACACCCAAAATTGGGGCACTGACCAAGAGCATCGTAACCTCCTAGACTGTTAGACTGTGGGATCGGCTTCGTGATCTCGTCATGCGGCCGTGGCAGTGACCTCGATCGAGGCCGATTGGTCTTCCCAGGAAATGGCTTGTGCGTTCTGGAAATCGTCGACGCGCCCGATATCGAGCCAGAGACCATCATGCTTGTACACGTGGACGGTTGTACCGTTCTGCATCATCTGCAGCATCAGGTCGTCAAACCCGAAGGGAATGCCAGATGGAATAAACTGCAGAACGTCTGGGTTCATGCAGTAGATTCCCATGCTGACCAGGTGCGAAAGCGTCGGCTTCTCACGAAAGATCTGCACCGTATTGTCGACTTCATCGATGACGCCGAAGTCCATCTTGATCAGGCGGCAGGCTGTGGCGATCGTCACCGGATCGGTGTGCTTGCGGTGGGCTGCCACAAATCGACTGAGACTTAGATCCGTGAGGACATCCCCGTTGAGAACTATGAATGGCTCCGTCAGCTCATCTCTGATCAACGAGAGCGGTCCGATGGTGCCGAGCGGCTCCATTTCTTGCGTGTATCGAATTTTCAGGTTCCACTGCGAGCCATCTCCGCATACGGTGCGGATCAGATGACCGAGATACCCGGTTGTGATGTAGACCTCTTGGATGCCGTTGCGTCGCAGCCATTTCAGAAGCATCTCGAGAACCGGCCGGGCACCAATCGGCATGAGCGGCTTCGGCAAGACCGATGTGAAGGGGCGAAGACGTGTCCCCATTCCACCACATTGAATCACTGCTTTCATCTAATCCTCCCATGTTCAGTCGGCCTGAGCGCTGTCGTCACGGCCGCAGCATCCGGAAAGTCGCGTTTCTTGTTCTCTTAAAAGCCGGTGAGACTTCCCGCCGACCCTGACCCGGATATTTGCAACTGGATGGTATGTGGCCGTCGGGGGGGATGTCGTCGTGCATTCGAATGGTAGCGATTCAGACATTCTGGTATTCAATGGCCGTACTGATCGATGAAGGCTGGCATGCTGTCGCAGAGGCAGGTTCGGACCACACTTAAGCGACTAGTTCTTGGCCGATCAGCTTGTGGCCATGAGACCGGCAAAACCCGAATGACTGCTTGCAATGAGCCAAGTATCCATCAATTGCCGGAACGATCTTAGACTACCCGGCGGTTGCGAGGTGTTGGCATTGAAGCGAGCTGTTGGGACACGGGTCTGGAGGTTGAGAACGGATATTCGACAGGTCAGCGGATTCCGTTCGCAGGGTTCAAAATAAGAGGAGCGTTTCCCGTTATTTAGGATTATATTAGCAATCTGACGCTTGCGGTGTTGGGGCACAGCGGGTGTTGACTGGGTGAATCGACGAGTGGTCGGCCACGACTTTAAGGCCATCACCGTTCAATCATTCCAGGTTTCGTTGGGGTAGTTCAATGTATCGAATCGTCATCGCCGACGATCACGGCTTGTATCGTCGTGGCCTGCGATTGGCACTGACCGCAGGCATTCCAGGTGTAGAGATATTTGAGGCGTCGTGTTTCGATGCCGTACTCAGTCTACTGGCGGAACAGGCGTCCGTTGATCTCGCGATCCTGGACCTGAACATGCCGGGATTGTTCAATCAGGAAGTGCTCAGCGGCATTCTGTCGGCTTATCCCGATACACGATTTGCGATCGTTTCCGGGAATGATTCACGCTCGGAGATACTGACGGCTCTTTCGATCGGACTTCACGGCTATATCGTAAAGTCGCAAAGAGACGAGGAGGTCGTCATGGCCGTCAACGAAATCCTCTCGGGCCGCATCTATGTCCCTGCGCTTCTTTCACGCCCGGGTGCGGCGCAAGCAACTCACGCACCTACGCCCCCCGAGCAGATCCCACACCGACGTACCACCAGTGGTAATCTCGGCAGGCTGACCTCGAGGCAAAAAGAAGTCCTCAAGCTGATGGCGGAAGGGTACTCGAACAAGGAAATTGCGCGCGATCTGGAAATCGCGGAAGCGACGACGAAAATCCATGCCGCTGCGGTTCTGCGTGAGCTTGGGGTGCGCAATCGGACCGAAGCTGCCGTGATGCTGAAGACCTGGCTTACGAGCAATATCAACAATATCAATTAGAGCGCCGCGCATCTTTTTGGACACGCAAAGGACGCTACAAAACTCCTGAACCTACGCATCGTGCTTTCCAAAATCGATTCTGATTTTTGGGCCTATGCGTTAGGGGCCGATTTCCTTGCGTGACAGCCGTAGCGAATATCGCAGCCCGTGATCCGATATTTCCAGCTTGGGGGAGTGACCGACAAGCGGCGCCCCATCCACCCCGATTATCATGGAACCGAAACCATGACGGACAACTCTTGAAGTCCGCCGCCGCCCCGATTCCACCCAGTCGAACACGATGTCACTGCCCGCATCTTCCGATGCGAATGTCCAATTTGCCTCGATCCGGCCTTTTGGATCGCCAAGCGCTCCATGTTTCAAAGAATTGGTCGTCAGCTCGTGGACAATCATCGCAAAGCTCTCGGCGGCGCCGCCTGATATCACGACGGAAGGGCCGCTGACCGATATGTCGCGTGTTCCCATATACGGCTGCAACTCCTGGACAACGAGATCGTGGAGCATCCCCGACGCATTGCCGTTGCGTGAAAGCAGCAGATGCGTTGCTTCGAGCGCACGAATCCGGTCGATAAGCGTCTCCTTGTATTTGCGGACGTTGTTCTCGGGAACATCGACCATGTTCACGAGCGCCGTGATCACTGGGAACAGGTTGCTGAATCTGTGGCGTTGTTCCAGCATAATGCGCTCCCGCTTCTTTGCCGCGGCGCGCAGCAGTGTGGTCTGTCGTCGCTCAGTCAGGTCGGCGGCCACTCCGAGCCGCTGCAGACGATCATCGTATTTCTCTTCCCTTCCGCGTAAGGCAACCCAGCGGATATGTCCGTCCGGTCGTCGGACGCGAATCTCGACGTCGTAGTTCGTGACCGATGCGAGCTTTCTCGATGCCAACAGCTTTGGCCAATCCGCCGGATGAATGACGGCTGTCAGGTCCTCGAGGCGGCGGCTAGCGGCCGGGGGCAGGCCGAGTATGTCCCAGAACGTGCCCGAGCCGGTGACGATCCCGTCTTTAAGGTCGATCCGCCACGTGGCCAAGCGTCCAGCAGACAAAGCGAGATCCAGCCACTCCTTCTGAGCCCGAAGCGCTTCGTGTGCAGCCCGTCGTTCCGAAATATCGTCGACCACTACGAAAATGCTCTCTGAGAGAACCCCGTCTGGCACAGACGAAGACAGGGTTAGCCGAGCCCAGAATGCCGTACCGTCCTTTCGTGTCAGACGGACCTCCGAAGCGAACGAAGCAGTGTCGTTACCCAGACCCGCCAACAACTGCGCCAAAGCATCGCGGTCGGCCGGATGGACGAGTGCCCTGAGCCGCAAATGGGCAAGCTCCTCCTCCTTGTAACCTGTCATCTCACAAAGACGTCTGTTGGATTGCAGCAGCTCACCTTCCTCGTTGGTGTTTGCAAATCCCATGGCAGCACGTTCGAAGGCCCAACGGTAGCGGCTCTCGGTTGCTTCGACGGCGGAGAGCCTGGCCTCGGCGATTTCCAGCAGCTCACGCAAGTCCTGGCGCAGCCGATGGAAGGTCATGGCAATCACCCCGCCCGAAACCAGAAGCAGGATGGCACGCGCCCAATCTTCGCTGGAGATCTGACCATGCAGGGTACCCCGTGCCCATAGGCCGGCTGCCACCATCAGGATCGTCGCGGCAAGCGCGGGCGCGCGGTCTTCAAGATAGGAAATGATAATAATAGCTGGAATGAACTCCAGAAAACTCGAGCCTTCCCCAATATATACTGACGCTTTTGTTTCGAATATCAGTGTGGCGACTAGTACCGATGCGGAGGCAATATGAGTTAGCAATCTGGCTGACGGGTCCAAATTCCACCGGCGAGAATGCGAGTTCATCGGCATAGACTACAACCTTTTAACTAGGCCGTCGAGACTAGAGCAAAAAACGTACAACCTAGTACGACTGCCGGATTGCCATACCACTATCACAGCGCGCATTTTATCAGGGCGGGGGGAGCATGACTTGGTCAGAACTCCTCAGAATATATCGAATTTTAAGTTAGATAGGGCCCATTTTTGTGAGCCCTATACATAAAGGACTGTTTGTAAATCCCGAACAATTTGTTTCGGGATAGTGAACCTTGGGGAGGTTGTAAAAATGACTCTGATCGATAGACACAGTGATGCTGTTGCGGGCAACCGATACATTGCGATGGGCGCCAAGTATAATGCTGAGGCGCAGATGGCGCGGCCCTCATATGCTTATCCTTCAGCGCGTGCATCAGGTCGAGCGGACGCAGGGGTCGACGAACCAAGGAGACGCAGCCTGGAATCCATCACCGGCATGCTTGATCGCATCGGTTGTGGCTATCTCGTGCTGAACCGCGAAAGAAAAGTAATCGAATGGAACGCATCAGCTCAAACCACGCTGGAGCGCCAGGGCGAAGCGGCTGAGACAGCCAGCGAGCTTTCGATAGCTCTAAGGCGGCTGGTCGCAAATGTTCCGGCCCATTTCCTGCCGGGCTCACTGTCTTGGGTGGTGATCCGCAGCAGAGGCGACAGGCCGGTGATACTGAAAGAGAACGGCGTTATCGCTCCTGACGGAACCAGCATCGTGGCATTGCTGGACCGTGAGAACAGGTCGGGACCAAATCCTCAGACACTGCAAAGGATGTTTGGCTTGACGAGCGCAGAAACACACCTCGCGTTGCGCTTGGCTCAGGGCGATGCGCCGTTGGAGATCGCCCGCAGTTGGCGCCTCAGCCGCACCACGATCCGCTCACAGCTTGCCTCGCTATTCGCCAAGACCGAAACGAGACGTCAGGCGGAACTGGTGGCTCTTCTGGGGCGCATTTCGGTCTTGCCGTAAGGGCCGCCGCCTGGAGCAGGTTCCATCCCGATAGAATCGGGATGGAACTCTAAACTTGCTATTTTAGCATGATCTTTCCTGAAAGCCGGTTTGCGCTTTTCGGGATCCGGGCGCCGGCATCCACCAGGATTCAGGCAACCGGAATTTGGAACTATTCCATGTAGGTTGCTCTTCGAATTCGGTTTGAACCTGTTGTCCCGATAGAGACCCCGCCGCTGACGCTTGGGGGGCCAACAGTTGCACTAAGAATCTGACTGATTTCAAGTTCCTTGCGAGCAGGATCTGAAAAGAAAAAGGTCAGAGCGGCGGATCTTGCCGAACAGTGTCGCCGCCGCCAGCGATCTTTGCGGAGCAGCCCTGACTACAGCGCAATCAACAACTGCGCCCAAGCTGGTCAACCCCGCACCACCGATATAGATCAAAAGAGCGAAGATGCTGGCGTAGCCAAGGCTCCGGCCCATGTCTTCGTTGTAGGCAAAACTATATCCGCTGGAGCGATGGAGGCCGCGGAGACTCGGGTGGACTTCGGATCGCTGCGATGGTCAATATCGCTTGCGTCAGCGTCGAGCCTTTCATGGCCTTGGCCGCGTTTGGCCGTAGGTCCACCTCCGGTCTGCAAGATCTTCGAGATTATCTTCTGCTCGACTGACTGAATGCTCTCTAACGATGATTGGTTGCTGAGCGTTTCGATTGGAATTATTTTTCGGTTCGATTGCACGAGAATGTCATTTATGGTTTGAAACACCCTAAAAGCGCGAATGTTCGTATCGAAATCTGCCTCGAAAATTCGCTCTGCAGGCGGTTCATGCATCATCCGCTGCAGCAAGCGTGTCTCCACGATCATTTGTGGCACCACAACTCGGAGTGTGAAATCGGCGACTGGCGCTAGGCTGAGCGCCTTTGCAAGCGCGACATTGTCTGCCGTTTCGTTGAACATTGCCAGGGACCCAATCACTTGCACATAGCCCTGATCGAATATTATTACGTCTCTAGATTGCTTCGCTTGATCCCAGCAGCGCGAAAGCTTCAATATATATTGCCAGAGCCGGGCGCGCCACATTCGTTTTTTTGGCGGAAGAATTCTGATCATGGAAAGGGATGTCGAAAGATTGATTCTTCCTCTCGGAGAAAGCAATATTTTTGAAGTTGAAAATACCGCAGCCATAATTCTGGAAATGAACAGGAAGATTCCCAAATCGAACCTTCCTTCTCTGGTGCTAGGCTGGTAACTGAGGACAACCTCGGCGTGGTATCCTTCCCTGCGCAGTCGCCGGGCAAGCTCGTGAGCAAACGTTGTCTTGCCAGATCCGGGCGGTCCGAAGATCTCAATGATCATGGGGGCGAATCCGTTGGTGGCGATACTCTCGCGCGATCAGCGCATGAACCAATACCGTTGCCGGCCGTCGACTGCGCTTGCTCTGAACGACGTTAGCGCAAAGATCAGCGCAGGCATGATCTTCAGTCGTTTGCTGATATAGATTGCCATAACCACGTTCCAAACGGCCAACGCAAGCGCCAAGCCTACTGCGGCGCCCAGCGGACCGTAAAGCTCGATTCCTGCCGCACAGCCTATGATGCCGGCAGTCGCGCCAACGATCATGGCTGCTGCTGCTGCCCATTCGTTTCCGGTCATAGTCAAGAGATTCAGCTGGGGTCCGCACAGCGCGACAAAGACATATCCGAGGATCAGTACTCGCGCGATGGGCGCTCCTGTGCTGAAATCGTCACCGAACCAGTTCATGAGAGGTTTAACAATCACAACCAGCGGGATAGCCATCGCTATGGCGCCGGCAGCGGAAAGTAAGGCGGCTCGTGAAAACAACTGCTGCAGACCCTTCCGATCGCCTCGGGTATGAAGGGCAGCCGCTGCCGGCGAGAACATCACGCCGACGGCCACGAGGGCAAGACTCACAAGCAACGCGACGTTCAGTCCCAAGGCGAAGATTCCTGCGTCTCGAATATGCCCTGTCCAGCCCAGCACCATAACCCCGGCCCGACTGATGAAAATATCGAGCCCGGCCATGAGCATGATTGGTGGAACCGCCGCCCACCACTCTTGCGATGCGTCGCTGGGTTGAGTGTGCCGCAAGCCGGGCGGCTGAAATTTTGCCACCATGATGAACACCAGTCCGACCGTGATGCCCGAACTTGCCAGCACCGCCTGCATCACCAAGGGTGCGTCGAGGGTCCATGATCCGGAAAAGGCCGCGACTCCCAGCAACATCAACAACAGGCCGTCGCGCACGATGCGTTCCGGCAAAAGGGCTGAGACACCACCGCCGAAGGCACGAATAAGTGCTGCGCCCAATGCGGAGGCGGTGACCAAGGGGACCGCTGCCATGCCAAGGAGCTGGCTGATTTCAAGTTCCTTGTGGGAAGGATCTGAAAAGAAAAAGATCAGAGCGGCGCCGATCATGCCGAACAGTGTCGCCGCCGCCAGCGATCTTTGCAGAGCGAATCTGACTACACCATGTGCCAGGTCAAGCCGGCCGTTTGCCCTGTAGGTGGACACGAAGCGCAGTAGGGAAATATTGAAACCAAGCGTTGCAAGATAGCCGAGCACGGAGGTCCAGGCCAGGACATAGGAATAGATGCCATAGCTGGTGGAACCGACGAGGCGCGCAATCAACAACTGCGCCAAGCTGGTCAACCCAGCACCGCCGATATAGATCATCAGAGCGAAGATGCTGGCGTAACCGAGACTCCGGCCCATGTCTTTCTTGTGAGACAAAACTATATCCACCGCGGCAAGAGAGGCCACAGAGGTTCGTGCGGTCTTCACATGATTACAATCGTCGACCTGGCTTGGGTCGGCGTCGAATGTCTCATGATCTTGGCTGCCTTTGGCGGCAGGTCCACCTCCGGCTTGCAAAATTTTCGAGACTATCTTCCGCTCGACACATTGAATGCCTTCTAACGAGGACTGATCGTCGAGAGTTTGGATCGGAATGATTTTTCGGTCGGACGCGACAAGGATTTCGCTTATGCTTTGAAACACCCCAAAAGCGCGCATGTTTGTGTCAAAATCTGCCTCGAAAATTCGTTCCGCAGGCGCTTCATGCTCCATCCGCTGTTGCAAGCGTGTCTCAACGATCGCGCGTGGCGCAACAACTCTGAGCGTGAAATCGGCTGCGGGCGCGAGGCTGAGCGCCTTTGCGAGCGCGACCTTGTCTGCGGTTCCATTGAACATTGCCAGCGACGCAATCGCCTGGACGTAGCCCTGATCGAATATGACCACATCTCTGGATTGCTTCGCCTCATCCCAACGGCGCGAAAGCTTCAATATGTGCTGCCAGAGCCGAGCCCGCCATATTCGTTTTTTTGGCGGCATCATTCTTATTATGGAAAGGGACGTTGAAAGATCCTTGATCCTGCCTCTCGGAGAAAGCAGGATTTTTGATGTTGAAAATATTGCCGATACGATCCTGAAAATAGCCAGAAAGATTCCGAGAT
>NZ_SUEO01000039.1:5623-8870 GCF_004962925.1 Mesorhizobium sp. | reverse complement strand
GACGCTCGATCCCCTCTCGCGAGGCCGGTGGCTGAGGGCAACCGTGACGTGGTACCCCTCCCCGCGCAGTCGCCGCGCAAGGGCGTGAGCGAACGTTCTCTTGCCGGATCCAGGCGGTCCGAAGAGTTCAATGATCATGGGTCCAATCCGATCGTGGCAATACCCGCGCGATTTCCGCGACCGTCGTGGCTTCGACGTCCGCTTGTGACGCTCATGATGGTTCCTCAAGCAAAAGATCAGCACCGTCCCCGAACCGGTAACTGGCATGCTTCTTGAGATTAACCTGCGTGAGAACGCTCCCCACAGGGGCCGAAACCGACGCGTCGCCCGCAAGCGTTTCCAAAACCTCACGCGCCATGCTGCGTCGCGTCCTACCCCAGCGAATGGCGAAAAGAACCGCATCAGCCCAGCCCGTCAGAAGCCCGGCCTCCGGTCCTCCAAGTCCCACCGGTCCATTTATGATGACGATGCTATAGATCGAGTGCAGCTCATCCGTGAACAGGGAACTGTCGACCGTTGACAGTAATGCCAGCAGATCCTCCGACGGTGCGAGAGCCATGAAGTCGATTCCGATTTCAGGCATTCCCGCGATTGCATCGTGCAAGGCACAGCGTTCACTCACATAGTCGCCGAAAAAAAAGTGAGGCTTGAGCGCCTTGAATTCGCCCAGGAATTCGTTCGTGAGGCGGGCGCCCGTACGGTCAAGATCGAGGAAAAGCACTCGTCCCCCCAGCCGGGTGGCTGCCAAGGCCAGGCTCCATGCAAGCTCGGTCTTGCCATCATCCTGAAGGCTGGACGTTACGAGAATGACGTGGGACGAGCGATCACCCGCTTGCTTGGGCGCCGCGGCGACAAGCAGGGACGTCACGGCGCGGCTGTATCTGGACCTCAGCTGCGCTAAAACCAGCTGCTTCAGCCGCTTGGCGTGCATTGTGGGAGCTTGTGGTATCAGCCCCAAGCACGGAACTCCGAGCGCTGCTTCAGTTTCGGCCTCGCCGCGCAAGGTCTGATCGAGGCGGTTGCGAATAACAACGAAGACCCCGCCAAGAAGCCCAAACACAACCATACCGGGTGGAATAAGGAAAATCGGCGACAGGGTCTTTGGATTCGTCGGCGGCCATGCCGCCGAAAGGACCGACACTCCGGCCGAGGGAGTTGCGATGCGCCGTATCAATTCCTGTTGTTGGGTCAGAAGCTGGTTGTATCGTTGCGTCAAGATACTGACCTGCGGCTCCAGCGCACGCAGCCCTGACAGCCGGCCGGCAGTATCGGCCACAACCGCATCGAGCACATTCTTGCGGCTTTCCAGAGCTGCGATTTGGGCACGGTAGATGCTGGCCTCGGCTGCGATCCGAGCGGTGGCTTGTTCGATCTCGCGGTTGATCGCATCGCTCAGATTTTTATCTGCCGTGTCACTGGCCTGGCGAGCCGCCAATTCGGCCAACAGCGGCGATCCGATGGCTTGAGCGAGCGAGGCGACCGATGCCCCCTCCTTTCGCAGTTCCTGAATATGTCGAAGGCGAGATTCCGTGGCGGAGAGATCTGCTTTCGACAAGGAAATCTGCTGGCTGAGTTCAGCCGTCTCCTTAGCGGCGTTGTCCGCAGCACCTTGGTCGACTGCACCATGGCTCAGCCGATACTTTTCCAGGCGATCGGTCGCTGCCGCTAGATCGCGTTGTACACCTGGCAGGGCAGCGACTATCGAGGTGAGTTCCACTTTGTCCGCTGCCTGACGTCTCTTTGCGAGATCGTCGATGTACGATTGGGCGAATGTATTAGCTACCATTGCGGCTCGCGCCGGATCCGGATCGGTAAAGCCTATGCTGATGACTCTCGATCGCAGCTCCTGGCCAACCCTCATGCCCTTTCGCAACGCCTTTAGTTCAGCCGCATCCGCAGCGTCCGGCTTGCTCTGCGGCAAAATTCCGCCCAGCAGACCGTCTGCAAATGAGCGCAAATTCGGCCGGTCCCCACGAGCAGGGTTGGGAGGAGAATTTCCAGTTCCGGCATCACCTTGTTCAGCAGTGCTGCCAGCCTCCGTCTTGCGCAGCGCTGCCATCACGCGTCGCAGATTTCCTTGCGACAACAGCATGGTTATATTGTCGTCAATGCTGGCATCCAGCATCTCCGCGGGAGGTTCCGCGCCGGCGGGCCCGTTCCTGCTTGGAGCGTCTAGAATAATTTGCGTGGTCGCCTCAAACCCGACAGGAACTGCCAAACCCGCAAGCCCGGCCAAAACACCGCCCAGGGCTACCATGGCGAGCATGAACCATTTTCTCCTCGCGATGGTTGTGAGGAGCTGATTGATCGGGGCCTGCGTGTCCATCGGCTCACGCAGCGGGCGCCTCATGCGCGGCCTGGTCTCGTGCGCGGCAACGTGCATCTCAGTGGCGCGCGGAAGTTGCTTGCGGCTGACTATGGAACCTTCCATCTTACACTCCTGCCAGTTCGAACACGCGACGCAGGTTCGTTGCTGGCGCCGGTGGCCTACGGGCCTCGTTGCGCCAGGCCTGGAACATCAACGCCGCCCACAAATCACGAGAATGATCCTGCCTTCCATCCATGTGATCTCGCCAGCACGCCTCGACCTTTGCAAAGTCGAATATCCCGTCTCCGGAGAGGCGCATGTCGGCGAGAACATCGCTGGCCCAGATGCGCAGCGGGCCTCTCAGCCAGACTGCTATGGGAACATCGAAACCTTGCTTCGGCCGGTCGATCAGCCGCTGCGGAATATAACGACGCAGCAACTGACGAAGGATCCACTTGCCTCTGCCATTACGAACCTTCGTATTCGTCGGCAGGCGCCAAGCGAATTCGACAACCCGATGATCGAGCAGCGGGCACCGCCCCTCAAGGCTGTTGGCCATGCTGGCGCGGTCCAGCTTCACCAATACGTCGCCGGGCAGGTATCCGGCCATGTCGTCGTACAAGAGACGGGACAGCAGCCCATCAAGCCGGTGCTCGACGTGATTTGATGAGGGCGGCTGGTGGAGGGTGAGGTTCTCGGTCGACGATCCCGTCAGTCGCCGATACAACTCGTCCTCATCGGCTGTAGCGAGCAGCTGAGCGAGGCGATTCAGGCGATCGCCCCGCAGCGCGTGCCGTGCGCCCGCCGAAAGCAGCAGCTTGCCGACGAGATCGTGACGGGTAGCATGGGCCAGCAACCCAACCCCTGCCGCAAGCGCCTGACGCAGCGCTGACGGCAGAGCATGCTGTTGTTTCAGTCGGGCCGCCATGAAGTGGCGGG
>NZ_SUEO01000039.1:0-5613 GCF_004962925.1 Mesorhizobium sp. | reverse complement strand
ACCGTCGCCCGTCAGAGCCACCGTAACGTGCTGGCGAGCGAGCCGCGCCACGAGCAGAGTTGGCATCTGCGATTCGTCGGCGAATGGCTCGTCCCAGGTCTGCGGCAGTTCTGGAATGACCTCGAGCGCAGAGGCGGACGAAAGGTGAAGTTCGGTATGGTCGGTGCCCAGATGCCGGGCGACCTCCGCGGCGTGGGGAGCCTCATCAAATCCGCACTCTCCGAAAGCGATCGTGAACGTGCGCACCGGTTTTGGGGATTGAGCCTGCATCAGGGCTACAACGGCGGAGCTGTCGACGCCACCAGATAGAAAGCAGCCCAGCGGCACATCAGCGTTCATGCGTTCCCGAACGGCAAGTCGAAGCAGGTCGTCGAGCTCATTCGTCAGTTCTTCGTCAGTGCCAACGATTGGTTCCTGCCGACCTTTCGCGGCGACTTCGGCCAGCGACCACCAGTACCGGATGCGATGCGAAAGAGACGCGGCACTACGCGCCTCAGCGAAATTTGCGGCCGTCACGGACAGTACCGAGCCGGGCGGCAGCTTGAACACGCCTCGCCAGATGCACCTGTTATCCGGTACCCATCCCCTCGACAGCATCGTCGTGGCGGCATCGAGATCGAGTTCCTGACAAAAACCTGGAAAGCAGTTGATCGCCTTCAACTCGGAGGCGAAAACGAGCGCATCGCGTGTTGAAGCAACGTAAAGCGGCTTTTTGCCCATTCGGTCGCGGGCGAGATGAAGGGTCCTCGTCTTCAGATCCCACAATCCAAAAGCGAACATGCCGGCGAAGCGCGTGAGTGCGGTATCGAGCCCCCAACTCTCGATCGCGCACAGCATGACCTCGGTATCGCAGGTGCCGCGGAAACGATGGCCCGCGCCTTCAAGTTCGCGCCGCAGATCCTGGAAATTGTATATTTCGCCGTTAAAGGTGATGACATATCGGCCACTTGCTGAATGCATCGGCTGGTGTCCCGCCTCCGACAAGTCGACGATGGCCAAACGCCTGTGACCGAAGGCAACGCCGGCTTCACGGTTTTTCCAGAAGCCTTCGCCATCGGGCCCACGGTGGCGAAGGGCCGTCGTCATTCGCGCTATTGCCCTCAGCGGCTTGGCATTGGCCGCATCGGATGCAAGAAGAATTCCGGCAATCCCACACATCCCACTATCCCAAGTCCCTGGAAGTTTCACTGGAAGCAGCCGAAACTGCTCGCGGCGTTCCGGCAACAAGGCAGAGGGTCAGCCCAAACCAAACGATCGGGTGTCGGATGATCAGGTGTGGGACCCCGTAAATCGCGGTCGCCACCACCAGCGCAAAAAGGGCGTCGAGCTTCGCACGCCATGCTGACATGGCGGCCGAGCCGACGATCCAAAACAGGGCCAGGATCGCAATCAGACCACCTTGAGTGTAAAGGTCGAGTATCGTGTTGTGGGCCTCGAAAGGTTCGGGCAGAAACTGCCGATAGACGACGGAGGGGCGGTCCACATGCGGGCCAGGACCGAGGCCAAGTGACGCTGACGTCACGCCCTTGTAGACTGCATTACCCCAGAGCTTGACGCGAAGTGCAGCGGTTTCGGCGGTCTCCTCGCCGCCCTTTCCTTTGCTGAGGCTCTTGGCGAAATTTTCGACGCTGCTCATGTCCTTGAGCACGTAGGGCGTCATCGACATCGCCAGGGGAAGGAAGCCGACCATCAAGAGGACGGCAACCTGCCGGGAAACGCCGACCTTGTCACCGGTCGTGAGCCATGTCCGAACTCGCAGCCCTAGAAATATCAGGCAGGTCAGGACGCTTGTAAGAAGATAGGTATCACTCTTTGTCAGTCTTCCGACATAGACGGTCAGTGCAATGCTGCTGAACCCAAACAACCTCCCCCATGGACTGTCTGTGGTCGTCGCAAGATGCAAGGCCAGGGGGCCAAAAAGTGCACAATAGAGCGCGAGTTGGTTCGGATTCTCGGACCAGCCGGTGAAGCGGTCCCAGAACCAGGGATTGACACCGGATTGGTGGATCCAGCCCCACCCAAGTGCCAGCTGAAAGGTAAAGCATGCATTCAATATCCCGATCGCCCACCAGGCAGTGCGGCGCAGATGGCGATCAGCGTCGGGCTCAGCGGCGGCCAGGCAGGTGACGCTGGCCAACAGCAGGTAGGCCATTATGTCGTGAATCGGCCCCGAGAGGTCCAGAACCGCCGTGGTCAGCAAGCCGACAATGGCACCGACCCCCAGAGCAAGCGTCATGATCAGCCAGAAGGTCGCAAGACGGAACAGGGCCGGTGTGGCCTCCAAGTGACCACCGACGACTACGCGCCCGATCGACAACATGATCCAAAGCGATAGGAACAATTCGGTGTATCCGAGGGGCAATCCCGGAATACCGAGCTGCGCCGCATAGCCCATCGCAATGCCGCCGGCCAGCAACGCGCTCCGGATCATCGGCGCGCTCCACCCAACCCGCGGCTTGCGGCATTTTCTTTGAGCAAGACCGGGGACGCCGGTCGAGCAAGACCGCCGTGGGATTCGGCGCTAAGGACATTTTTGTACAGATCGCAATACTGATCGACTACCCGCGGCAACGCGAACTGCTCTCGGACGAGTTCGACGGAACGACCGCCCATGACCTTTCCGCGGCCGCGGTCGGACAAGATGTCTATTATTCGAGACGCAAGCCCATCAACATCGTGCGGTGGGACGAGATAGCCGTTCCATCCGTCCTCAACCACGTCATTGCAGCCAGGCATCCTTGAGGCGACGATAGGCAAACCCGCCAGTCCTGCCTCGAGCAGGACGCGCGGGATGCCTTCCCGATATTGTGTCGGAAAGGCGAACAGATCGGCCATGCCAAGAAGGGCTGGAACATCGCGCCGTGGGCCCAAGGCGATGACATGAGGGGCATATCGATCGATATCCGATTTATCGACGGCAAATGGCCCTTCAGATTCCCATGGGCCGACAAGCACGAAACGCGCATCAGGCCTTTTTGATAGCACGCGTGGGACTGCTTTGAGGAGTGTCGGGATACCCTTCTGGCGGGTCAGCCGGCCGACAAAAACTACGACTTCGGCTGACTGGAGCCCAAATTCTTCGCGCATTTTCATCGCCGACGGGGCAAGGTGCCTTGCCATGGCGAACGCATCGACGTCGATTCCAGAACTGCGGATCAACCGCCCGCTGCCGCGTTGGATTAGTCGGTAGCGCTCAAAGAAAGCCTGATCGTCCTGATTTTGGAAGACCGTCGCAGCCGTCCAGAAGGACGAAAGCCATTGCAGTCCGCAAAAGATTGGGCGCAGGGCCAGAGCCCGTGGCTCCAGCGACGAGAATGTCCAGCCCAAGCCATTGATCGTCCGGATCACTGGAACCTTCCCGCGCGCCGCAAGCGGCGTCAGCAGGTTCGGTTTGGTGTCGAAACTTTGGACAATGTCTGGTCGCAGTTCCGACATTAATTTCCGAATCGCTCTGATGGCCCCCCATCCCCCGCTACCGCTGGCAAATCGGTCGAAACCATAGCCGCGATGCGGAATGCCATGCCGCAGAAACGCGGCTTCAGCGCCACTCGAGACTGCGGTGACCCGAAAACCCCTTTCGCGCAGCGACATCAGGAACGGAATTCTTAATGCGTGATCCTCGCCTCCTACACACATGAGATGCGGGTTCATCCTGCCTCTCCCGACCATGCGCCGTTCCCCAATCGCGGGAAGTGGCCGGCTTTTGATTCTGCCTTCATGATCTTGGTTTCGCTTCTTCTGCGCGTAAGATGCCAAGTCACGGTAAGGGCAGGCTTGCCTACTGTCCTCGTCTGTTTGAATGAGGCAAACCGCATTTGGATCAAGGTGTTGCGAGCTTCAGGCCGTTCGGTCTCCCGGCTTTGCGCGGCTATCCGCACCAAGGACCTGCACAGGTATGGTACCGAGGCCGTATAGCGGGCCTCGTTGACGCGCATATCCTCCTGCATAATGAGGGGGATGGCGGGATCATTTACGCGTGGAAGTTGAGGAAATCCTGCGGGCACACCGCGTCCACGGGCGGGGCAACCGAAGACTGCGCTCCCGATAACCGTCCGTTGTCAGACCTCGGTCTGGGCCGATGCTTTGCCGGTCTGAGCATCGTCCCGATCATGGGCCGGTGCCTCGGTATGCTGGTTGAGCCGCATCTCAGTCACATCCGTCTTGGCAGAAGCCCGCGACTGGCAGGTAAGCCAAACTCGACTACCTCCGATGTCGGTAACGTCAGTTGTAGCGGTTGCGAGCGAACACCCGCCCACTGTGTCCACAACAAATTTGGTTGCGACAGCAGAGAACATGGCCTGGCCCAGAACCTAGCTTAACGTGATCAGATTGCTCGCAGGCAAGTGCGCATATTGTGCAAAAGAGCTATTCTGCGTGCCGTTCTATTTATGGCCTCTAGTTGCCGGAAGTTAAAAATCCGATTTTTGCGGCGCCGCTTCGGCGAGGGTCAGCACAGCTAAGACGCCGTCACGGCCTGCCAGCTTCGGCGCCATCCAAATCATATTAAAAGCCAAGCCACTCATAGAAAAATATTTCTTGAGATGAGACCATGTAAGTGTTTTTGAAGGTCAACGTTCGAAACGCCAAAATTTAGCTTAGTGGAGTCCTAGAGGTTATGATGTAAAGTCTCATTTTGTTGCTTCGAATAGTCGATTTTAATAAGTAAAATTTTTCCTTCCGTGCGGCAATCCTGTCGGCGATCAACGAATCTATCAGAGGGGTGCGGGTATTTGATTTGGCGCTAATATACGCCGTCCAGTAGGCAGGCACCGCGGGGCGCTAAGAAAAAAGGAATATAAATGGCACTTCATTTTGCAGCTGGTGGATCCGCCACAGAAGTCGCAAGCGCCGGCTTCAATCTGGTTGACGTTCAAACCGTTGATCAGGTCAACGAGCTGCCGGATGGCACGAAGGGCTTGGTCTGGCTCAACGAGGGCGAGGGCGTAACCCAGTCCTTTATCGACAAAGTCACCCCCTTCCTTGGCAATCCGAATGTTTTTGGGTTTTTTCTCGTCGACGAGCCGGATCCCACCGGCAAATACCACACACAGGTAGACGCTGAGGATCTGAAAGCCGAATCCGACTGGATCCACTCTCGTATGCCAGAAGCCAAGACCTTCATCACCGCGATGGACATGGGGTCTGCCGCCGACCCGGATTTTTCCAGCACCTACAACTATGACAACACGCATATCGATCTGTTCGGAATAGACCCTTACCCGGTGCGCACGGGCACAGACACGGTCGACTATGACATGATCGACAGAACCGTGGCGGCAGCGGTGGAGTCGGGCATCCCGACCAGCGCGATCGTTCCGGTCTACCAGACCTTTGGCGGCGGCAATTATACGACCAACACGGGCGGCCAATATGTCATGCCGACGACGGATCAGCTGGAGACGATGATGGACCACTGGGCCGAGGTGGTTCCCAATCCCGCCTTTGACTTTGCCTACGCCTGGGGTTCGCAGGAAGGCGATACCGCGCTTGAGAGCTCGCCGGAGTTGCAGGCCGTTTTTCGGGAACACAACCTTGCTACCCCTACGCCTACGCCTACTGCCCCTACCTCTACTGCCCCTACTCCTACTGCCCCTACTCCTACTGCCCCTACCC
>NZ_SUEO01000399.1 GCF_004962925.1 Mesorhizobium sp. | reverse complement strand
CTTGCCGGTCAATGCCGAGAGTGCTGCCGGCGCACCCGGCGCGACGGCCAGCACCGCATTGCCGGCCGCGAGCGCCTGGATCGCCTGGGCAAGCAGCGTGTCGGCGTCCGGCCCCAGGCAGAGCACACGGCCGCGCGGTGACAGCGACAGCGTGTTGGCCTCGCCCGTCGGTCCAGGCAGGTCGACCTGGCCGAAATCTATGCCGGCGGCGGCACCGATGGCGGCAGCGCCCTTGCCGCGCAGATGCTTCCTCAGCACCGCCACCCGGTCCGCCCGCGTCGACCAGCCGCCGAGCGTCGGGTCGAGCAGATTGTCGGCGAGTTCGGTCGCCGTCACCTTGCGGCCGTCAAGAACAGGCGTGCCCGCCTCCGGCCCCTTGCGGAAGCGCCTGAGATAGTGCGGTCCGCCGGCCTTCGGCCCGGTGCCGGAAAGCCCTTCGCCGCCGAACGGCTGCGAGCCGACCACGGCGCCGATCTGGTTGCGGTTGACATAGATGTTGCCGGCATGGATGCCGTCGACGAAATGTTGGGCGCGGCCTTCGATGCGGGTGTGCAGGCCGAAGGTCAGGCCATAACCCTTGCGGTTGATCGCGGCGATCACCGCATCGATGTCATCGGCGTCGAAGCTGGCGACATGCAGCACCGGCCCGAAAACCTCGCGCTCCATGTCCTCGATGCCCTTGACCCGAAAGACATGCGGCGCCACGAAGCGGCCATTCTTCGGCGCTTCGAGCTTGGCGATCAGCCGGCCCTGCAGACCCATGTCGGTGCAATAGTCGCGGATCGATTTTTGCGCCTCGTCGTCGATGACCGGGCCGACATCGGTCGAAATCTGCCAGGGATCGCCGACGCTGAGCGCCTCCATCGCGCCCTTCAGCATCTCCAGCATCTTCTTCTCGACGTCCTTCTGCACATAGAGCACGCGCAGCGCCGAGCAGCGCTGGCCGGCACTCTGGAAGGCCGAGGCAAGGATGTCGCGCACCGCTTGTTCGGGAAGCGCGGTGGAATCGACGATCATTGCATTCAGCCCGCCGGTCTCGGCGATCAGCATGGCGTCGGGCGCGGCGGTCTCGGCCAACTGCTTTTCGATCAGCTTGGCAACTTCGGTCGAGCCGGTGAAGCAG
>NZ_SUEO01000398.1 GCF_004962925.1 Mesorhizobium sp. | reverse complement strand
CGCTGAGGCGGTGTTGAGGTCCACGCCCACGGCATTGACCGCGTCCTCGACCACTGCTTCCAGCGAGCGACCGAGCCGGTACTGGTCGACATCGTGCTGATACTGGCCGACGCCGATCGACTTCGGCTCGATCTTGACCAATTCGGCGAGTGGATCCTGCAGCCGCCGCGCGATCGACACCGCGCCGCGCAGCGACACGTCGAGGCCGGGAAATTCCGCCGCCGCCGTCGCCGAGGCGGAATAGACCGAGGCGCCCGCCTCGCTGACGATCACCTTGAGCGGCTTCGGCCCGGACTCGGCAGGCATGTCGGACAGCATGTCGGCGACCAGCCTTTCGGTCTCGCGGCTGCCCGTACCGTTGCCGATTGAAATCAGCTCGACCTTGTGCAGGCGGATGAGCTTCGCCAGTTCGGCTTGCGTGCCGCGCACATCGTTCCGTGGCGGAAACGGATAGACCGTCGTCGTCTCCAGCAGCTTGCCGGTGCCGTCCACCACCGCCACCTTGACCCCGGTGCGGATGCCGGGATCCAGCCCCATTGTGGCGCGCGAGCCGGCCGGTGCGGCGAGCAGCAAATCCTTCAGATTGCGGGCGAAGACATGGATCGCTTCCTCCTCGGCCCGCTCGCGCAGATCGCGCATCAAATCGAGCGTCAGGTGCAGCGACAGCTTTATGCGCCAGGTCCAGCCCGCCACCTCCATCAGCCAGCGGTCGCCGGGCAGCTGGCGGCCGATGGCGTAGGCGTCGGCGATCATCCGTTCGACCGGCTTCACCGGTGACGCATCGTCGGCGCCGACTTCGATGTCGAGCGACAGCACCTCTTCGTTGCGGCCGCGCAGCATCGCCAGCGCGCGATGGCTCGGCACGTTGGCCCAGCGCTCGACATGGTCGAAATAGTCGGAGAATTTCGCGCCGGCCTCCTGCTTGCCGTCGACGACGCGTGACCGCATGAAGGCTCGTTCCTTCATGTAGGTCCGCAGTCTGCCGACCAGGTCGGCATTTTCGGCGAACTGTTCGGACAGGATGTCGCGCGCGCCCTCGAGTGCCGCCTTGGCGTCGACCACCTCTTCGCCGAAATAGGCCAGCGCCAGTTCGCCGGGCACAGCCGCACGGTCGGCAAGGATGGCCTCGGCC
>NZ_SUEO01000397.1 GCF_004962925.1 Mesorhizobium sp. | reverse complement strand
CGGACAAGCTCGGGATTGGCGCCGATGCCGCCGGAGGCGACGATGACCGCTTGCGCCTTGAGCTCGAAATCGCCGGCGATGTCACGCGAACTCTTTTGGCCGCGCTCGACATCGCTCGGCGCCAACATGTCGCCGCGCACGCCGCCCAGGCGTATGATCTCCGGCGTTCCCGACCATGTCGACGGCCGCATGCTGGCGATCACAGAGGCGGCCGGCGGCAGCATCATCAACCGCGACCGCATGTGGCACTATGTCGAAGGCATCAGGAACTGGGCGCCGCTCTGGACCGACCATGCGATCCGCATCCTGCCCGGCCCGTCATCGCTGTGGCTCGACGCCCACGGCAAGCGCCTGCCGGTGCCGCTCTATCCCGGCTTCGACACGCTCGGCACGCTCAGCCACATCATGGGCACCGGCTTCGACTATTCCTGGTTCATCCTGACCCAAAAAATCATCCAGAAGGAGTTCGCGCTGTCGGGCTCCGAACAGAACCCCGATCTCACCGGAAAAAGCTGGCGCCAAGTACTCGGCCGCGCCACATCAGGCGTTCCCGGTCCGGTGAAGGCGTTCATGGAGAAGGGCGAGGATTTCATCGTCGAGCCTGATTTGCCGGCGCTGGTCGCCCGCATGAACGCACTTGTCGGCGGCGAGCCGCTGCTTGAGCTGGCGCAGGTCGAGCGCGAGATCCGCGCCCGTGACCGGCAGCTCGACAATCCGTTCTCCAAGGACATGCAGATCACCGCCTTGCGCGGCGCCCGCGCCTATCTCGGCGACCGGCTGATCCGCACGGCTAAGCCGCACAAGATGCTCGATCCTGCCAATGGGCCGCTGATCGCAGTCAGGCTCAACATCCTGACCCGCAAGACGCTGGGCGGCTCGCAGACCGATCTCGACAGCCGCGTGTTGGACGCCGAGGGCCAGCCGATCGAAGGATTGTACGCGGTCGGCGAAGCCGCCGGTTTCGGCGGCGGCGGCATGCACGGTTACGCGGCGCTGGAAGGCACGTTTCTTGGCGGCTGCATTTTTTCCGGCCGCAGCGCCGGCCGGGCGGCATCACGCATGGTGGGATAAGTCCCTCACCAGATCCATTCGCCGCGTCCCAGAACCGACACCGCATCGACGATGCGGGTGAAGCTCGAACGGGCGCGGCCGACCGTATGCCTGGCTCTGAGATAGCCATGCACCAGACCCGGCTCCTCCAACC
>NZ_SUEO01000396.1 GCF_004962925.1 Mesorhizobium sp. | reverse complement strand
GCGCGAAGCACGCACTGCGTCCAATTCTGCACTTTCCTCAGGAATATCCTGCGAGAGCAGGTCTGCTGGCCAATCCATTTTGCTACGGAGCAAGCTTGTCGGCGGCACGGGCGATCTCGTTCTTGAACTCGACTTTCGTGCCCGGCTGCACGATGGAGCCGAGATCTTCGGCATCCCAGTTGGTCAGTCGGATGCAGCCATGCGAGAAGGTCGTGCCGATCTTGCCCGGTTCGGGCGTGCCGTGGATGCCGTAGCTTTCGATGGAGAGATCGATCCAGACCGATCCCACGGGATTGTTAGGCCCGGCAGCGATGGTGAAGGGCCGCTTGGTCTTGACTCCCTTGAAAGCGAGATCCGGATCGTAGTGATAGGTGGGGTTGCGCACCACGCGCTTGACCTCCGCCATGCCGCTTGGCGCCGGGTTTTCATCGCTCCCAATCGAGGCGGGGTAGACTGCGAGCCATTTGCCGGAAGGATCGAGCACGCGCACCAGGCGAGCGCGCTTATCGACCTCAATGCCGGCAACGCCGGCGGGAGAATCGCCCCGGTCGACATCAGGCACCACCAAGGTCCTTCCGGGCTTCCTGAAGCCGGTGCCCGGATTGAGCATTCTGAGCAACTGTTCGCTGACATGGAAGCGCTCCGCCAGCTTCTCCACCGCGTTACGATAGCCGAGCCGCCGCAGACGGGCCATCCGCTCCATGCGAGCCTGGATACGCTTGGTGAAGGGTCCGCGCACATCCTTGCGCGTCACCTCATAGGTGACCAGCACCGGCTCGGTGGAAGTTGCCACCAGCTTGTCCCAGGTCTCCCGAGTGAGCTTGCCATCGGGTGGGAGTCCGTTCGCCGCCTGAAAGGCGCCTACGGCCTTGGCGAAGTTCTCTGAAAGGCGACCGTCGATCAGCCCCGGCGAGAAGCGGGCGCGATCCAAAAGAACCTGCGCCTTCAGCACGGTTGGATCGACATCCTTCGGTTTGCCGGTGGCGAATTGGGCCTGATTGACGGTGGTTAGGTCCAGCTTGGCCGCCCACGCCCCGCCGCATGCGAAGGCAAGCGTCGCGGCAAAGACGAGGAGAAGCCTGATCATCAACAGCCTCCCTGGGACTGCAACAGGAGCCCGCTTCTATGACGCGGCGCAGCCCTGCGTGGTTCCTTCCGCTCGGGCGATTTTCTGAATTGAAGCGACCATGATGATGATCCGCTCCATCACCAAGTCGATGATCA
>NZ_SUEO01000395.1 GCF_004962925.1 Mesorhizobium sp. | reverse complement strand
CCAGAAGCCCGGCCTCGATGAGAAGATTGCGAAAGCGGTTGAGCGTGGTGTGGTCGGGTACCGTCTCCTCGAGCGTCAGCCCGACGAAGCGGCGGAACGACAGCCGATCGGCGAGCGCCTCCTCCAGTTCGCTGTCCGACAGCCCATACAAGGATTGCAGCAGAAGCGCCTTGAACATCACCAGAGAATTGTAGGCAGGCCGTCCTGGCCCAGCCGCCGGGCGCAGCCGCGCAAGGATCTTCTCGAAGCGATACCATTTCACCAGCGACGACAGCCGACCGCTCCGACCAAGACCCTGCGGCAGCAGAGCCTCCACAAAACTGAACTGACCGCTCGGCTTCGTCGCCATCACAAAATCCCCGTTTCAAAAACAGGGAATCACATCCACACAATTTTGCAACAGTCCCACAAGGGGAGAAGGGAGAGGCGGTGCGGCTATTCCGCCGCAGCGCCAGCCGTGCCCTTGCGGGCTGCCCCCAGCATCAGCCGCCGCTCCCGGAACACGCCCCATTGCTGGTCGACCAGCACGCCGATGAGGATCACCCCGCCCATGACCGCGAAGTTGAGTGAGGACGGGATGCCGAGCAGGTTGACGAGGTTTTGCAGCTCCTGCAGCAGGACCGTGCCGAGGATGACGCCGATCAGCGAGCCTTCGCCGCCACGCAGCGAGAAGCCGCCGAGCACGGCTGCGGCAATGGCGTAGAGCTCGTAGAACTGGCCGTGGCTCGCCGGCGAGATCGAGCGCGTGTACATGGCGAAGTAAATCGCCGACAGCGCCGTCAGCACACCGCAGATGACATAGGCGGCGATGACGACGCGGCCGGTGCGGATGCCCGAATATTTCGCCGCTTCCTCATTCTTGCCGATGGCATAGAGGTAGCGGCCGAACACCGAGCGGTGCAGCACCACCCACGTCACGATTGCGATGACGATCAGCGCGATGAAGCTGTTTGGCACGCCATAGGATCGCCCCGCGGTCAGGAACTCGAGCTCCGGAAAGTTCTGTCCGAAGGCGAAGCCCGCCGTGCCGTCGGCTGTGTAGAACCGCGCCACGCCGCGATAGATCAGCAGACCGCAGAGCGTCACCACGAAAGGCTGCAATTTGAGCCGCGTGATCAGCCAGCCATGTGCCAGCCCGATGATGCCGCCGAGCACGAGGATCAGCGGCAGCGCCACCGGCCATGCCATGCCGCGCGTCGCGATAAAATCGACGAACAGGACGCCGAGCAGCGCGACCACCG
>NZ_SUEO01000394.1 GCF_004962925.1 Mesorhizobium sp. | reverse complement strand
CCTGAAGGGGAAGCATTCACCCTGACTATTGCCCAGGCAAAACAGGGCATCGCGAATGCGTTGGGCATTTCACCCAGTGCCGTCGAAATCACTATCAGAGCGTAGGAGGATCACATGATTGATTTGCACTTCATCTGTAGGCATGGCGAGAACCTCACGCATTTGGAAGGCCATCGGTATCGGTCGGGCGCATGGGTCGTGGGCACTAAAACAGCCGACGAAGCAGTCGGTGGAAACATTCGTCTACATGAAGCTCAGGACGCGCCAGCTTATCATGGAGGCCAGATACTCGCTTGGTGCGATGCACCCGAGCCTGAAAACGCAGGGCGGAAGTACTTCGTCTACGAGGCCGAAGCCGGGTATCGTGAGCGTTGCAATGGCAATTGGGGACGCGAAAAGTGTATCGTGCGGCGCTGACCACCGCCGCCCGAGTTTGCTGCCGGGGTAAAGCGACTGGTCGATCACCACACCATATGAGACCGACCAAGAAAGACCGGTAGGAACAGAGCGCCAGCCCACGTACGGTCTCGCGAGGGTGCAATGCTCGGTCGCACTGACAAACGGCTCTGGGCTAAACGCCTGCCGACGTGCAGACAGAAGTTTGCTGGATCGGCGGAGTACCGACAACGAACCGCTTACTTACGGCGCTTCTCGCTTCATCCTGTCCATGATCTCTGTCATCCCTTGCATTACCTGTTTGTCGGGATTTCTCTTGCAAAAGCCGTAGAGAGACGCCCAAATCTCATTGATCGTCATGCTACCAAGATCGTACCGAGGCTGACCTAAGTGCTTCAGCCCAATGTTCATTGCGGTAACGTAGCCTTCTGTCCAGGAGACCATTGCCAGCGGGATATGAGAACGAGGCGAGTCAGACTCGCTTGTAACACTCAGCAGCTTTGTGCACCCCATACCTGTTACACCGAGACTGAAGGCCTCCTTCTGCGAATGCGCGTTCGTCGCAACACACGTTACCAGCAGCACCGCAAGCGCGATTCTTTTCATTTTTGTCCTCTGTTGGTAGAGAGCCGCCAATACCGAGAGAATTTCAAACTAGCGACGTCGTTTGCCCGTCGCTGGTCGTTTGATCCGCCCGTTACCTACTTCTGCTGGTGGTAAGAAGTTGCAGAATGTTCAGAATTCTTTTTGCTTGGTATTCCCGAACTCATTTTCTAGTCGAGTCCCAAGGTCCCGAGCGCCAATCTGCATCATAAGTGCCATGAGCGTCGGATCACCAAAAACGGCGTTGGTGATTTCAAGCCTCGGATTTGACGAGGCTTTAGCCCAATTGGCAACAATTGTGCCACATCGATCAAGATCCATGTATTTCGCAAGGCACTCTTTAAGCT
>NZ_SUEO01000393.1 GCF_004962925.1 Mesorhizobium sp. | reverse complement strand
GCGCGCAGCGCCAAGACGGTTGAGGGGTGTTGGACGGAGTGCCGGCGGTTCCAAGCTGGAACACCCCTCATCCGTCGCCTTCGGCGACACCTTCTCCCACAAGGGGAGAAGGAGAGACGGTGCCGCTACCGCCCCTCGCGATACCACATCGAGCCTATGGCCAGAAGCAGCAGGCCGAGGCCGAGGAACCCGCCGAACAGCGGCACGCGCGAGACGGCCTTCAGCACGCTGTCGTCAGTGGTGCGCAGGCCGATCCAGTCGTTGCCGGTCGCCGCGCCCGAGGCGCGGACCGGGACGACCGACGGCAGCGTCACGCCGCCGGTGAGGTTGCCAAGGGCCGATGATGGCGCCAGCCGGCGCACGCTGCCGACGGTGGCCTCGGCCGGCGCTTTCAGCCGGCCCTCGGTGGAGACGACGTCGGTGAATTCCGGTGCATTGACCGGGCCGACATGGGCAAGCGCCTTCAGGTCGCCATTGCCGACCTGATAGAGGCCGATCTCATTGGTCTCGATGCTGCCCAGGAAGACGCCGGGTTCGGCTCTCTCGAGCTTGACGGTCAGTGCCTTGCCGGACGGGGTGATGATTTGTGCCGGGCCGGGGTCGTCGCTCATCGTCTGGCGGCGGATTTCCAGCATCATGCCGCGGCCGTCGGCGGTCAGCCGCTCCTCCTCGAGCTCGGGCTCCTTCATCAGCCAATGGGCGATGCGGCGGTAGAGCTGGACATGCGGGCCGCCGCCCTCGAAGCCCCGCGCCCACAACCAGCCCTGGTCGGACAAAAACATGCCGACGCGGCCTTCGCCTTTGCGGTCGAGCAAGAGCAGCGGGCGGTTGTCCGCGCCCTTCATCACCGCCTCGCCCTCGGGGTTCTCGACACCGATGGTGCGGAACCAGCGGCTCCAGTGCGGCGGCTCGGTCGCGGAGCCGTCGAGCCCGCGCGTCACCGGATGGCGCTGGCCGAGCTCGGTGAGGCGCGGATAGAAGGCCTTGTCGACGACTTCGCCGGTCGGCATCGCCGGCAGCGCCGACATCAAAGGCGTGCGGGCGATCGAGCTTTCACCGGCATATTCGGGCCCTGCCGCGATCAGCAGCGCGCCGCCCTTTTCGACATATTCGGCGATGTAGTCGTAATAGAGGATCGGCAGCACGTCGCGGTGCTGGTAGCGGTCGAAGATGATCAGGTCGAAATCCTTGATCTTTTCGACGAATAGCTCGCGCGTCGGAAAGGCGATTAGCGACAACTCGTTGATCGGCGTGCCGTCCTGCTTCTCCGGCGGCCGCAGAATGGTGAAGTGGACGAGATCGACCGAAGCGTCGGATTTTAGAAGGTTGCGCCAGGTGCGCTCGCCGGCATGCGGCTCGCCGGAGACCAGCAGCACGCGCAAATTCTCGCG
>NZ_SUEO01000392.1 GCF_004962925.1 Mesorhizobium sp. | reverse complement strand
GTGAGCAGGTCTGCACCTACATGTGCCCATGGCCGCGCATCCAGGCGGCCATGCTCGACGAGAATTCGCTCACCGTAACCTACAATGATTGGCGCGGCGAGCCGCGTTCGCGCCACGCCAAGAAGGTGCTTGCCGCGGGGCAGCCGGTTGGAGACTGCGTCGATTGCAATGCCTGTGTCGTCGTCTGCCCGATGGGGATCGACATTCGCGACGGCCAGCAGCTCGAATGCATCACGTGCGCGCTGTGTATCGACACCTGCGACGGCGTCATGGACAAGCTCGGCAAGGAGCGCGGGCTGATCTCCTACGCGACGCTCTCCGACTACAACGCCAACATGATGCTGGCGACGGCAGGCGGCTCCAGTTCAATCAATCCGTCGCTGGTCAGGACTGCTGTCGGCACCTTCTCCAATCAGGTGGCGCATTTTCACATTCGCAAGATCTTCCGGCCGCGCACCTACGTCTACATGGGCCTGTGGTCGCTGATCGGGCTGAGCCTGCTCTATTCGCTGCTGACGCGCGATCGGCTCGAACTGAACGTGCTGCATGACCGCAATCCGCAATTCGTCACGCTATCCGACGGCTCCATCCGCAACGGCTATACCGTGAAGCTGCTCAACATGATCCCTGAGCCAAGGACAATCGTCGTCACCATGCAGGGCCTGGAGGGTGCCGAGATGAGCGTGGTCGGTGACGACATCCCGGCCGGCCGGTCTTTCGCCATCCCGGTCGAACCCGACCGCCTGAAAACGTTGAAGGTCTACGTTCGCCAGCCCGCGGACCAGATCCACGCCCCGGCACAGACCTTCAAGTTCCGTGTCGAGGATAAGGCGAGCTTCGAGTCGAACGAGTACACCGCCACATTCAACGCGCCAGAGGCCGCCAAATGACCGCCAATGCCCAAAAGCCTCGCGAATTCACCGGCAGGCACATGCTGGCCATCATTCTCACCTTCTTCGGGGTGGTCATCGCCGTCAACCTGACCATGGCCACGCTCGCCAATACGAGCTGGACCGGCCTCGTCGTCGAGAACACCTATGTGGCCAGCCAGCAATTCAACAAGGAGGCCGAGGCCGGCCGCGCCCAAGCAGCTCTCGGTTGGACCGGTAAGCTGACCATCGCATGGGGCGAAGTCCGCTACAGCCTCTCCGACGCAGCCGGCAAGCCGGTTCCTCTGCACGGGGTCAAGCTGCTGTTTCGTCATCCCGCCTACGAGAAAGAGGACAAGTCCGTCACGCTCGCCCTCGCCTCGGGCCAGGAATTCGCCGCCCAGCATATGCCGAAGGACGGCGTCTGGATCGTCGAAGTCGACGCCGATGCCGGCCTGGCACGACCCTATCGCGACGTCCGCAGGATCATGATTTCCCATGGAGCGCTGAAATGAGCTGTTGTGCACCAGGCGCTGAAATGGCGCT
>NZ_SUEO01000391.1 GCF_004962925.1 Mesorhizobium sp. | reverse complement strand
GTCGACCGTGAACAATCTTGACCGCTAAGCGGCAAGCTGCTTCGGCCGGTTCAGGAACGCGGCGATCAAGAGCCACAAAAACGCCTTCAGCCACCTGAGCAGGAGGGAGAAGTTGTAGCCGGCTGCGGCCAGGATGGCGTTGATCGCATCGCCTTGGGTGTGAGCGAGGTAATTGCGGCCCATTCTGTGTTCGTTCTTGATGTGGCCGATCACCGGCTCGACGGCCGATCGCCGCCGCATCTGGCGCTTGATGGCCGGTGTCACGCGGCGCTTCTGACCGGCGGTGAAGACCCTGAACTTGTGGCTTTGCGGCGCGTTGTGGCCGCGGTAACCGGCATCGGCGAGGATGCGCTCGATCTCGGCACCGATGGTGTCTTCCATCGCAGGAATGATCTTTTCGAGCGTGTGCCCGTCGTAAGGGTTCCCGGGAAGTGCCATGGCGTGCAGGGCGAACTGACCGCCCTTTGAACGCTTCAGCGTCGTCGCCACGGACACCTTCACCCCGAACTCGTAGGGTGCGTGCGCTTTGCCTTTGCCGATGCACTCCACCTCATGGGCGTGCAGGCTGTAGATCTTGCGGCCGCGCTGGCGCTGCCTCTGCTCCAGAACCGTCGAGGCCTGGTAGAGCGGCCACTTGAAGATCGCGTCCAGCGCCGCGTCGCCGGCAATCTGACGGGAGATGTCACGGACGGTGCGCCCGAGATAGGTCCTGAGTTTGCGCAGGGATTTGTTGGCCCGCCTAAATTGTTTGGCGTGGGCGTAGCGCTGATGCATGATCAGCGCCAGCTTGCCGACCCTTACATAAGACTGACGCAGGTCGAGCCCGGCCTTCCTGGCCAGCCGGACGAGCCGCTCGCGGGCCCGATGGATGAGCTTGGCGTCGGTCGGGAACATGACGTTCTTGGGCTCAACCGTGGTGTCGACGATGACCCGGCGCGTGTCCTGCGGCTTCATCGCCCCGGTCTTGACCGCGATGCTGAGGCTTTCCTGCAGCAGCACCATGATCCGCTCCTCGCCCATGCGCTGGCGCCAACGCGTCATCGAGGAGCGGTCGAACGGCAACTCGTGACGGAAGAATTCCTCGCCGCACAGATATTGGAAATACGGGTTCTCGATCCAGCGCGCACACAGCACCTCGTCCGACAGGTTGAAGGTGTGCTTGAGGATGGCGAGCCCGGCCATCAGCCGCGTCGGCAGCGGTGGCATTCCGGGCCCGTCACAATAGACCTCGCCGAAGCGCGCCTCCAGCACCGGCCAGTCGATGGTGCGGGCCAGCCTCACCAACTCGTGGTTCATGTTGAGTATCTGATCAAGGCGGGCGCGGAACAAATCCTGTTCTCCCGCCTCGTGCCGTTCGCGTGGTCTGCCCATCGCCTGGCTCCGATTCACTGCGATGAAAGCAGTGAATCACGCTTCGCCAAGCAGGGAAATCGCAAACTGGATTGCAAGAAAACTATCCACAAACTGGCCGTTACCTGCAATTCCGAAATCTGCAAATCGGGCGATTCCTATGGAATATCAGCGGCTTCCGAATTCTTCACGGCCGAC
>NZ_SUEO01000390.1 GCF_004962925.1 Mesorhizobium sp. | reverse complement strand
GCGAACAGGAGCGCGACGCAGGCGCCGATGGTGGCGACGTAGGGGGCGGTTTCCATGCCGACAGCCAGCATCAGCGCGGCGCACACGCCGGACAACAGCGCTGCCGGCCGGCGCATAGTGGCTTCAAGCAGCAGGCTGAGGCTGGCTATGGTCAGCGTGAGCTGAACATTGTGATGGTCGAGCGCGCCCGGCGAGAAGATGCCTATGAAGTGCAACGCCGCCGCGCCGACGACGACGGCGGGCAGCACGGCGGCCTCGCCGGCGAAATTGCGCGCTGCGCGGGTAATGAAAAACACCGCGAGGCAGAAGAGCAGCGCCGGCCACAGCACTTGCGCGACGTTCTCGGCAAGGGGCATGCTGCCGGTCAGGGCCGTCGCTGCAAGAATGATGGCGGCGATCGGCGCATCGACCAGCCGCGACCAGTGCATGACGAAGCCGCCTTCCGGCCCCATCCTGTACTGGTGCAGATCGAACCAGCCTTGGCCGGCCAGCAGGTCGCGAACCTCGACCAAACGCAGCAAACTGTCGTTGTCGCCGTGGGCGTTGGTCAATTGGGGGAATCCGGCCCAGGCATTGACGGCGAACGCCACCAGCGTAGCAAGCAGCGCCAGCAGCACGATATCGGACCTCCAAATGGAGGCGCCATGCTTGGCTGTGCTCATTCTATGACCTTTGGAAGGAATGTGGGGCAGCTTAAACCTAGCCTTAACGGCTTCAATAAATAGTAAAGGCGCCCGAGTAGGCCGGCATTCAGCACGGCCAAGGTCCCGGGCCAAGGCATCCGGAGACGAAAATGCCGCAAGAAGTTCGCTACGAACCCGCCATCGCCGTGCTCCTGCCTTGTTACAACGAGGAGCTGACGATCGCGGAGGTGGTGCGGCGTTTTCGCGAAACCCTGCCTACGGCCGCGATCTATGTCTATGACAACAATTCGCGCGATCTGACGGCGCTCCGAGCCCGCGCGGCTGGCGCCACCGTCATCCGCGAGCCGCGCCAAGGCAAGGGCAACGTGGTGCGCCGCATGTTCGCCGACATCGAAGCCGACATCTATCTGATGGCCGACGGCGACGGCACCTATGCGCCGGAGGACGCGCCGCAACTGATCAACACGCTGCTCACCGAGCGCTCCGACATGGTGGTCGGGACAAGGCGAGGCGTCACCGACGATGCCGGCAGGACTGGCCATGCCTTCGGCAACAGCATCTTCAATCGCCTCTACAAATGGCTGTTCGGCAGCGAGTTCACCGACATCTTCTCCGGCTACCGCGCCTTCACCAGGCGCTTCGTCAAGAGCTTTCCCGCCGTCTCCGGCAAATTGCCGGTCAGCGAGATCGGGCTCGACTATGGCCGCCGGCCGGAGGGCTCCTCGTCGAAGCTGTCGACCTATCGCGACGGCGCGAAGATCCTGTGGATGTTCGCCATGCTGATGAAGGAGACGCAGCCGCTGCGCTTTTTCGGCGCCTTCGCGGTGATCTTTCTGGCATCGAGCCTGTTCCTGATGGTGCCGGTGCTGATCGAGTTCGTCGAAACCGGCCTTGTCCCACGCATGCCGACCTGGG
>NZ_SUEO01000038.1:33303-35402 GCF_004962925.1 Mesorhizobium sp. | reverse complement strand
ATGTCGCCTGGACGGTCGCCTCGACGCGGGCGCTTGGGGTCAAGGTGATCAACGCCGGCGCGGCGGCCGCTTTCAAGGAAAACGTCCGCACCTTCTCGCTGGACGATGTGGTGCCTACCTACGGCGTCAGCTCACGCAAGATCGTCAAGACGCTACAGGCGGCCGTTGACAGCCTTGGTATCCCGCATCCCCTGCATGTCCATTGCAACAATCTGGGCAGCCCCGGATCGGCGGACACGGCGGCCGCGACGATCGCGGCGGCGGAAGGGTTGCCGATGCACCTCGCCCATCTCCAGTTCTATGGCTACGGCACGGAAGGCAAGCGCAGGTTTTCCTCGGCCGCGGCGCGCCTTGCCGAACTGGTCAACGCGACGCCGGAGGTCACCATCGATATCGGCCAGGTGATGTTCGGCCAGACGGTCACTGTCTCCTCCGACGTCATGCGGCAGTTTTCGGCGCGTGGCAGTGCGAGCCCGAAGAAATCCGTCATCCATGACGGCGACGGCAATGGCGGCGGCATCGTGCCCTACAGCTATGGCAAGGATTTCTATGGCGCGATGCAGTGGGCGATCGGGCTCGAGCTTTTTCTCCTGATCGACGATCCCTGGCGTGTCTTCTTCACCACCGATCATCCCAACGGCGCGCCCTTTACCGTCTACCCGGCTCTGTTCGAGCTGCTGATGAGCAGGGAAGCACGCACCGAAATGATTGCCGGACTTCCAAAATCCGCCATGGCGCTCTCCACCCTGGCTGCAATCGACCGCGAATACACGTTCGAGGAAATTGCCATCATGACGCGCGCCGCCCCAGCCAAGCTGCTTGGGCTGACAGACCGGGGCCATCTCGGGGCCGGCGCCATAGCCGATATCGCTGTCTACCGCAGGGACGGGGATATCGCGAAAATGCTGGGGCAGGCGGCGTATGTTTTCAAGGACGGCGATCTTGTCGTGCAAGACGGAGAAATTTCCCATTACCGTTGGGGCAAGGCGCTCAGGCTCAATCCGTCGCCGGACAAGGCGATGGTGCGGCGTCTGGAGGACTATCACCAGCAGCGCTACGGCCTGTCGCTGGACTGGTTCAATTTCCCAGATTCCGCGATCGCGCGCGAACAGCCATTCGGCGAGGTTTCATGCCGAACGTGAGCGTAAATGGCATAGTGATCGACGATACTTTTGCCGAGGCCTTCGGCATGCGCGCGACCGCCATCATCATCACCGCGCCGAACCGAAAATGGGCCCGCCAGGCGGCGATCACCATGACCGGCTTTGCCACCTCGGTGATCGGTTGCGGCTGCGAAGCGGCAATCGACGTCGAACTGCCGCCATCGGCCACACCGGATGGCCGGCCCGGCTGCCGCGTGATGATCTTTGCGATGGGAACCGACGAACTGCAGAAACAACTGCTCAATCGCGTCGGCCAGTGTGTCTTGACCTCGCCGGGTTCCGCCTGCTTCGCCGGACTGGAGGGCAGCGCCGACTTGAAGCTCGGTTCGGCGCTGCGTTATTTCGGCGACGGCTGGCAGATCTCCAAGAAAATCGGCGACCGGCATTTTTGGCGCGTTCCCGTCATGGACGGCGAATTCCTGTGCGAAGCAACGACCGGGCTGACGAAGGATGCCGTCGGCGGCGGCAATTTCTTCGTCATGGCTGAAAGCAGCGCCAAGGCCTTGGTTGCCGCCGAGGCCGCTGTCGCTGCGATCGGCCTGGTGCCCGGCGCGATCGTGCCGTTTCCGGGCGGCATTGCCCGTTCGGGTTCCAAGATAGGCGGTAAATACAAGGGCATGATCGCCTCGGCCAACGAAGCCTATGCGCCGACGCTGCGCGGCGTCGTCAGGAGCGAGCTCGGTCCCGACATCAACGCCGTCCTGGAAATCGTCATCGATGGCGAGACCAACGATGCCGTTGCCGCCGCGATGAAGGCAGGTATCAAGGCCGTCATCGGGCTTGGGCCGAAGAAAGGCGCGGTTCGCATAAGCGCCGGCAATTACGGCGGCAAGCTCGGCAAATTCATCTATTCGCTGAAGGATATGCTGCCGTGAAAGCGCTGACCTTCACCCTTGTCGCCGAACCGCCCGAGCGCCTTGACCTGTCGCTGCTGAC
>NZ_SUEO01000038.1:0-33293 GCF_004962925.1 Mesorhizobium sp. | reverse complement strand
GATCGAAAGGCGCGATATCGAAAGAATCCAGATTGGCATGTCGAAGCACGGATCGAAGGTCGGCGATATTTTTCGCGTCGCCGGCAACGATCCGCTGGACATCGTGTTCGAAGGTGGGAGTTCGCGCCTCGATCGCGTGGCGGAAGGCATGCGGGGCGGTTCGGTTCGCGTTGTCGGCAATGCCGGCGCCCAGGCCGGGCGTGCCATGCGCGGCGGCGCGCTCACGATCGAAGGCAATGCGGGGCCGCATGCCGGCTCCGGCATGCGCGGCGGCAGGCTTGAAGTAACAGGCAACGCCGGCGATCACCTTGGTGCGCCGCTCGCCGGGGAGCTGGCCGGCATGAATGGCGGCGTGCTGATCGTCAGGGGCAAAGCGGGCGCTTTTGCCGCCGACCGCATGCGGCGCGGCCTGATCGCGGTGCTGAAAGGTTCAGGCGACAATGCCGGCAGCCGCATGATCGCCGGCACGCTGGTGGTGGCCGGCGGCACCGGCGAAATGCCCGGCTATCTGATGCGTCGCGGCTCGATCCTGCTCGATCGCGCGCCGAGAAGTCTGTCGCCGAGCTTCGTCGAATGCGGCGCGCCGGAGAGCGTTTTCGCCGCCATCGTCGATCGCCATCTGATCGCCGAGGGTATTTTGAAACGGCCGCTTCTGGGCAATGCGCCGCAAAAATATGGCGGCGACAACGCGGTGCTTGGAATGGGTGAGGTTCTTTTCCCTCGCTGAGGCGTGCAGCCATACATAACGCGGCCGACATGACCGATCGCTTATCGTGATCAGCACCCGTCCTGTCCCACAGGATTTCGCTTATCTATTCCTGCTTACTTTCTGGGAAGACGCGGGTTATCGGGCGCAGCACCCAGTTCCGAGCGTGCCAGACGCTTTGGTCTCGCCCATTCCGCGCGCGCTTTTTCGGAGAGCACCAGTCCATGGCCCGGCCGGTCGGGCGCATAGGCATAACCGTCGCGGATTTCGATGGGCTGATCCACGAGATGATCGAAATTCTGGAACGAATATTCCAGCCATTCGACCTCCGGAAGCGCGACCGCCATATGCACGCCGACCTCCAGGAAAGTGTTGCCGATGCTGACCGGGATTCCGAGTTCAGCGGCCAGCCAGCCGATACGCATGACGTCGGTTACCTGGCCGTGGACATTCAGGATATCGGCTGCGTGAGCTTCGAGAAGAAGCCGTTTTCCCTGCAGATCCAGATACTCCCCGCTGTTGATCTGGGTCCATGTCACTGCATGCCTGAGCGTTCTTAACCCTTCGTAGTCGTGCCGCAGGATCGGATCCTCGACCCACAGAAGATCGTGGCCGGCATCGCGGATCGCCACCAGCTTCATTAGAGCTTCCTTCGAAGTCCACGCCTCGTTCGGATCGATCATGATTTTCGATCCAGCCGGCACGCAGGTCTTCAACAGTTCCAGGCGCTGCAGATCGCGGCCGAAATCCGGATGGCCGACCTTGATCTTAAAGGCGGAGTAGCCAAGCGACGCCGCGTGAGAGAACAAGGAGACGAAGGCTTCATCGTCGAGGTGGAAATCGAGGCCGCTGGCGTAAGCACCCACGCGGTTGCGGCGACTGCCAAGCAGGACATGAAGGGGCAGGCCAGCTTCTTTCGCCGCAAGATCCCAAAGCGCCACCTGAACCGCCTCGTGAAAGGGCAGGGAGTAAGTCCGTTGATTGCCGCCGCGCGGGCGGTTCACACGGTGAACCAGCGCGATCGCCTTGTGTCCCTTCAGGCTCGGCCAAACTTCATGTTCGAAAACAGTCTCGATCTCCGTCTGATCAGGCAGGGGATTGAAGAGCGTCTGGATGAACCCCAGCCCCACCTCGCCACTTTCGGAAACGAGTTCAAGCGCGGCGACGTTGACATCGTCCGTTCGAACCTGACTGTCTCCGATTACCCGGTCGCGGGCGAACTGAAATCGGGTTATACGAAAATGCGAAAGGCTCATCACAATGACCTTCTGATCGTTTAATAATGTATACTGATCTATCAGATAATGCCTTAATATCGAACCAACGGAGGTGCCGCAAGTGGCGGGCAAAGCAAAATCCGTCTCTCATCACACCCCGGTGGCGGCCACCCGTATGAGTGATGTTGCCTATGAGCGAATCCTGGAAGGCTTGTTCGACAGGCGCGTTCCGGTCGGGGCTTTCATCTCGCAGAACGAGCTGTCCGCGATTGTCGACGTGCCCGTCGCTCCGCTTCGCGACGCTCTGCGCGTGCTCGAGGCGGAGGGAATTCTCACCATTCATCCGCGCTCCGGAATCCAGTTCGTAAGACCCGGCATGGAGCTCACGCGCGCCACCTACCAGTTCCGCTCTATCATAGAGCGTTCGGCAATACGCGTCTTTGCCGAGCAAGGTGACGAGGCTGTCATGAATACCTTGGAAATGCGGCATTCCCGCCTGGTTCGGCGCGTGGAGCGAGAAGGTGTCGGGAAGGAGCAACTGGAGGAGATGGATGCGCTGGAGAGAGAACTTCACGGCGCAATTATCGGTGCGCTGCGCAATCCGCTGATCGATAGCACCTATCGGCGCATGCACAACTATCTGCGTCTGTTGCGGCTCGACAGCAAGTTCACCTCGCCTATCATGATCCGGACACTCAAGGAGCATCTAGACATCCTCGAGGCTTGCAGCACCAGGAATGCAGACAGCGCTGAAGCAATGCTGCAGGCGCATTTCCAAGCGGCCATGCAGCGCAACCTGGGTCTCGTCTGACAGGTCAAGTCGCGCGCTTCGTTTGCCGTTAGCTCCCAAGCGCGGTTGCGCGGTTTGAGAAATGATGGTACCTCCAACTGATCGATCAGTGCATTGATCTGATATCTTGGAGGAGATCGCATGCAGTTGAACAAGAGGCAGCTTCTCATCGGTTCCGCGGCCCTTGCGATGGCGGGGCACGTCGGCGGTGCCCGGGCCGCGAGTGCCATCAGCTACTGGCATCATTTTACCAGCCAGTCGGAAATGGCCAGCCTGCTCAAAATCATCGGCTTGTTTCAGGCGGCGAATGCCGATGTGGCGGTGACGCAGGAAAACATCCCGAACTCGGAATATATGGCCAAGGTTTCTTCGGCGGTGCTGGCTGGCGGGCGTCCGGATACCGCCATGGTGATCGCCGAGCGATTCGCCGACCTCACCGCGATGGAGGGATTGATTGACCTTACCGACCGCGTGAACGGCTGGGCCGGCAAGACCAACTTTCCCGACAACCGCTGGACCGGGCTTTCCAGTGACGGTGCGATCTATGCCGTTCCCGCCTTCGCCTTCGTCGACTGGATGTACTACCGCACCGACTATTTCGAGGAGGCTGGACTGGCAGGGCCACCCAAGAACTTCGATGAATTCCTGGAGGCCTGCCGCAAGCTGACCGATCCTTCGAAGGGCAGGTATGCCTTTGGCATGCGCGCCGGCGCCGGCGGGTTTAAATATGTCATCGACGTCATGGAGGCGTTCGGCTCGCCGATCGTCAAGGACGGGCAGCCAGCCATCGACAGGGCCGCGGCGATCGAGGCGGTGACGTTCTATTCCGATCTCTTCCTGAAGGAAAAGGTCGTGCCGCCGAGCGCGCCAAACGACAGCTACCGCCAGATCATGGAGGCGTTCCGCACCGGACAGACGGCAATGGTGTGGCATCACACCGGTTCGCTGAACGAAATCTCTGGCGCGATGAAGCAGGGCGAACAATTCTCGACCGCACCCATGCCGGCTGGTCCGAAGGCGCATGTCGCTCGCGTCGCCTACGCCGGCAACGGCATCATGAAGGAAGACAATATCGAGGCTGCCTGGCAGTGGGTGAGTTTCTGGGGCCAGACGGACGCTGCCATAGCCCTGCTCGAGGGGACCGGTTATTTTCCGGCCTCCACCGCTGCGTTGCAGGATCAGCGGATCACCGGGAATCCAATCTACGGTGCGGCGGTGGAAACGCTCAAATTCGGGCGGCTGCCGAACAATTTCGTCGGCGCCGCGGGCTGGTCCGAGAATGTCGTCAATCCCGCTTTCCAGTCGTTGCTGACGGGTCAGTCGACGCCGGAACAGGCTGTGGACCGCATGACCCAGGGCCTCGAAGCTGCCCTTCGCTGACATAGTCCGGTACGGCGGCTCGGACGCGCAGCCGCGCCCATTACGCCAAGGGACGGTGCTTTCGCGCCGGAGATCCATGACTTCAAGCGCGAGCAGATACCTGCCTTTCCGGGCCCTCGGCGAACTGTCCGAGACCCGATACTGGATGTATTTGCTGCTCCTTCCGAGCCTCGTCCTGATCCTTCTTGTGATCGCTTATCCGACCCTTTACGGCATGGCCATCAGCTTTCGCGAGATGCGTCTGACGCGTCCCGGGCTCGATGGTTGGGTCGGGTTCAAGCACTATGCGGCAATGTGGTCCGACCCGGTTTTCTGGATCGCGCTGAAGAATACGGTGGTGTGGGTCACCGCCGCGGTCGTGCTGGAGCTGGCGCTTGGCCTTCTCACCGCGACGGCGCTCAACAGGGACCTGCCGGGCACGAAGATTTTCGCCGTGCTGATCCTGCTTCCCTATTTCCTGCCCAATGTCGTAGCGGGTCATATGTGGGCTCTGCTGCTCGATCCGCGGCTTGGGGTCATCAACGACATTCTGGTGCGCGTGGGCGTCCTGCAGACATACAAGGCGTGGTTTGCGGACCCCGACGCTGCCCTTGCGGCGACCATTCTGGTCGAGGCCTGGCATGGTTTTCCTTTCTTCGCGCTGCTGCTGCTTGCGGGTCTGAAGTCTATTCCCGAGGACCTTTATAAGGCAGCTGCGGTGGATGGCGCGGGCGTGGCTGCGCAGCTCAGGCTGATCACCCTGCCGATGCTCAAGACCGTCATTGCGGCAGCTGTGATCCTGCGCGTCATCAGTCTGGTCAATTCGCCGGATCTGCTCCTCATTCTCACCGGTGGCGGACCGGGAGATGCCACGCAGGTGTTGTCGCTGTACGCCTTCCAGACTGCCTACAAGGAATTCAACTTCGGCTACGCATCCGCCCTGTCGGTGGTGATGTTCGTCATCCTGATGATCTTTGCGGTCGCATACATCCGCATGTCCAGGATTACCAAGGAATAGAACGATGATCGAAAGCAAACGTCACCGGCGGATGATTGCGAACATCGGCACCTACGTCGTGCTTGTGAGCCTCTCGGTATTCTGCATCGGCCCGATGATCTGGATGTTCCTGACATCGCTCAAATATGAGGCCGACATCGTCACCCAGACGATGCAGTACATACCGAGCCGCATCACCTTCGACAATTATGTCGCCATCTGGACGCAGTCCGGCTTTCCCCGGCTGATAAGCAACAGCCTCGTCGTCACCTTGCTGACGGTGACGATCTGCGTCGTCACAGGTACGTTGGCCGCCTATGCATTTTCTCGCTTTGCGTTTCGAGGCCGAGATCAGCTCATGCTCGGCTATCTTGTCGTTCGCATGTTCCCGGCAGTCATGATGATCATTCCCCTTTATGTCGTTATGCGCGGTGTGGGGCTCGTAGACAGTCGTTTCGGCCTAGCGCTTGCCTATACGAGTTTCCTGCTGCCGCTGTTCGTGTGGATGCTCAAAGGGTTCTTTGATTCCGCACCTAAGGAACTCGAGAGCGCGGCACGCATCGACGGTTCGACAAGGCTTGGCGCTATGGTCCGTATCGTCATGCCCCTTGCGCGGAACGGCCTGGTCGCAAGTTCGGTGTTCATTGCCATCGCGGCCTGGAACGAGTTCCTGTTCGCCCTGATGCTGACGACCGGACAGGGGTCTCGCACCTGGCCCGTGGGCCTGCAACTGATGGTCGGTGAGTTCCAGCTTCCTTGGGGCGTTTTGGCGGCAGGCGGCATCCTCAGCATCATCCCGGTCATCGTTCTCTTCGCTATCGTCCAGCGAACCATGGTTCAGGGGCTGACCGCCGGCGCCGTCAAAGGTTAGGAGTGCTCACATGGCGACACTTTCCATCAAGGACGTGCGCAAAGCCTACGGCTCCGTACAGGTTCTTCACGGCATCGACATCGAGCTCGAGGACGGGGGCTTCCTGGTTCTGCTCGGGCCGTCCGGATGCGGCAAGTCGATCTTGCTCAACATGATTGCCGGCCTCGACGACACGTCCGGCGGTGACATCCTGATCGGCGGACGCTCGGTCGTGGACCTTGCACCCAAGGACCGCAATATCGCGATGGTGTTTCAATCCTACGCACTTTACCCCACCATGTCGGTCGCGAGAAACATCGGCTTCGGGCTGGAAATGCGTGGCGTGGACGCCGACAAACGCAAGCGTGCCGTCGAAGACGCCGCGCGACTGCTGCAAATCTCCCATCTGCTCGACCGGCGCCCCGCGAACCTATCGGGCGGCCAGCGGCAGCGCGTTGCGATGGGCCGAGCGATCGTGCGCGACCCAGAGCTGTTCCTCTTCGACGAGCCGCTGTCCAATCTCGATGCCAAGCTTCGTGTGGAAATGCGCACGGAGATCAAGCGCCTGCACGAGCGTCTCGGCACGAGCATCGTCTATGTCACGCATGATCAGATCGAGGCGATGACGCTGGGCACCAAGGTGGCGGTGATGAAGGGCGGCTACATCCAGCAATTGGCCGATCCGCGCACTATCTATGAACGGCCCGCCAACATGTTCGTGGCAAGTTTCATCGGATCTCCGGCAATGAACTTCCTTCCTGGACAAGTGGTTCGGGACGCGGACGGTGTCCGTTTCGAAGCGAGCGGCGTATCGATCGCGCTGCTGGCCGGCAATCCGGCGGAAATCTCCGAGCGTCCAGTGATCCTTGGCATGCGGCCTGAGGAACTGAAGGTAGCTGCGCGCGATCAGGCTTCGGTGACCGGCGTGATCGATGTGGTGGAGCCTACCGGGCCCGAAACCATGGTGACCGTGCAGGTTGGCGATCGCTCGGTCACGGCGCGCGTGCCGCCGAGGTTTGCCGGCCAACGAAACGATGCAATCTTTCTTACCGTCGATCCGGCGAGCATCAACCTGTTCGATCCGGACACCGAGCAGCGCATCGATATTTAACGCAAGAGTTCATACCGAACGGCTCAGGTTCCGGGATGCTCTCCTGGAGACTCGCCGGTACCCGAGTGGACGCAGACGGCATTGCGGTTAAGCCGCCGTAGGTGATGGCTGGCATGTCTGCAGGGCGGGTTACCAGCTGCCGTTGGCAATCAGTTTCGTCAGGCAATCACCCGCCTGGCTCTCAGGCACGCCGAGATCTCTGACGCTGTCCATGTGGTTGCGGTTCGTGAGAACAAGCGACGTTACCGGCGAACCCCGCTTTAGCAGGTTCTGTTTGAATCGATCTGCCTGCTGATGGAAAGGCGGCGTCTCATTGGCTCCGACCAGAACCATCGCCTTGGTTTGAGGATCATGCCGATAGGCAAGCGGTGTGAACAAGGTGACTTCCTCATCGGTGATTCCGATCTCGTTGGCGAGAAAGGAGTTCTGGAGCGGTTTCAAATCGTAGAGCCCGCCGAGCAGAAGAGCTGCCCGCACATTCGAAGGGGTATTCTCGCTGTTGAACAGAAACGTTGAAAGATGTGCTCCGGCCGAATGACCGCTGACAGTCAGTTCTGCCGGGTTTCCGCCATGGTCGGCGATATGGGCCAGAACCCACTGCTTGGCACGGCGCACCTGGTCGACGATCGTCGCCATTCTGACCTTGGGCATCAGAGCATAGTCGACGATGACGGCAATCGCACCGGCTTGGGTAATCGTCGTCGCGACGTATGAGTAGTCGCGCTTGGAGAACATCCTCCAGTAGCCGCCATGGATAAACATGTGCACCGGCAGGCCGCTTCTTTTGCCCGAGGGAAAGAACAGGTCGATGGTTTCGGTCTGATTCGGCCCGTAGGCAACGTCCGCAGTCATTGGAATGGTTGCGCGAACGGCCTCGCTGCGGTGAACGATGTCCTGCACGATTTTGTCAAAATCCGCGACGTGGTCGCGGATGCGAAACGGATCGTTTTGCACCCTTCCTCCGCTCAGATGCTGATGGCGAGGTATTTCGCCTCCATGAACTCGGCAATGCCGTGATGCTGTCCGCCTTCGCGGCCGAGGCCGCTCTGCTTTACCCCGCCGAAGGGTGCTGCCGGATCGGACATCAAGCCGCGGTTGAGAGCGATCATCCCGGCTTCGATCTTGGATGCCACCCGCATTCCACGCGCAAGATCGCGCGTGTAGATGTAGGCGGCAAGACCGTATTCGGTGTCGTTGGCGCGCGCGATGACGTCGGCTTCCGTTTCGAATCTCGAGATTGGCGCCACCGGCCCGAAAATTTCCTCATGCGCCATCTCAGCCTCGGCCGGGACGTCGCAGAGCACGGTCGGCGGATAGTAATATCCCGTTCCCGAGCCTGCCTTGCCCCCGCACAGCACCCGCGCGCCGCGGGCGACAGCATCGTTGACCAGACGGTCGATCTTGTCGACGGCCTTCCTGGTGATCATCGGCCCGCACTCCGTGGCCGCGTCCGTACCAGCGCCGATCTTGAGTGCCGACATCCGCCTGGCGAGGCTTTCGCCAAAGGCATCGTAAACGCCGGACTGGACATAGATGCGGTTTGCGGCCGTGCAGGCCTCGCCGGCGTTGCGCATCTTCGCCACCATCGCCCCATCGACCGCCGCGTCGAGGTCCGCGTCGTCGAACACAAGGAATGGCGCGTTGCCGCCAAGCTCCATCGAACACGAAACCACGTGCTTTGCGGCCTCGGCCAGCAGAACGCGCCCGACACCCGTCGAGCCGGTAAAGGAGAGTTTCCGCACCCGCGGATCGGCCAGCATCGCGGCCGTCACAGGGCCGGGATTGGAGGTTGTCAGAACGTTCACCACGCCTGGCGGAACGCCTGCTTCCTGGTAGAGCGCGGCAAGCGCGTAGGCGGTGAGCGGGGTCTCGCTGGCTGGCTTCAAAATTACCGTGCACCCGGCAGCCAAGGCGGGCGCGATCTTGCGCGTCGCCATGGCGGCAGGGAAGTTCCAGGGTGTGATAAGGATGCAGATGCCGATGGGCTCGTAGTCGACCACGATCCGGTTCGTGCCGGAAGGCGCCATCCCGAATTCACCGGTGATGCGCACGGCTTCCTCGGCATTCCAGCGAAAGAATTCCGCGGCATAGGCGATCTCGCCACGCGCGTCCCGGAGTGCCTTGCCGTTTTCCAGCGAGATCAGCGTTGCCAGCGTCTCGGAACGTTGCGTTATCAGCTCGAAGCAACGTCTGAGGATTTCGGACCGCTTGCGGGGTGCCGTTGTGCGCCAGCCATCGGCGGCCTTGGCCGCAGCCTCCACGGCGGCCGCGGCATCTTCGATCGTCGCATCGGGAACGGCGGCGATCACCGCCTCCGTGGAAGGGTCCACGACCTGGATTTCCCTGCCGTCGGCGGATTGCCGCCATTGGCCGCCGATATACAAGCCGTGGGAGAACCTATGGAAGTCGGCAGTGTCCTGATCGTCCTCCAGCACCTGATGAGATATGTTCATGGCCTGCTCCTCGATTGCTCACATGACGTAGGTGGCGAGGTCGCCATCATAGGCAGCCTGGACCAGGCCCCGCATGGCTGCCAGATCGAACGGCCGCGGATTGTTCTTGATGAGACGGTCAATGCCGAGCGCCTGTTCGGCCGTCCAATCGAGCTTGTCGGACGGAAGCCCGAGCTCGGCCAGCGAAGGCGTGATCCCGATCGCGCCAAACAGCCGGCCGATCTCGTCGATGGTCGCGTCGGCCATCTCACCGATACTCCGGTCCCTCCCGTCGAGACCAAGGGCAAGGCCGATCTCGGTCATCTCGGCGGCCGCGGCGGCCCGGTTGTACTTCATGACATACGGCAACATGGTGGCGACACCCAGCCCGTGAGCGGTATGGGTAAGGGCGCCGACTGGATATTGCACCGCGTGCGCCGCCGCCGTTCCCGCCGTACCGAACGCACAGCCGGCTGCAAGCGCGCCCATCATCACATCGGCCCGAGCGTCCGCGTCGGCGGGGTCGCGGTATGCCTTCTCAAGACTGCGGCCAAGCAGCTTGATCGCGAGCAGCGCAAAATGATCGGTCAGCGCGCTCTTTCCGATGAAGACATGCTGCTGCGGCAGGCTGGGGTCAGTGCCGCGCCTGACGGCGGTAAAAGCTTCGATTGCATGTGTCAGCGCGTCCGCGCCCGCGATCGCCGTCAGTCCCGGGGGACATGTCATCGTCAGTTCCGGGTCGCAGATGGCGGCTGCCGCGATCAGATGCGGGCTGGAGATGCCGACCTTCAAGGTGCGATCCGGATCGGAGATCACCGCGACAGGGGTCACTTCCGAGCCGGTGCCGGCTGTTGTTGGCACCGCGATCACCGGCAGCGTCGGGCCAGGCACCTTGAACTCGCCGTAGTAGTCCTGGAGCAGGCCGCCGTGACTGATGAGCAACGCGGCGCATTTGGCCATGTCGAGACAACTGCCGCCTCCGATGCCGATCACCATGTCCGGCGCGAACTTCCGCGCCTCCTCGACGCAGACGGCAACCGTGTCTCGGGGGACGTCGGGCAGCACGCGGTCATGCACCAGCACATCGATCGATGCGCCCTCGAGCGCCGTAATAATTTCTGCGAAGGCGACAGTTGCGGCAAAGCGCTCGTCCGTGCAGACAAGCGCGCGACGGCCCAGCCTGGCCGCAACGGTTGGAATGACATGGCGCTGGCCTTTCCCGAAGAGGATCTCACGCGGGAGCCTTACGGCAGCGAAAAGGCTCATGTTCTGCGTCCCTCGATGATGTTGGGAGTGGAAAGCGAAAGCTCGTCGAGTTCGATCCAAAAGGTATCCTCTATTAAATCGTATAGGATATAGGATTGCATTGGGCGAAGCATCGTGTTAGCCAGTGATCCTGTCAAGAGGCAAAGATGCAGGTCACGAACTTAAGCAATGCCCGAGAAGTCGACCCGGCTAGCGGACGCATCCAGCGATCCAACAGCCTGGTGGAGGACGTGTATGAAGCAATCTTCGCGCAACTCATGTCGCTGAAGATCGCGCCTGGCTCGCGGATCACCGTCGACAGTCTGGTCAAGGAACTCGAAGTATCCCACACGCCAATCCGTGAAGCGCTTGGCCGCCTCGAAGGCGAAGGCCTTGTGCTGAAGACACATTTGATCGGCTACCGCGCCGCGCCGCAGATAACCAAGCGCCGATTTGACGAACTCTATGAGCTTCGCCTGCTGCTTGAGCCGCATGGGGCGGCCAAAGCGGCCGCATTGATGGATGAGACGAAACTTGCGGTGCTTCAGGAGTCCGCAGGGGGCATGGCGCGCCGCGAAGGCAAGGATGAACGCCTGCGTTACTCCAACTTTGCGCGGCAGGACGCCATTTTCCACGACAGGATTATGGAATTTGCAAACAACGATCTCGTGCGCCAGACTCTCGCGTTCCAGCATACGCACTTCCACATCTTTCGCCTGATGTTCCATTCGCGCGTTACCGAGGAAGCGCTCGACGAGCATGAGGCCATCCTGGCCGCCTTCGCTGCCTCCGACCCCGCCGCGGCGGAACAGGCGATGCGCCGCCATATCGAGCATTCTCGTGATCGTTTGTTGCTGGCGTTCGATTGAGACTGTCACGATGCCAGTCACCGTCCACATCGGGAGCGCCGCCGTCAATCTAGATGCACCCTTGATCACGCAAGCAAAGGCCGGGGAATACCACGTCCCGGATTCCCTTTTCTGAGGCCGCGCCGCGGGGCGAGTGGAATGCCCGCCGGACTTCCATCCACAAAATGAGGAAACCGACCATGCCAGGCAAGAAAATACTAATGTTGACCGGTGAGTTTACCGAAGAATACGAGATCTTCGTCTATCAGCAGGCGATGGAGGCCGTCGGCCACATTGTCCACGTTGTCTGTCCTGACAAGAACGCTGGAGACCTGATCAAGACATCGCTCCACGATTTCGAAGGTGACCAAACCTACACCGAAAAACCCGGCCACTATGCTTTGATGAACAAGACCTTTTCGGAAGCGGAGAAACAGCTCGACCAGTATCACGCCGTGTATTGCGCGGGCGGTCGTGGCCCCGAATACATCCGCACGGATAAGCGCGTGCAGGCGATCGTCCGCCATTTCCACGAAAACAAGAAGCCGATCTTTACGATCTGCCATGGCGTCCAGATCCTGATCGCGGTCGACGGCGTCGTGCGTGGCAAGAAAGTAGGTGCGCTGGCTGCCTGCGAGCCGGAAGTGACCCTCGCCGGTGGAACCTATATCGACCTGTCCCCTACTGAGGCCTATGTCGACGGAACGATGGTCTCGGCAAAGGGCTGGACCGCACTTGCCGCGTTCATCCGCGAGTGCCTGAAGGTGCTGGGAACGGAAATCCGCCACAACTGAGTCAATCCTTCCGATGCATCCCAGACGGGATGCATCGGTTCGCTCCTCAGATCGTCCACGGCTAGTGGCAACGCCTCCGTGCTCACGTGGAGGAGTTTGTCCCGCGAGGCGTGCCAATTCGGTGGGGCCACCGTAACCGTCAAGGCCGACAAATCGGCGCATTACGATATGGATGAGCCGATCGGCGTCCCTCCCAGGAAACCGCCGTCTTTCTGGAAACCGGGCCGTATCCGTGGAGAGGCGCCCGCGTGACTTTCGCTAATTCTCTTCCACGAACACCTCTTCGCGCTTCTTCTTGACCCCGGGCAGGAAGACGATCACGAGCACGGCGAGTGCGACGAAGAGCAGGCCGGCGCTGATCGGTCTCGTGACGAAGGTGCTCGGGTCGCCGCGCGAGAGAATCATGGCGCGGCGCAGGTTTTCCTCGAGCAGCGGGCCGAGCACGAAGCCGAGCAGCAGCGGCGCGGGTTCGCAGCGCAGCTTGGTCAGGAGGTAGCCGAGGAAGCCGAAGAAGGCGACGGCGTAGAGGTCGTAGATGTTGGTGTTGACGCTGTAAACGCCGATCGAGCAGAACGCCATGATGATCGGGAAGAGCACGTAATAGGGGATCGTCAGGAGCTTTACCCAAAGCCCGATCAGCGGCAGGTTCAAGACGATCAGCATCAGATTGCCGATCCACATCGAGGCGATGATGCCCCAAAACAGCGCCGGCTGTTCGATCGCGACATTGGGGCCGGGCACGATGCCCTGGATGATCATTGCGCCGATCATCAGCGCCATGACCGGGTTGGCCGGAATGCCGAGCGTCAGCATCGGGATGAAGGAGGTCTGCGCGCCGGCATTGTTGGCCGATTCCGGTCCGGCGACGCCTTCGATGGCGCCCTTGCCGAATTCCCCCGGATTTTTCGATACGCGCTTTTCGACCGTGTAGGAGGCAAAGGCTGCAAGGATCGCGCCGCCTCCCGGCAGGATGCCGAGCGCCGAACCGATGATCGTTCCGCGCACGATGGGCGCCGCCATGCGCCGAAAGTCCTCGCGGGTCGGCATAAGGCCGGAGACCCTTCGGATCATCACGGAGCGCTCGTGCTCGTTTTCGAGGTTGCGCAGTATCTCGGCGACGCCGAAGACGCCGACCGCCACCGCGACGAAATTCAGCCCGTCGGCATATTCGCGGATGCCAAGCGTGAAGCGCGGTGTGCCGGTGTAGATGTCAGTGCCGACAATGCCGAGCAGCAGGCCAAGCACGACCATCGCCAGCGCCTTGACAATCGAGCCGTGGGCGAGCGCGACGGACGAGACGAGGCCGACGACCATCAGCGAAAAATACTCGGCCGCACCGAATTGCAGCGCGATCGCCGTCAGCGGCGGAGCGAAGATAGCGACGAGAAAGGTCGACACCGTGCCGGCGAAGAACGAGCCTATTGCCGCGATCGCGAGTGCCGCACCGGCGCGGCCGTTCTTGGCCATCTGGTAGCCGTCGATTGCGGTGACGGCTGATGAGGATTCGCCGGGCATGTTGATAAGGATGGCGGTGGTCGAGCCGCCATATTGCGCGCCGTAATAGATGCCGGCGAGCATGATGAGGGAGGAAACCGGGTCGCCGATCTGGAAGGTGATCGGCAACAGCATGGCGATGGTTGCGGTGGCGCCGATGCCGGGCAGGACGCCGATCAGCGTGCCGAGAAGGACGCCGATCAGACAGAAACCGAGGTTTGCCAGCGTCGTTGCCGTCGAAAAGCCGAGCGCGAGGTTGCCGAGGAGTTCCATGTTCATCCCCTCACAGTACCAGCCATGGGCCGAAGCGCCGGAACGGCAGGCCGAGCGCGTAGCTGAAGACGAGGAAGGCAAACAACGTAAGGCTGGCGGAGAGCACGAGCGCGGTCAGCGGCCGCATGCGGCCGCTGGCAAAGGATGCGATCAGCGCCGTCAGAAAGATCGAGGGGATGAAACCGAGGCCGCGCACGGTCAGGCCGAAGAAGATCGGGGCAGGGAGGATGAACAGCATGCCGCGCCAGGCTATATGGCCGATCGGTTCGCTCTCGAAGCGCACCGCTTCGACGAGGATGACGGCGCCGAGCAGAATAAGCACGATCGCCAGGACCAGCGGGAAATAACCCGGCCCCATGCGGAAGGCGGTGCCGATTTCGAGGCCGAGCGACTGCAGTGCGAAAAATCCGCCGAGAAAGATGAACAGCGCGGCGCATATGCCGTTGGTCGTGTCGATTGTGAAGGGTTTCATGACGTCCTCCCAGGCCCGCGCCGCGGGCATGCCGATATCGGGCGTGAAAAACGGGGCGCTGGTGGCGCCCCGTTCAAGACCTCAGTCGGCGTACTGGCCGGCGGCTTCGATGATCGGCTTCCAGCGCGCGATCTCGCTTTCCAGCTTGGCCTTCAGCGCGGCCGGCGTCGCGTCTGCGTCGGACGACGGCTTGGTGCCGAGCTCGGCGAAGCGGGCGACGACATTCTGGTCCTTAAGCGCGACCTGAAGCGACTTCGACAGCCGCTCGGTGACCTCGGTCGGCGTACCCTTGGGCGCGTAGAGGCCGTGCCAGATGCCGACCTGCACCTCATGGAGACCGGCTTCCGTCGTTGTCGGCAGATCGGGCAGCACATCGAGGCGTTGCGGCGAGGTGACGGCATAGGCCTTGATCGTGCCGCCTTGGATCTGCTTGGTGGTATTGGTCGTCTGGTCGCACATGATGTCGACCTGGCCGCCGAGAAGATCGGTCATGGCCGGGCCGGTGCCCTTGTAGGGTACAGTGACCAGCGGTGTGCCGATCGCGCTCATGAACAGCATGCCGCATAGATGCGAGGCCGCGCCTATGCCGGCATTGGCGACGGTGACGGTGTCCTTGTTGGCCTTGGCGTAGTCGACCAGCCCCTTCAGATCGGTCGGCTCGAGGTCCTTGCGGCCAACGATGGTCATCGGCACCTCGGTAACGAGGCCGACATATTCGAAGCCGTTCAGCGTGTCGTATGCGAGCTTTCGGTATAGCGTCGCGCTTGTCGCCATGCCGATGTGATGGAGGAGCAGCGTATAGCCGTCGGGATCGGCGTTCGCGACGCGGCCTGCACCTAGCGTGCCGCCGGCGCCGCCGACATTCTCGACGATGACCTGCTGGCCGAGATCCTTCGACATGGCTTCCGCGACGAGGCGCGTGACCGTGTCGGTCGGGCCGCCGGCCGAAAACGGCACCACAACAGTGATGGTGCGTTCGGGGTAGGTTTGCGCGCCCGCAGCGAACGGATAGAGCGTGACGGCTGCGGCGGCGGCCAGAGCGGCGGCGAACTTTCTCATCGTGATTTCCTCCCAGGATATGAATTCCCAACCGCTGCCCAGAGTTCGTTTCAACACCGGCTGGATGGAGCAATAACTAGCGCAAGCTAGCGGATTGCAATCGGACTCAAACCGCAAACTGCGATTATGCACAATCCGTCCGCGCAAAATGGGTGGAAAGGTGACGTCGGGCCGGAGGCGGGTTGCGGGATGCCCGATGATCGAAACCTGATGGCTGTGAGTTTGGCGAATACCGGTTGCGGACCTCTCCGTGGCTTCTTCCGGTCTATGCTAGAGCGGTTCATCGTTTCACGGAAACGCCGAACCGCTCTATCTCTTTGTTTCTGCGCAATTCCCTAGGGAAAGCGCTAAGCGCTTTTCCCGGGAAAACCGTTTCACACTTTTCTTGGAATTGCTCTAGTGCTCTTTTCTGCACTCAAATGGAGATATGCTCGCCTGACGTCGACTTGCGAATGGCATGTTCGACGCCGCGGAGTTCGGCCAATCCCTTGAGCCGACCGATGGCCGGATAGCCGGGCTGGGCCCCACGCGTCAGGTCGTCGAGGATATCCTGGCCATGGTCGGGGCGCATCGGGATGACTGCGTCCGGGCGCCCTTCCTTCCGACGCCGCGCTTCCTCGTGGAGTAGCGCCGCCACCACCGCCACCATGTCGGTGTCGCCGCCAAGATGCTCGTCCTCGTGGAACGAGCAGGGGACGCCGGCCGCTTCCTTGCGCACATTGCGCAGATGCGCGAAGTGGATTTTTGGCCCCATCCGCTCGATCATGCCGGGCAGATCATTATCCGGCCTTGCACCGAGTGATCCCGTGCACAGTGTCGCCCCGTTGGCCGGGCTGTCGACTGCGTTCAGAATGTACCGATAGTCGGCCTCGGTCGACATGACGCGCGACAAGCCCAGCAGCGGGAACGGCGGATCGTCCGGATGGCAGCAGAGACGCAGGCCGAGGCGCTCGGCGGTAGGCACGACCTCCGCCAGAAAATCGACGAAATGCCGGCGCAGGGTTGTTGGGTCGATGCGGTCATAATTTGACAGTTGCGCCGCGAGACCGTCGAGAGACGTGTCTTCGGTCGAGCCGGGCAGACCGGAATTGACGCTTCTTGCCAGAACCTTGCGGGCAACGTCATCCATTTGCGCGTGTCGCCGCTCCGCCTCGGAGGCGATCTCCGGCGTGTAATCGCCGAGCGCCCCTTGGCGTTTCAGGATATGGATGTCGAATGCGGCGAAGTCGACCAGATCGAAGCGCATGGTGGTGCCGCCATGCGGCAGGCGCCAGGCAAGATCGGTGCGGGTCCAGTCGAGCACGGGCATGAAATTGTAGCAGATGACCGAAATGCCGGCCCGCGCCAGGTTTTCCAGCGATGTCCTGTAGTTGGCAATATGGCTGCGCCATTCGCCGACCTGCGTCTTGATCGCTTCGGAAACCGGCAGGCTCTCGACGATCTCCCAGTTCAGATCACTTGCGCTTCCATCCGGCAAAGATGCGACTTCGCGCTGACGGTTTTGGATTTCGGCGGGCAGCCAGACAGCGCCGTAAGGAACGTGGTGAAGGGCTGAGACGATGCCTTGCGCACCGGCTTGACGCGCGTCCGCGATCGTCACCTTGTCGACTGGGCCGAACCAACGCCACACATGTCTCATTCGAACACTCCGTTAGAAACGAATCGCCTCGCGGCTGGCGCCCGCGTTTCCCGCAGGGGTGACCGACCCGCTGCTCATCTTCATCGGCTGCTATCAGATTCCGATGTATGTGACGATCCTGCTCTGGCGCCTGTGCCGCCAAGCGAAGTTCCCGGTTAGAGCAGCGCTTCGTATAGATCGCCGATCTTTTCAACTTCGAAATCCGCTGCCCTGCTCTCCAGAAGGGCAGGGGAAGTGGGGTGATCCAGCATCTCAGCCATCGCTGCTGCCAGGGCCGCGGCATCGCCGACCGGTATCAGGGTGCCGAAACGACCATCACCCAGAATCTCGCGCGGGCCATGTGGCGCATCTGTGGAGACTACGGGGACACCTGCAGCCATGGCCTCGACCAACACATTGCCAAAGCCCTCGCTCGTCGAGGAAAGAACGAACAGATCGGCTGCGGCATAACAGGCCGCGGGATCATTGACATAGCCGGCAAAGAGCACATCCGCGCCTATGCCGAGTTCCTGGGCATAGGCGCGCAACTCGTCAGCCAGTGGACCTTCACCGAAGATGGCCAGTCGAGCGCGGCGGCCGGCGCGCAAGATAGCGAAGGCCCGCAGCAAAGTCCGATGATCCTTGACCGGCACCAGGCGCCCAGCGGTGGCGATGACCGGGCCATCGCCCATCGTCGCCAGCTCTGCCTGCCAGGCATAGGAATCTTCCTGAGGCGCTGCAGCCGGCGGCAGCGGGTTGTTGATGACGACAACCTTGGATTTGGGGAAGCCGCGGGCCGCAATATCGCGGCCGACGCCCACTGAGACGGCGATGGCTTTGGTTGCGCGCGCTGCAACCAGCGCGGAAAGCCAGACCGCTATTCTCGCGCCGAGGCTGCCGGAAGGCAGTGAGGCCGCCGCGTGGAAGCTTGGAAAGAACCTCGCTCGGCTTCGCGCCAGGAGAAGTGCCAGCGTCACGATCAGATTGGCAAATTCCGGGGCGCTATAGACCGCATGGGGACCAAGGCGGCTGAACAAACGTGCGCTTCGCACGATACCTTTCAACGTCTCCCACTTGCCGTAACCCTCGCCCCGGATGGGAAGATCGAAGTCGACCAGATGCACGGCGGGGGAGCGCAGCGCGGCGTTAGGTCCTTCCGCGTTCCAGGTAAAAAGTGTGACATCGTGCCCACGCGACGCCAATTCGTTTGCCATGAGGACGAAGACGCGCTCGGCGCCGCCGCCCCTGAGACTGGCAATGTGAAAAACAATGCGCTTCGCCATGCCTGGATTCAGGCTTGGCTGACGCCAATGCCTGATCGGTTCGGCGGCTGGCGCATGTCGCGCACGATGCCCATGGCTAAGGCGAGCAGCATGCCTAGAGCAAAGCCAGCGAAAGCCCCCAGGCCTGCCATCAGGGGGGTGCGGGGCGGCCACGAGCGCCCGTTTGGCGGTACGGCGGTGGAAATCACCTGCACATTCGTGGTGTCGATCTGCTCGCGCTCGGTGATTTGGCGCGCGCGAGACAGGAAGCTCTCATAGATCGTCCTCCTCGATGCGGCATCCCGTTCAAGCTCACGTAGGGCGACCTGGGACTCGCTGTCGGTGAAAACATTGCTCTTCAGATCGTTCATCTTGGCGTCGAGGGAAGCCAATGACGCGTTGGCCTTGTCCAGGTTGGCTTTTGCCGTGCCGACCGTGCGGGAGAACTCTGCCCTGAGTTGAGAACTGACGGTTTCGAATTCTGTCCTGAGCCTGACAATCGTCGGGTGGCGCGGACCAAAGGTCATGGACTGTGAATCGATTTGCTGCCGCAGGTTGTTTGCCTTATCGCGCAGTGCTGCGAGCGCTGCCGAATCCGCCGGGTCAGGGTTGGCTCCATTGACACCGGACGCAACCAAGGCGTCGTAACTTGCCTGTGCAGCGATGACCCGCGATTGCGCCTCTCCAATTTCGCTATTGAGCTGCGTCATCGTCTGCGAACTGACAAGCTGGCCATTGCTGGAGGACAGGTTGTGGCTGCGCCTGTAGCTCTCGACCTTCTCTTCGGCCGCTTGCACATCGCGCTTGAGTTGGCCGAGCCGGCCGTCAAGAGCAGCTGCGGCACGGCTGGCACCAGCAGCTTCGGCCTTGGCCAGTTCTTCCTGGAAAGCTTTCACTATGGCTTGCGAGATCAGGATCGCCTTGCTGGTGGTTTCCGCCGATACCGAGAGGGTCGTGACGAACGACGTTTCATCTGCAGTGACATCGACCCGCTCCGCCAGGCTCTTCTGGGCGACAAGCTTCGGATCGGACTTGCCGCCACTCGCTCCAACACCAGACGTGGAGGCACTCTGGTCCGGGTCGAAAAACTCCGGATCGTTGGCTAGACCGAGTTCGTCCACCACACGTGCAAGCACGTTGCCCGAGGTCAAGATGCGCTGCTTGCTGCGCGCGTTGAGAATTTGGCTATCGACCTGGCCCGGTTGCGAGTAGAGATCGTTTTCCACAACCTGCAAATTGGCAGGATTGATGAGGATTTCCGTTGCAACGGTATAACGCTGTTTGCTCAGCAGCCCATAGGCGGCGCCGATGACGCCGCCGGCCACTGCCAGCATGCAGGCCACGACGAGCCCGGCACGCAGCCAGACAAACAGGCGCCGAAAATCGAGCTCAAGGAAATCGCCGATCTTGTCAAGCGTCACCGTCGGGACAGGTTCGGGTGTGTGCGGCATGACAGGGGCGGAGCTGCGCGCCATGGTTGGGGCATCCTGTTGCAGCCTTGCCCTGCTGGCGCGCCGCGCATTGGCGATCCGCTCAAGTGCGCTGATATCGGAATCCGCCACAGAGGGAAGGGGTGTGTCGGAAGCGGCGGACATGGTGCTAACTCTGGTTATTCGCTATGCGGGCCAGCACTACAGAAAGATCGTTAACATCTCATTTTCCAAGTTGGCATATTTTGCCTATTCAAGCGCCGCGGCCGTTCGGCGGTCCCTAGAATGGATCTCGTTGGTCAGAATGCCGTTTGAATACAGCCACTTGGATGGGACATGAGCTATCCCGCTGCCGCTTCGGAACGATTGATGTCCAGCCAGGCGCGCCGTCAGAACGCGCTGTCGGTTCTGTTTTTCCTATGCGCGGCGTTTGCGTTCCTGCTCCGCCTCACGGTGTCACCGCAGATTATGAACATGGTCGTCGACTATACGGCCGACGGTGGCTCATTCTACGAGAAACTGCATTTCGGCACCTATGCTATCTTTCTGCTGCTTCCTATCGTTCTTTTCAGCCGACCGTTCCTGCTGCAGGGCGACGAAATTGGAATATTCAAGGCTTTAATGCTCTATTCTGCGCTGATGTTCGCGCTGGTGCCGTATCTGTTCATCACCGGCCGTGCGGGCTCCTCCGGGTTCATCATCGATACTTATCTGGTGGCGGGCGCCGCAGGCCTGTTGATGCTGGCCTTGAACGCGGAAGTGCGGCGGGCGTTGGGCGACGTCGTGCTTGGAATGGTGATCCTCAGCGCTGTGCTCGGCACGATCGAAGCGGTGACTCAACATCGGTTTATGCCTTACGGTCTCAACGAACTGCAGTTCAGGCCAATCGGCCTATCGGCGCATCCGCTGGCACTAGGCGCGCTCTGCGCCACAGCCATCGGATTCGTACCGCTGACGCGCTGGCTCATATGGGTGCGGGTGGCATCGATTCTCGTGTTGCTCGTCGGTTGTGCTGCGTCAGGCGCCCGCGCCGCCCTGATGCTCGCTGCCGGAGAAACCCTCATTCTGCTGATGTTCGTGCCTTGGCCGCGCCTGACGCTCAAGCACCAGCGGCAGGCCAAGTCCGTCGTGCTGCTGTTCGCCCTGGCGGGCGGCGCAGCGCTGGTTGCCATACTGTTTTCGGGCGGGCTGCTGAATCGATTCGGCAACACGATATTTGACGAGAATTTCATGGCGCGGGTGACGATCTACCAGATATTCGGACTTGTTAGCTGGAAAGACATCCTGTTAGGCATGAACGTCGACGACCTCCTGGCGATCGTCAACGAGAAGCTGCACCTGCCTTATATCGAGAGCGCGCCGGTGGTCATCATCATGCTCTTCGGCTTGCCCATAGCCGTGCTCTTTATAGTGCTGGTATTCTGGTTCATTTTTCGGCTGCTGCGCGCGGCGCCGCTGCCGGCATGGATCGGCACCATGACGTTTCTGCTTGCTGCGCTGTCGAACAATGCGCTTTCGTCAAAAGCGCCGGATATCACGACCATCGTGGTGTTGCTGCTTGCCTATAGAAACGTGCCGTATAGAAACCAGCCGAAGAGCACATCTTCGGCCGCTGTTGCATCCGGGTCGAAACTGGATCGGCTCGGATAAGCGCAGGCTCCGGACGCCTCAGCCAGCGCTATCCACAACCTCGACATTGCCGGCGCGATTGAGCGTGTGAATGCCGGCGCGGGCCCATGCTGGCCCCTGGCCGATCGGGCGGGGCGGCGCAAAACGGACATCGACATCGTCAAGCCGATCCAGCCGCATCAGCCCCAGGCCGCCGCCATAGGCTCTCGACCCGTTTTGCACAGGCAACACCAGAGCATCGCCCTGGCGGATAAAAGCGCCGCCGGGTCGGGCGGCCGAGTGATCGACGGCGATGGGATTGAGGGCATGCGCAACCCATGGCCCGCGCAGCGAGGGTGCGGAATAGACGGCCATCGTATCCGAGGCGCTGCCGTAACCGAACCGCTCCGTTCCCAACAGCCAGAAGCGCCCATCGGATTCGAGCAGCGTGGCGTCATTGAAATCCTTGTCCGTCATCAGCACTGTGTCGCGTACCCAGCGATCTGGAAACTGTGCGGCGCGGTAGAGCACAAGCTCGCGCGCCGCCCCACTCTCAGGGATCATGAAAATCTCGCCAGCCAGAGCGAACACCTGCGGATACGATAAGTGGTGCGGTTCCTCCAGCACAACCCTCGGTACGCCGAAGCTGCCATCGTCACCCAGTTCGGCGACAGAAATCACTCCGCGACCCGTGGCGTAGGGAAATTCCTCGACAAACAGATAGTGGCGGCCATCGCGCTCGAAGACGAATGGATCGGCGTAGAATCGCTGGCCATCGTCCGGGAGGACGGTGAACGGCGTACCGTCGAGTTGCCCGGTTTCGGCGACACCTGACCCGTCGATCAGCCGATAGGCAACCTGCCAATAGAAGGGGCGCCGTCCAAGTCTGAGTTTTTGCACGGCACGGTCGATCAACCCCCTGCAGAAAAAGGGCAGATAGTGCCGGACGAAACTGCCATTCCTCAGGATCGGCACTGGGCTATCGGCGATTGGCACAAGTTCGCCAGCGGAAAAGCGGGCGACGCTTTGCGCAACCAACGAGATGGCCCCAGCCAGCAGGTCGTTGCAGCTGCGAGACAGCCAGAGCCGGTCGCTGAGCATCGGTCGCCCCCGGGCGACTGTGACGCCGTCGAGGCGAACGGCAAGTTCTGGCGATCGTCGGCTCGCCAGCATCTCGGCCATACCGGCGGGGAAGGTGCTGTGGCCGCAAAATTCGAGCGTCAGAACCGGCGTGCCGCGTGGTGCGGCAGTGCCAGTGAGATCGATCACGAGGTCGGCTGGGCCGGAACCGCCAGACGGTAACGGGTCGGAGGGGCTTGCCAACGAGGGTCCGAAGCGCCGGCTCTCGACCGCCAGCACAATGTCCAGTCCGCGAGCGATCGGCGCAGGTGTCGGCGCGCGGCAGCTCGAAACCACGTGACCAGCTGCGCTCAACCGCACCAGAAGCTCATTTTCCCAGCGTCGAGATCCAACGATGTGGCCGATAATTAAAATATTAGTCAATCGAATATGTTCTTTTTCAAGACTACTCTGTCAGGATACGTATCGGGTTAGGCTTTCATAAGAGTTACCGGGGAGAACGCGGGCTTGGCTGTTAATCATATATTAAGATTTAAGGTCACTAAGGCGGCTTCTGCCGCTATTATAGCTCTCGTGGCGAATAATCAGCAGGTCGCGACGCCTTCTGGCGACCAGGGTCAGCAATGAACGTCCTTTCACATCCAAAACTGCCGTCCAGGCAAAAACTGCTGATCGTGTTCGGCACGAGGCCGGAGGCGCTCAAATGCTTTCCAGTGGTGCGTGCCGCGCTTGCCCATCCAGGTTTTATTACCGAGACATGCATCACTGGCCAGCATCGCGAGATGGTCGACCAGGTCATCGAACTGACTGGCCTGCCCGTGCATCACGATCTCAACATCATGCAGCCCGGCCAGACATTGTTCGACGTGACCTCGCGCGTGCTGCTGGGCATGGCCGAAGTGCTGGAGGAGGCGAAGCCCGATATCGTCCTCGTGCAAGGCGACACGACGACGGCGATGACTGCGGCTCTGGCTGCCTTCTACAAGCGCATCCCAGTCGCCCATATCGAGGCAGGATTGCGCAGCCACGACATCAACTCTCCCTTTCCGGAGGAGCTGAACCGCAAGATTGCCGGCGACATCGCGACCTGGCACTTCGCGCCGACCATTCAGGCGCGCGACAATCTCATCGCCGAAGGAAAGGACGCCAGCACCATCTTCGTGACCGGTAATACGGTGATCGACACGCTGTTGCATTTTTCCGGCGCGATCGACGCTGACAAGTTGATGAGCGCGAAGCTCGCCACTCATTTCCCCTTCCTTGATCCCACCAAGAAAATGATCCTCGTCACCGGTCATCGCCGTGAGAATTTCGACGGCGGCATCCACCGTATCTGTGCGGCGCTGAAGCGATTGGCGGTGCGCGAGGACGTGCAGATCGTCTATCCTGTCCATCCCAATCCCAATGTGCGCTCGGTGGTCAATGCAGAACTAGGGGGTGTGCCGAACATCCATCTGGTCGATCCGCAGGATTATCTGCCGTTCCTGTTCCTGCAGAAGCAGAGCTATCTGGTGCTGACCGATAGCGGCGGCGTGCAGGAAGAAGCGCCTTCGCTCGGCAAGCCGGTGCTGGTGATGCGCGAGAATACCGAGCGACCCGAGGGGATCGCGGCAGGTACCGCCCGTCTCGTCGGCACCGATATCGAAAAAATCCTGTCCAATGCCAACAGCCTGCTCGACGATCAGGCCGCCTATCGCGGCATGGCGGAACGACACAACCCATATGGCGATGGCCGGGCCAGTAACCGGATCGTTGAGGAATTGCTGCATCATGGCTGAGATCAAGACCGTTTCCGTTATCGGCATGGGCTATATCGGCCTGCCGACCTGTGCCATCTTCGCCAGTCGTGGGCTCGACGTCATTGGCGTCGACGTCAACGAAGCCGTGGTCGAGAAGGTCAATCGCGGCGAAATCCACATCGTCGAGCCAGACCTTGATGGTTTGATCCAGAAGGTCGTGGCCAACGGCAAGCTCAGGGCCTTCAGTACGCCGCAGCCGGCGGACGCCTTTATCATCGCCGTGCCGACCCCGATGACCGAGGACCACAAGCCGGATGTGAGCTACGTGCTCGCGGCAGCACGAAGCATCGCCTCCGTGCTGAAGCGGGGAGACCTTGTGGTGCTGGAATCGACATCGCCGGTCGGCACGACGCGCATCATGACGGCACTGCTTTCCGAGTTGCGGCCCGATCTCAAATTTCCTCTCGTGCATGGCGAAGAGGCCGATGTTCTGGTCGCCTATTCGCCCGAGCGCGTGTTGCCGGGAAAGGTCCTTACCGAGCTGATCAACAACGATCGCTCGATCGGCGGACTGTCGCGCAAATCGTCGGAACGGACCGCGGCACTCTATTCAACCTTTGTTGCCGGCGACCTGTTCACGACCAAGGCCGAAAGCGCGGAACTGGTGAAGCTGACCGAGAACGCGTTCCGCGACGTCAATATCGCCTTTGCCAACGAGCTTGCGGCAGTGTGCCAGGATCTGTCGCTCAACGTCTGGGAGGTGATCGATCTCGCTAACCGGCATCCCCGCGTGAACATCCTTCAGCCGAGTCCGGGCGTTGGCGGCCACTGCATTGCGGTCGATCCGTATTTTATCATCGATGCCGCGCCCAACAGCACGCGGCTGATGGCTTCGGCGCGCCGGATCAATTCCGAGCGTCCTTTGTCGGTGGTCAGGGATATAGAAGCCTTGCTCGACCCGTCCCGCAAGCAGACGATCGCTTGTCTTGGCCTCAGCTTCAAAGCCAACATCGACGATATGCGCGAGAGCCCGGCTGTCGAGGTGGTGAAGCTTTTGTCAGATATTCCCAATCTGAAGATCATTGCGGCCGAACCCAACACACATAGGCTGCCGTATGAGCTCGAGGGCAAGGGCATCGTCTTCACCGATGCACTTTCCGCCATCGACCAGTGCGACATCGTCGTCCTGCTGGTCGACCATCGGCAGTTCAATCTGGTTGATCCCGAAGCGCTCAAGGACAAGAAGCTCATCGACACGCGGGGTCTGTGGACCTGGCGCAAGGCACGCAAGCCCGACGCCCGCATCGAAGGCAAGAAATCAGCGATCGAGCATCTGGCACTTCCTGCAGGTGCAGAGGAGGCCGCATGAACGCGCACGACCCGGTATGGGCGCAGCATCGGCTGTTGGCGTCACGGCGCCGGGAGTTCCTTGGCGCGCCGATCCATGCTCTGACCATGGCCGAGACGCTGGCCATCGCCGATGAGGCAATGACCCTGCGGCGGCCGCTGCACCATGTGGTCGTGAATGTCGCCAAGCTCGTGAACATGCGCAACAATACCGAGTTGCGGGAGGATGTTGCGACGGCGGATGTGATTAACGTCGACGGCATCGGCGTGCTTTGGGGCGCGCGTCTTTGCGGCGTCGCGCTGCCGGAGCGGGTAGCCGGCGTCGACATCATGATCAATCTGTTGAGCCTCTGCGCGAAGCGCGGCTTCAGGCCCTTCCTCTTGGGTGCCGAGCAATCCGTTCTCGATGCGGTTGGAAGGCGGCTTGCCAAGGATCATCCGAGCCTCGTCGTCGCCGGCATTCGCAATGGCTATTTCAAACCGGAAGACGAGGCCGGCATCGTCGAGGCGATCAACGCCTCGGGTGCCGACTGCCTGTTGGTGGCCATGCCGACGCCGCGCAAGGAGCGCTTTCTCAAACGCCATCGAGACGAACTCACTCCGAGTTTTGTCATGGGCGTGGGCGGCAGTTTCGACGTCTACGGCGGCAAGGTCGCCCGGGCGCCAAAACTGATTCAAGCGGCCGGTCTCGAGTGGTTGTTTCGCGTGGCACAGGAGCCGCGACGCTTGTGGCGCCGCTATTATGATACCAACACTGCCTACGTGGGGCTGCTGTGCCGGGAGTTCTGGGACCGTCGAGGGCGCCGAAAGGTCGATCTATAAGCACCGGTTACCAAAAAAATATGGCACCGGCCCTGGGCTACAGCACCGACCCGAAATCGGAACCGCTTTTCCAGGACTACGATACGACGCGCGCCGTCGCAGGTTTATGCGAGCCGTAGCCGCGCCCGCAACTTAGCTGCGAATTGCATCGCGGCGGCGGGATAAAACAGCCACGTCAGCCCGAAGAAAATCACTGCGCCAGCGGTGCCGCCCGCGGCGAGCGAGAAGATGGCCGGCGCATCGCCGAGTAAAGCGCTGGCAAGGCTGGCGGCCAGCCCCGTGCTGAGCGAGATGACGATCGAAATGCCGATGTCGCGCCATGGCACCGGCACCGGCGTGAGCCGTTCGCTGATGATGATGCAGGCAACGAGGCCGACCAGCGATCCGCCCGCCAGCGCCAAAGCAGCACCGACCTCCGCCATCGGTGGGATCAACAGCACAGACAGTGCGATTGTCGCCACCGAGCCGAAGGAATTGGCGATGATCAGCAGCCACGGCCGCTTGTGCGCGTGCACCACGGTGCCATAGACGAAGCTCGCGAGGTTGGCACACAGCACGCTGAAGGCGATGATCGGAAAGAGCAGGCCGAAGCGACCGTGATATTGCGAGGGCAGCAGGAGCTGCGTGATGTCGCTGCTGAGTGCGACCAGCATCGCTGCAACAGGCAGGCAAAGGCGGGTCATCAACGCCATCAATTGCGACAGCAGCCGGCCCGATGCCGCAGGCCCGTCGTCGTCGAACCGGCTGACTACCTCGGGAAAGGCGCCCATGTTGATGGAGTTGGCGACCATGTCGATCGGCTGGCGGGCCAATGCATAGGCTGCGGCGAAGATCGCCACTGCGCCGGCATCGTAATAAATCTTGAGGAACACGCGCTCTGCGCTGTGCAGGCCGAAGCCAACCAGCGCCATGATGACCAAGGGCACACCGAGGACGAAGAACTCCTTTTGGGTGAAGCGTGGCGGACCGGCAACGACACGTCGCGATGCCATAATGCCCGCCACGATGCCGGCAATTAAAACGCCGAGGCTCGAGCCGAGCGATACCGTCAGAAAGGAATCCTGAAACAGGATGACGGCGCCTATCGGCAGCGCGAGTTGCAGCACGGCGCGCAGGAACTCGAGCATCGAATAGACGGAATGACGTTGCTGCATCTGCAGCACGGTCAACGCGAAGCGGCCGATGGAACCGGCGATCAGGTAGCTGCAGACGGCGATCGCAAACTCGACCCAGCGCTCCGGCACGACCACTGCCGAGGCGACCACGGATATAATCAGCGCCAGTGCCGTGCTGGCAAGCAACACCCGTCCGGCCAGCATCAGGCTGCCGCGGCTGATGTCGCCTTTGCCGCCAAGCCTGAGTAACGCTATGCGCAGCCAGTTGGTAACGGCAACGTCGGTCATTTCGCCGACGGTCACCACCAGGGTCAGCAGGCCATACTCGGTCTGGTCGATCAACCGCGTCACGATGACCAGCAGGAGCAGCGCGGAGATCCGTGTCAGCAGGATCGCCGGGGCATAGATGAGCGTGGAGCGGAGCAGCAAAGGGTTTTCCCCGGAAATTCACCTTCGATTAACCGTCGACAGGCGGAAAATCCAGCGCGATGACGGCAAAGGGTGAACAGATTCAGTTTGAACTAACGGATTCGTTGTAAACCTCATTTGAAACCCTTGTTTTGTCGTTCCGAAAATCGAGTCATGTTGCAGCGTCTGGTTCACAATCGAAAAGTGCACGTCCTTGTCGCGACGCCCTCGGGCGTTTCGGGGCAGGGAGGCATCGACCGCATCATGGGGGCGCTGAAGCAGGAGTTCGAACGGCAAAAAATCGCCGACATCGATGTACGCTTCCTTGCCAGCCGCGGCCCGGGGCATGTCGGGCTTTCGATCTTCTACATGTTTGACTTTTGCTTGCGGATGCTTGCGGCGCGTTTGGCCAAGCGTGCCGATGTCATTCACATCAATTTATCGGTCTCCGGCAGCACCTATCGCAAGATGGTGATCGCCGCCTGCGCGCGGCTTTTGTCGATACCCTATGTCCTGCATTTGCACGGGGCGCAGTATGAGACGTTCTGGAAAGACGATCGTGGCTTCATGAGCCGCCGCATCGAAGCTCTGTTCGAGCGTGCCGGTCGGGTGATCGTCTTGGGCGGGCTTTGGCGCGACTTCGTCGCGAGCCGAGCACCGGGGGCGGCCGGCAATATCGTCATCGTTCCCAACGCCACCGCGGTTCCCACCTTGGCGCATGTCGGCGGCGGCGACCATGTGCATATCTTGTTTCTTGGCCGCATCGGCGACCGCAAGGGAGTCCCGCAATTGATCGATGCGCTGCACCGCATGAAACCGATCGAGGGTTGGCGCGCCACGATCGCCGGCGATGGCGATGTCGAGGCGGCACGGATGAGAACGGCCGAACTGGGCCTTGCCGAGCGCGTTGCGCTTCCTGGTTGGGTCGGGCCCGACGAGGTCGCATCGCTGATCGCTTCGGCGGACATTCTGGTGCTGCCCTCGTTTGCCGAAAACCTGCCGGTCTCGGTCATCGAAGGCATGGCCGCAGGTCTCGCGGTCGTGACGACACCTGTCGGCGCCGTGGAGGACATCATCACCAACGAGCAATCCGGGTTGCTGGTGCCGCCCGGCGACGTTGCGGCGTTGACCGAGGCGCTGACACGACTGGTCGAGAATCCGGCATTGAGGACCAGGCTTGGTGCTGCCGCAATGGCGGTGCATCGGGAACGGCTCGAGCTCGCCCCGTTTGTCGGCGCGATCTGCGACGTCTGGAGGTCGGTCGCGTTAAAGGCTCAATCGGTCAAGCGCTGACGCTGTCGTGTGTAATAATGCCGACGCTTATCTGTGCGCGCCGTCGTTTGAGTGCGGCGGGTGAGCCTTCACGCGCAGACGCGGGCCGATCGCGACATCGATCCCATTGGCGTCACTGCGGCGCTCCAAGCGCGAACTCGCGGTGGAATATCTCCAAGTTCAACAGCGCCCATATCAGCTTTTCGTGGTCTGCCACCCCTTTCGTGTGCTCCGAGACAATTCGATCAAGGTATTTCGCGCTCAAATAGCTGCGAATAACGGAATGAGAGGAGCAAAGATGGTCGTGCACGTAGTTCTTCATCGACCCGCGAAACCATTCGGCAACGGGCACCTTGAACCCGATTTTGCGGCGGTTGAGAATTTTCTCGGGAAGTATGTTGGCCATACTGTTGCGCAAGATCATCTTGCCCTGCCGCCGACCCACCTTGTAGCGATCGGGCAATGTGCTGGCGAACGCAGCCAGATCGCGATCGAGGAATGGCATTCTTCCTTCGATTGAACCGGCCATCATCATCCGGTCGCCTCGTTCCAACAGATTGTCAGGCAACCACGATGTCTGATCGAAAAACAGCACGCGGCGAAGATGGGACGCCGTCGCGCTCGATGAGAACGGGAAGTCGTTACGCACGTTGCGGCAATTGACCGGCGCACCGATGAGGCGACCGTGTTCGCGCGCTGTCATGGCTCCAAACCAGGAGATCATCCGGGTGGCAAAGTCCCTTTCGCCCGCGCTTCGGGCAAATGTATCGAACTTGGCCGTTGCGCCAGGCATGGCGCGTATCAAAGGCGCGAGGAGGTTGTTGTGGAGCAAGGCTGGAACGAGCGACCGGTAGATTCCAGCCAGCGACTCTGCACGGTGTTTTGGATACCCGCCGAGAATCTCGTCGGCCCCTTCGCCTGTGAGCACCATCTTGACGTCCTGCGAGGCTCGCTCCGACATCAGGTAAATTGGAATGTCCGAACTTTGTGAAACAGGCGCCCCCAGGTGGCGAATCAACTTGGGCAGATGGTCAATCAGGTCGTCCGCTTCGATGACCAACTCGCGATGATCAGTCTTGAAATGATCGGCGACGCTTCGGGCGAATGGGAGTTCACTATAAGCCGATTCCCTGAAACCGACCGAAAATGTACGAATGGGCTTGTCGCTGTGCTTGGTCATCAGGGCGACGATTGCCGACGAGTCGAGCCCTCCGGAGAGAAAGGCGCCAAAGGGCGCATCGCTGCGCATTCTGATCTCGACGGAATAGTCGAGCAGTGCCAGAAATCGTCGCTTGGCGGTTTCTTCGTCGATATCCTCGGTCAGATCGGTTTGATCTTGAGGCGTATAATAGCGCGTTTCCGTCACTGTCCCTTGCGAGCAAACAGCATAGCTTCCGGGGTTGAGTTTGCGGATTTGTTTGAAAAGCGTGCGGGGTCCAGGCACATAACGCCAGCGCAGATACTCGTGCACGGCGTCCAAATCGAGCTGCTGCGCATCTGGCTGCGACGACAACAACGCATTGATCTCTGAGGCAAACGACAGCAATTTTCCGCTTTGCATGAGGTAAAGGGGCTTTTTGCCGAATGGATCCCGGCCGAGGATCAATTCCTCCCTCTGAGTATCCCAGAGCGCAAAGGCGAACATGCCGCTCAATCGGTCAAACATGGACAAGTGCCACTGATCATAAGCTCTGAGCAGCACCTCAGTATCGGAGCGCGTTCGAAAATGATGACCGAGGCCGATCAGTTCCTGGCGCAACTCGATATAGTTGTATATTTCGCCGTTGAAAATAATTCTGAGCCGGCCGTCATCGATATGCATCGGCTGATTTGAATCGGCATTTAGGTCAATAATCGCCAGGCGGCGATGCACCAATGCCAATTGGTTCTCGCCGGTGTTCAAGTCCAAGAACTCGGTACCTTCGGCATCGGGACCACGATGCCGCAATGCGTTGGACATTCTGGCGGCCCGATCTTGTGGATTCTCAACCCTCGGCCCGATCCAGCCGCCAATTCCACACATTTTCTTCCCTCGGGCGAGCGCGTATTTGCGGCGCTATTTACGACGAATGTATTAAACACTTGGTTGCTGACAAACCGGATCGCGAGGAAAAAGCCCGCAAGGGTTGAAAAGCTGGGTCTGATCGGTTCGATGAGGCTCTGCCGGTCCTGATGAAGTGCCACCGACGGTTGCGGTCGGAGGCGGCAAGACGGTTTAACGAAGCCAGGCCGATCCCGATCCAATGTGGCAGGGAGAGGATTGGCGTTGCCGCCCGGCTGGTTCACCGCGAAGAGGGTAACCGCAGCTATGGCAGGCCCAGTGCTCGCAACATCTTCGAGTCTGGGACCGCAGGCCCTTCCTGCCGGATGACGGTCATTCCATAGGGATTGGAGAATTCCCAGACAGACCATGGGATCGCAAAGCGTTCCGCCTGCTCGCGCACCGCCTTGAGGTAGCGCAGACGGTCAGCGTCGAACGCGCCCATGCGGCCGTCCGCGGACATGAGGATGACGCCGAACTCGCCCATGAAGAGCCGTCGGCTTGGGACGCCATGGGCCTCGGCCCAGTCGACCGCCTGGCGGAAGCTCGCCTCGAGTTGGCTTGGGCCCCAATTCTGCTCGAAATATCGGGCGATTGCTTCACGCGCCGCGACCATGTTCATCACCTGCTCGACCGGGCTCAAGCCGGCGGCGTCCATCTGCGCCTTAAGGGTTTCGGTCACCACTTCGGGCGTGCTGCTGTCGGCCGGCCACGGGAGGCCCGAGGCGAAGGCGTCTATCCCGTCGGACCGCTGATGCGTGAAACTGTGCGGCTCATACATATGGAAGCTGTAGTAGAGGTTCGGGTCGTCAAAGCCCGGGGTGAGATTGACCAGTCCGGCAATGCTGTCGCCACAGGCGCCCGTTGCAACGATGGTGAGCTCGCTGCTGACTGAGCGAATATCGCGGACCGTGCCTGCCATGATCCGCTGCCAGTCATCGCTCCCGCTCGAATCGCAGGGGTAGTATGCCGGCTCGTTATATGGCTCGAGGGCTACCTTGTCGGTGCCGATCTTGACCAGCATGGTGGCGACCGACACGACCATTTCGCGGTAGCTGGCAACCCCCCCGCTGTCGGCTCCGTCATAGATCATCTCCATGCTGTAGGCCGGAACCTGGGTGACGCCGTGCAGGTCGAAAACCACCTTGAGGCCGGCCGACGTGACCCGCTCGACCGCCGCGGCAAGTATGTCCAGCGCTTGTTGCCGTTTGGCGCCCTCGCTGGCAAGCAGAGGGCCGGGGTCGACACTCAGCCGGACGAAGTCGAAGCCCATCGATCGAATGCTCGCAAACGCCTCGCCGTCAGGCCAGTTGGTGAGCGGCCTATCTCCGGCGCGCCACTCTTTCTCGCTGCGGTAGGGGGGCCAACGGTAAGATCCATCATCCTCCATCGGCGACCAGTTGAGCCATCCATGCACGCCAACGCCGCGCTGGAGCGGGATCGGTGCAGCGTTGGCTGCCATCGCCATCCCGAGCACCCACGCTGCAATACACGCAATCCTTCTCATCGCCACTCTCCGCATCATGGTCGGAGATATTAACCGCAGGATCGGAAAAGGAGGATTGCCGTCGCGCGGCTTTTCGACAGCATGGTATATAAGAATCGAAACCTGGGCGGAGCGCGTATGAGAATCGGCTGGTACATCAACCGGTTGCGCAGTATGCAGCCGGCCGAGGTGTTGCACCGGCTGGGCGAGCAGCGTCGAAGGATCGCTTCGCGCCGCCGCGACGATGGCTGGGAGCGTTATGCTTCGCGCCCGTTGCACCCGGTGCTGCTTGGGTGGCGCGATGCTGCGCTGGCTGCGACGCCGGCACAACGGCAAGCCATAGCGGCGGCGGCGCAAAAAACGCTTGGGGGCCAGTTTTCCGCACTTGGGCGGACATGGCCGCCGCGCGACCCCGATC
>NZ_SUEO01000389.1:1210-1579 GCF_004962925.1 Mesorhizobium sp. | reverse complement strand
CGGAAGAGCCGAAGAAAAAGGCCGCGCCGAAGAAGAAAGCTGCCAAGGACGCCGAATAACACCGCGTTCTGCGGATGGTGAAAGGCCGCCCTCGAGGCGGCCTTTTCTTTTTCTAGGCGACCTGCAGATCGTCGGCGGCGATATCGAGCAGCCGGTTCATTGCGGCCCTGGCTCCCGCCGTATCCCGCATGCGGATCGCCTCAAGCACGGTTTGATGCGCTGCCAGCGCCCGCGACTGCGCTTCCATCAACCTGTTGGTGACGAGAAAGGATGCGCTCAGCGCCGCCTCCAGCATCCCGATCAATCCTTTCAAAACGACGTTGTGGCTTGCCGCGATCACGCTGCGGTGGAAAGCCAGGTCTGCCCGGC
>NZ_SUEO01000389.1:0-1200 GCF_004962925.1 Mesorhizobium sp. | reverse complement strand
CAGACCCCGTCGAGGTCGTGCGGGATCGAATCGCGCATGGCGTTGAAGGCGGTCTCGATCGCTGCAAGATCGGAGCCGGTGGCGCGCCTGGCGGCAAGTTCGGCCGCGGCCGGCTCGAAGATGCGGCGTGCCTCGATCAAACCAGAAATCAGTTCGCTGTCGTTCTGGATATCCGGGTGCCAGCTCAGCACTACAGGGTCGAGCAGCCGCCAGTCATCGCGCGACAGCACGCGCACACCGACCCGGCGGCGAGCCTCGACCAGCCCCTTTGCCGACAGCACCTTGATCGCTTCGCGTACCGAGGTGCGGCTGACACCTAACATGGCGCAGAGCTCTTCCTCGCGCGGCAGCATTTCGCCTTGCCGATAGACGCCGCCAAGGATGCGACTGCCGAGCACGTTGACTACGGAATCGTGGATGCGGCTGCCGCCGGCGCCTTCGGCTAGGCGCAACGACCCATCTTCGGCGACAGCAAGGTCAGTTGCCATGGTTTCGCGGCCCTTTTTCAGCTTGCACCTCATAGGCGCGACTGGTGCGCCACGCAACGACGCTGTCAGTCATGGTAGAGCACCGAGCGGCCGCCATCGACGACGATGCAGGCGGCGTTGATGAAGGGTGCCTCATCAGAGGCCAGGAACAACGCCGTCATTGCCACCTCCTCGGGTTTGCCAATGCGTTTTTGCGGATGCAGATCGTAGGTGCGCTGCCGCTCGGCCTCGGGGACCGGAAAATTGTTCCAGTAGTCGACGGCGATCTGCGTCTCGATGTAGCCGGGCGCGATGGCGTTCACTCGAATACCCTTTGCAGCGTAGTCGATGCCGAGCGCCCGGGTGAGGCCCAAGAGTCCATGCTTGGCGACAGGGTAGGGGAAGCAACCGGGGATGATCGAAAAACTGTGCGTGGAGGCAATGTTGACGATCGAGCCAGCGCCCTGGTCGAGCATAGCCGGCAGCACAGCCTTGCTCATGCGCCAGACCCCGTCGAGATCGATATCGAAGCAGCGCCGCCATTCGGCCTCGCTTGTCTCCAGCGGTTCGTGAAAGACGTTGATGCCGGCATTATTGACGAGGATGTCGATCCGGCCGAAGGTCTCCTTCGCCAGCGCGGCGACGGCTTCGACGGAACCGGTCTGGCGGACGTCACATGGCACAAACAGGGCGCTTGCCCTGTTTGGCGAAAGATCCTTTGCGACCGCTTCGC
>NZ_SUEO01000388.1 GCF_004962925.1 Mesorhizobium sp. | reverse complement strand
AAATCGGCCTCGTCGCGCGTCGTTTCGATGGCAGGAACGGAAATCCTCACAGGATCAGGAAGCCAACCGCTGTCGACGACCATCCGCTCTGCAATGCCGACGGCTTCCAATTTCGATACGCTCATGTGTCAGCTTGATTTGCAGCAAGCTATCTACGTTTGGGCGGTAATCATAGATCACACTCAACAGCATCGCGTGAACTACGGCTGCCAAGGCTATTTCGTGATTGTTCGCGAGTTCGACGCGTAGCGCCGCCGTCTTTTGAGCGGTCAGGTCCTCGACGAGCGCCGCCGAATGCGTCACCTTCGGCTGTCCGGCCTCCTGTGGTTTTTCAACGCTGTTGCCACCTTCGTCGTCGCCATCGGCCTCGTCATCCCGGTCATCCTCGGGCCGCACAAGACCACGCTCGATCCGCACATCGCCGTAGTTGGTCAGCGTGACGATCGCACCGCCGATCTCGAAAGCTTCCGGCGTATAAATTTCCGTGCGGTCCTGCAACGCGGTGATCCGCTTGTCGATTTCCTCGATCTTCGCATCAGCCTCTTCGTCGGCGGCCTCGGCCCCGATCAACTCGGCCAGATCGTCATATTCTGCGGTGAGTTGGTCGAGCTCGGCTTGTTCGGCCTCGGACAACGGCACCTGTTCGGGATAGCGCCGCCCATAGGCTTGGAAGGTGTCATAGGATACATCGGGCATGATCTCGACCCATTTCCAGCCTTCCGCCTTCACCGCCTTGGCCGCGCTTTCAAGCTTGGCTGCGACAAGGGCGTCCAGCTTCACGACATCGACAGCGAAACCGCCTTCCTTGTCATCGCACAGATCGCGCCTGACGGTCCCGCCTGCCGCCTCGTAGGCGTCCAGTCCACCCAGGAATTTGACTCGCTTGTCGCCTGCCCGAACGCCCTCGCCAGCAAGCGCGGAACGAATGTTTGACGCGTAACGGTTCCACGCTGGCAGTTCATTCCATATCCGTTCCTGCGCCTCGTGATCGTCGCTGATCGTGAAGGCCGAAAGCTGCTCAAAGGTCATGTCCTCGTTGCGGTAAGCCTCCAAGAGGCGCGGCGACACGCGACCAAGGGCAAGGCGGCGGCGCACAATCGTTTCGGTCGTGCCGAACCGTGCGGCAATGTCGGGGACCGACTTGCCTTCGTCCGCCAGATCGCGGAACGCCTCGTATTGATCGACCGGGTGCATGTCCTCGCGCAAGACGTTTTCTGCAAGACTGGTCGCCTTCGCGTCCTCGCCCGCTCGCTCCTTGCATTCAACGGGAAAATCCTTCGCGATCTCTCCCTTCTCGGCCAGCAGATTGAGCGCCGCGCGGCGTCGCCCGCCAGCGGTCACGAAATAGCGGCCCTTCTTGTCGCCCTTCCTGACGACAAGGTTTTGCAACAGCCTGTAGCCATCGGCCCTGATGCTCCCTGCCAGTGCTGCGATACCCTCGGCGCTGTAGGTTTTGCGGACGTTCTTCGGATCCAAATCCAGCTTGTTAAGGGGAATGATGATTGTCTCGGTCATGGGTTTCTCTCCTGTTTTCTCGTTTTCCCGCGAAGCGGAAATCCTGCCCGAATGAGCAGGAGCCCCGCTCCTGCTCCCGAGCTCGTGCGGAACAGCGG
>NZ_SUEO01000387.1 GCF_004962925.1 Mesorhizobium sp. | reverse complement strand
GCCGCAGCGACCCCACCCGTCCATCCGCCTTCGGCGGCTGTCCACCCTCCCCTCGAGGGGGAGCGAACGCCCTACTTCAGCAGCCCCTTCTCCTTGTAGTACCGCTCGGCGCCTGGATGCAGCGGCACCGGCATGCCGTCGAGCGCCTTGGCCGGGTCGATCGCCTTGGCGGCGGCGTGGGCCGCAGTGAGCTGGTCGAGATTTTCAAACAGCAGCTTGGTCATCTGATAGGCGGTCTCGTCGGAGACGGCGGCGCTGGTGATGAGGAAATTGCCGACGGCGGCGGTCGCGACATCCTCGGTCTGGCCCTCATAGGTGCCCTTGGGAATGGTCACCGAAAGATAGGGCGAGCCGATCTTGGCGACATCCTGCGCCGGCACGGCAACGACGTTGATCGGCACCGACGTGGCGAGGTCGCGGATCGAGGCGACGCCGAGGCCAGCCGATTGCAGCGTGGCGTCGAGCTGGCGGTTCTTGATGAGCTCGACCGATTCGGCGAAGGGCAGATACTCGACCCGTCCGAGGTCTTCGTATTTCAGCCCGGCGGCGGCGAAGATGGCGCGCGCGTTGAGCTCGGTGCCGGAGGCCGGCGCGCCGACCGACAGGCTCTTGCCCTTAAGGTCGGCGAGCGTCTTGATGCCGGACTCCTTGCTGGCAACGATCTGGATGTAGTTGGGATAGATGGCGGCGATGCCGCGCAGCTTGTCGAGCTTGCCAGGATAGCCGGCTTCGGTATTGCCCTCGGCGGCCAGCTTGACGGAATCGCCAAGCGCGAAGGCGATTTCGCCCTTGCCCTGCTGCAACAAATTGAGATTCTCGACCGAAGCTTTCGTCGCTTGCACCTGGGTGCGGGCACCTTCGATGCCCTTGCCGTAGATTTCCGACAGCGCGACGCCGAGCGGATAGTAGACGCCCGAGGTGCCGCCGGTCAGCACGTTGATGAATTCCTGCGCCTTGGCCGACGCGCCAAGGCCCATCGACAGCGCCAGCGCGCCGGCGGCAATAAACTTCGTCCTGAAATTGAGCATCATGATTTCCTCCCTGAAATATCGGCGGCCGTACCGCCCCCAGCACGAGCCGAGGCGAGTTTAGACAGCGGGCGGGAAATGCCAACCCGCAATAGTATCCATTAGACGAACGGCTGAGTGATGCCGCAACGCATGGCCGCTTGCGTAAAACCCCATCGGAGCCGAAGATTTTTCCGACGCCTGTCGAAATCGGGCCGGGCCGCGCGACATACGTCCGGCTCGCAACGATGCGGCCTTCGAAAATGGGAGAAGACCATGCGATACATGCTTTTGATCTACGTGAACGAAGCCGCGATGGCGGCCGCGCCGACGGACAAGACCTACGAGATCAGCGCAGCCTATGGCGCCTATACCGAGGCGTTGAAGAAGTCCAACGCCTGGTTGGCCGGCGACCGGCTGAAGCCGACCCAGGCCGCGACCTCGGTGCGGATGGCCAACGGCAAGACCAACGTGCTCGACGGTCCCTATGCCGATACCAAGGAGCAGCTCGCCGGCTTCTACATAATCGAGGCTGAGGATGCCGACGCCGCGATTGCCTGGGCGGCGCGATGCCCAGCTGCCAGCACCGGCACGGTCGAGGTGCGGCCGATCTGGGAACAAACCATGTGATGA
>NZ_SUEO01000386.1 GCF_004962925.1 Mesorhizobium sp. | reverse complement strand
GGTTGACGCCGAGCGATACCGCCTTGTCGAGAATCTCGCCTGTTTTGTCGATGTCGCGGATGCGCACCGAAAGCGTGTTGGTCACCTGGTAGGCGATGAGTTCGGCTTCCTGGCTGCCGTCCGGCTTGTTGGTGTAGTTGTAGCGCGGGCTGATCTGGATGCCGGCCGTCTGCAGGTCGCGCTCCTTGATGCCAGCCGACTTCATGGCGGCGATCACGGATGCCATGGCGTCGTTGTTGGCATCGAGCGCGGCGCGCGCGGTCTTGGCCTCGCGCATGACGCTGAGCGTCAGCAGCGCCAGATCGGGGGCCGCGGTCGCTTCGCCTTCGCCGGTGACGATGATGCGGGGCGGGGGCGGCGAATCGGCCGCGCCGGCGATCGCCGGAAAAGCGATTGCGGCGGCAAGCGCCAAGGGCAAAAGATGTCTGGTCATAAAAATCTCCTCGGTCTGCGATCCAGTCGCGCTTGTCGACTACCGCATCGGCCCGAAAATCGGAATCGATTTCGGAAAGCACGATGCGTAGATTCAAAGCGTTAGAGCGTACTTTAGTGCGCCTAAGTGGACGCACGTCGCTCTAATGTCTGAATATGGGCTGATTTGGGCGATCTCGGCCAGCCAGTTCGTAAAGCCTTGTGCGGCTCGGGGAAAAACATTAATCCAGCCGGGTGTGGGGCCTGTAGCTCAATGGTTAGAGCCGGCGGCTCATAACCGCTTGGTTGGGGGTTCGAGTCCCTCCGGGCCCACCATTGCTTTAACTTATTGATTTTATTTTGGTTTATGACCATATTAATCTCGGCGTTTTGGACTCGAGCCCCTCGGATATTCGAGCAACGAACGATGTGGGAATATTTCGCTGTGGCCGGCTTGCAATGATGGTGGCCGCTGGCCAGGGCAGCACTCCCTAAGTTGGCAGCGCGAATTCACTGGCGAGGTCGATGGCGCGGCCTTGGCGGGCGGAGATTTCGGCGGCAAGACCCATGACGACGGCCCACCAGCCGTCTTGCAAAGTCACCTCCACCTTGCCCTGCCCGCGCACCGCCGCGACAAAGCGGGCGTGCTCGAAATAGGTCGAGCCGTTATGGTCGCCTGCCTCAAGCAGCTGCGGTTCGACCGGGATTTCCAGAAGCTGCGGTCTCGGCGGATTGCGCGGGCTGACGATGAGCTGGGGCACCGGGGCTGATCCGAGATGCGCCGGCCAGAATCGGCCGGGTCCGGGCACCAGGCATTCGATCTTGCCGTTGCCGCCGACGGCGCAGAGTTCCTCCTGGTAGCGGCTGCCCTCGGCGAACATGCACAGTTCCAGCATGGCGCGCGCGCCACTGACGAAGTCGACGAGTACATAGCCGTGGTCGAGAATATCCGGCGTCTCGCCGTCGAAGCGTTCGTCGAGATGGTTCACGGCCTGTCCGGCACTCGCCGTCACGCGCACGGGATCGGATTTGAGGATCAGCCGCATCAGGTCGAAGAAGTGACAGCATTTTTCGACAAAGGTGCCGCCGGTGTTGCGGTTGAAGCGATTCCAGTCGCCGACCTTGGTCAGGAAAGGGAAGCGGTGCTCGCGCAGCGTCAGCATGCGGATGCCGCCAGTGGCGTGGCTGGCCTGCTCAAGGAAGGCCGCAACGGGCGGCATGTAGCGGTATTCCATGGCCACCCAGACGAACGGCAGCCGGGCTTTCAGCGCCGCGATCCGGCCCGCGTCGGCGACATCGGTGAAGAGCGGCTTTTCCACCAGCACCGGCAGCGGCCGTCGTTCGGCGATCTCCTCCAACTGGGCAAGGTGACGGTGGTTGGGGC
>NZ_SUEO01000385.1:258-1802 GCF_004962925.1 Mesorhizobium sp. | reverse complement strand
CGCCTGAACAGCGCTACCACCGCATACCAGTCGGCCAGCCCGCCGATCGTCGCCGCCTCGGCGAAAGCGGCGACGAACCCCAGCCACGGATAGTGGCCCTCGAACGACTTGGCCACCGCAAAGATGAGGACGCAGAGCGCGAGCGCCGCGGTGGCGACGAACTTGGTGCGCCGAAGCGCCGAAAGCTTGGCGTCCGCGTCGGCATCGAACCGGGCGGATGCCAAAGTCGGTGCTGATTGTGACATGGATGAACTGCTCCTGGTCGATCTCACCGATTCAATTTAGTAATCCGCCCGCCCGAATGCGCGCCAGATTCGGGGTCATGTTTTGCACGACCCTGCACACAAACTTGACAAAAAAATTCACCTATTATGCGATGCTTGTCTGGAATTATTCCAAGGTATAGGCCATATTAGGCTTGAGCTAATGCTTCGTGAGGACAAAATGCGGCTAACACGCCAGACCAACTACGCCATGCGCATCCTGATGTATTGCGCCGCGAACACCGATCGGCTGAGCCGCATCCCAGAGATCGCGGCCGCCTACTCGGTGTCCGAGCTTTTCCTCTTCAAGATCCTGCAGCCTTTGGTCGAGCATGGTCTGGTCGAGACGGTGCGAGGCAGGAACGGCGGCGTCAGGCTCGGCCGCGCAGCCGAATCCATCACCCTGTTCGACGTCGTGCGCGTGACCGAAGAGAGCTTCGCCATGGCCGAATGCTTCGAGAACGATGCCGCCGAATGTCCGCTGGTCGACAGTTGCGCACTGAATTCGGCGCTGCGCGAGGCTCTCAACGCCTTCTTCGCCGTGCTTGAGCGCTACACGATCGCCGACATGGTGGCGGCGCGCCCGAATGTGCGGCACCTTCTCGGCATCGACATGTTGGTGCAAAGGGCGCCGGCCGCCTGATTCCGGGTCGCACCGCGGTTTGACCAGGTCTGTTGAGATTCAGGTCAGGCCGAGCCGAGAATGGTGGGTTCGAGAACCGGAACGGAGCGTACTTTTGGGTACGTGAGTACCGGAAGCGCAGGAAACCGCCGTTCGCAGGCCGGCATCACCTGAATACCTAAGCCGCGGATTGCGGCAGCACGAACGGCACGTTTCCGGCAGGCAGCACGCCGACCCTCAGCCGGCAATCGAACACTTTCTCTATCAGATCGTCGCTCAGCACGTCCCGCGGTGAGCCGGTGGCGGCAAGCCTGCCGCGATGCATGACGAAAATCCGGTCGGCATACATGGCCGTTAAATTGAGGTCGTGCAGGACGGCGACCACGCCGCCGCCCCGTCTGGCGAAGTCGCGGGCGATGTTCATGATGATCAATTGGTGCTTGATGTCGAGGCTGGAAACCGGCTCGTCGAGGAAGAGATAGCGCGGTTTGCCGTCGAGGACCGGCGCCCAGACCTGGCAGAGCACGCGGGCCAACTGCACGCGCTGCTGTTCGCCGCCCGAAAGCTCCTGATAGAAACGGCCGGCAAAGCCGTCGAGATCGACCCGCGCCAGCGCCCGTTCGGGCAGGCGCTCGTTCTCACCGGGAAGCGCGCCCGAG
>NZ_SUEO01000385.1:0-248 GCF_004962925.1 Mesorhizobium sp. | reverse complement strand
GACAGGTCGCGGTCGTTGATGGTGACCTCTCCCGAATAGGCAAGATCGCCAGACAACGCCCTTAGGAAGGTCGTCTTGCCCGAACCATTGGGGCCGACGATGGCCGCGATTTCGCCGGGCCGCATGTCGAAATCGACATTGGCGACGATACGCTTGCCGCCGATCGCCACCGAGACGTCCCGCGCTTCGATCATAAAAACCCCTCGCACAGACCGTTTCGAAATTCGCTCTGGCGAGTCATATGGTGG
>NZ_SUEO01000384.1:1074-1829 GCF_004962925.1 Mesorhizobium sp. | reverse complement strand
GTGTTCATCTTCTCGGTGGTCAGGCCGAATTGGGCGACGCGGCCGCGCACCTTCGATTCCGGTGCTTCCGGCATCAGCCGGCGGACATGCTCGTAAGCGTTTTCGTTCGGACGGAGATCGTCGAGCTGATGCTGGGCGAAGATCGCCACTTTCAGGCCGGGTGCGACCGTCATGGTGCCGGTCTCCTGCTTCAGGCGGCCCGATAGCAATTTGGCAAAGGTCGACTTGCCGTTGCCGTTGGCGCCGAGCAGCGCGATGCGATCGTCGGCATCGATGCGCAGCGTCATCTTCTTCAGGATCGGCTCACCCTCGACGTAGCCGACATTCACATTGTTCAGTGCAATGATCGGCGAGGCCACTGTCTTCACCGGCTCGGGAAAGGAGAACGGCCGGACGTTGTCGTTCACAATCGCGGCGATCGGCTTCATCTTCTCCAGTGCCTTGATACGCGACTGTGCTTGTCTCGCCTTAGAGGCCTTGGCCCGGAAGCGCTCGACGAAGGACTCCATGTGCTTGCGCGCGGCTTCCTGCTTGACCCTGCCCTTCTCCTGCAATTCGCGCTGCTCGGTGTACTGGCGCTCGAACTGGTCGTAGCCGCCGCGCCAGAAGGTCAGCTTCTTCTGGTCGAGATGGACGATCGAGTTGACGGCGCGGTTGAGCAGGTCGCGATCATGCGAGATCAGAAGCACGGTGTGCGGGTATTTCGACACGTAGTTTTCCAGCCACAGCGTGCCTTCGAGGTCAAGATAGTTGGT
>NZ_SUEO01000384.1:0-1064 GCF_004962925.1 Mesorhizobium sp. | reverse complement strand
ATGTCGGCCAGCCGCATATGGATGTCGGCGATGCGGTGCGGATCGGTCGCGGTCTTTTCCTCTTCGAGCAGCGCGGAGCGTTCAAGGTCGGCCTTGAGCACGATCTCGATCAGCGGCTCCTCCGTGCCGGGCGCTTCCTGCGCCACTTGGCCGATGCGCGTGTTCTTCGGCAGGCTGATCGAGCCGGTCTCGGAGGCGAGGTCGCCGGTGATCGCCTTGAACAAGGTGGTCTTGCCGGTGCCGTTGCGGCCGACAAGCCCTGCCTTGCTGCCGGCCGGCAAGGTCAGCGAGGCATGGTCGAGAAGCAGGCGTCCGGCCATGCGGAGCGAAAGGTCGTTAATAATCAGCATGGCCGCGCTTTTGCACGGGACGTCGGCGCTTCGCAAGGCCTTGAGCGCCGGTTGGCCGCATAAGGGCGTGAAAATGGGCGGCGCGGCAGGTTGCTTGATGCCGCGGCCGGCCCGCCGGGCAAGAGGTCACCCCGCATTGGGGCGGGAACCTGTTGCGACGACCAAATGACGGCGCCTGGCGGCTTCTCGCATCCGAAAATTGCGTATTTGTCAGTTGCTGGGGCAAGGCGGTCGTGTTCCGCGATCGCACCATGACGCAAGGGCAAGACTCAGCTATGTCTAGGTGTGCGGCGGACCTGATACCCGCCTGGCCGGCGCCATCTCCTCCCAAGCGGCGCCGGCCATTTTTCCCCAGCGTTCACTGTGCCGGCGGCGTGCCGGGTTGATCACCGCCTGACGTCGATTTGGGTGCAGGGTCGACCTGCGGGTTTTGATCGACGGCGCCAGGGGCCTTCGTCGGCGGGATGTTGTTGTCGCAAGCCGCGACAGCCAGCGTCATCGCCAAAGCCAGCAAAATTGAGAGCTTGTTCATCGCAACCTCCTGTCACCGGGCAAACGAGACGGTGCCGATTTGGTTGCAGGCTCAGGCAGAGCTCGGGGTGTTGGAAAGCGGGGGAACAAAACGCGGCCTCTTCGGTTGGTCCACACCAAGGGAGAAAATCATGATCCGTCTGCTCATAGCCGGGGCCGCCGTCTACGTGGCCTACCGCATAG
>NZ_SUEO01000383.1 GCF_004962925.1 Mesorhizobium sp. | reverse complement strand
TCCTTTCTCAGCCTAAACTCAACCCCAAAATCGCCATATGCGATTCCCCTGCCCTTGAGGGGGAGATGTCGTCGAAGGCGACAGAGGGGAGTCGACTCGCGTGGAGCGCCAACGCTCTACCGACAAGAATGACGTTGGCACTTTACGCGCCAGGACTCCCTCTGACAGCTTCGCGGCCATCTCTCCCTCGAGGGGAGAGAAAAGCCAGCGGCAGATTGCCGCCGTGGAAGCCGGTCCCGGCGTTGGCTTCCGATTTCGGCCAAAGCAGGATTTGCAACACGCACCTGCCGCTGGTAAAACATTTTTACCAGTCAAACGAAGGAGGCTGTTGATGTCCGGCCTGCTGATGCCGAAGCCAGACGACGCCACGATGCGCCGGCGCGACGAGATCGTCGCCGATATGCGCATCATCGTGCCCGGCGAAGGCGTCGTCGACGCTGCCACTTCAATGCGCGCCTTCGAAAGCGACGGCCTTACCGCCTATCGGCAATTGCCGCTGGTCGTGGTGCTGCCCGAAACGGTAGCGCAGGTTTCCCGCGTGCTGAAATACTGCAACGACCGCAACATCCGCGTCGTGCCGCGCGGTTCCGGCACATCTTTGTCCGGCGGGGCGTTGCCGCTCGAAGACGCGGTGCTTCTGGTCATGAGCCGCTTCAACCGCATTCTCGAGATCGATTTTCCCAACCGCATCGTCGTCGCTCAGCCGGGCGTCACCAATCTCGGCATCACCACCGCCGTCGAGCAGGAGGGTTTTTACTACGCCCCCGATCCATCCTCCCAGATCGCCTGCTCGATCGGCGGCAATGTCGCGGAAAATTCCGGCGGCGTGCATTGCCTGAAATACGGCCTTACCGCCAACAATGTGCTCGGCATCGAGATGGTGCTGATGAACGGCGAGGTGGTGCGGCTCGGCGGCAAGCATCTCGATGCGGAAGGCTACGACCTGCTCGGCGTGATGACCGGTTCCGAAGGGCTGCTGGGCGTCGTCACCGAGGTCACCGTGCGCATCCTGAAGAAGCCGGAGACGGCGCGCGCACTTCTGATCGGCTTTCCGACCAGCGAGGAGGGCGGCCAATGCGTCGCCGACATCATCGGCGCCGGCATCATCCCAGGCGGGATGGAGATGATGGACCGCCCGGCGATCCACGCGGCCGAGGATTTCGTCCATGCCGGCTATCCCTTGGATGTCGAGGCGCTGCTGATCGTCGAACTCGACGGGCCCAGCGTCGAGGTCGATCACCTGATCGGCCTTGTCGAAGCCATCGCCTATAGGAACGGCTCGACCACATGCCGCATTTCGCAGTCGGAGCAGGAACGGCTGAGCTTCTGGGCCGGCCGCAAGGCGGCCTTCCCGGCGGTCGGCCGCATCTCGCCCGACTATTATTGCATGGACGGCACCATCCCGCGCAAGGAACTGCCGCGCGTGTTGCACGGCATGCGCGAACTCTCAGAAAAGTACGGGCTCGGCGTCGCAAATGTCTTCCATGCCGGTGACGGCAATCTGCATCCGCTGATCCTCTATGACGCCAACGTGCCGGGCGAGCTCGACAAGGCTGAGAGTTTCGGCGCCGACATCCTGCGGCTCTGCGTCAAGGTTGGCGGCGTGCTGACCGGCGAGCACGGCGTCGGCGTCGAGAAGCGCGACCTGATGCCGGAAATGTTCAACCAGATCGACCTCGACCAGCAGATGCGGGTCAAATGCGCTTTCGATCCCAACCATCTGCTCAATCCGGGCAAGGTGTTTCCGCAGTTGCGCCGCTGCGCCGAGCTCGGACGCATGCACGTGCATCGCGGCCAGACGGCGTTTCCGGACATTCCGAGGTTTTGAGTGGGTACGTTGGCGCATGAACACCCCCCTCTGTCCTGCCGGACATCTCC
>NZ_SUEO01000382.1 GCF_004962925.1 Mesorhizobium sp. | reverse complement strand
CCTTTCTCAGCCTAAACTCAACCCCAAAATCGCCATATGCGATTCCCCTGCCCTCGAGGGGGAGATGTCGCCGAAGGCGACAGAGGGGGTCGGTACGTCCGGGCGCGAGCCTCCTGTCGCCGACGGAGGACGATGGCGCTCCACGCGCAACGACCCCCTCTGGCCTGCCGGCCATCTCCCCCTCGAGGGGGGAGATTCGCAGCTTGGCCGCCTACCCCAGAAGAAAGGCTTGTTGGCCGAAAAAGCTACGCCTGGCTGCCCGGCGAGCCTTCGAACGACCTCTCGACGGAAACGGCAGGCCGCTCGCGGCAGAAATACAGGATCGCCAGCATCACCGCGGCAACCAGGATGGCGTAGGAGATCGACACGCGGGCATAGACCTCCGCCTTTTCCACCGGGAATGAGCGGCCCTGGCTGGCGGCGCGCGCCACCATCGAGGCAATCAGCGCGTCGTGGGAGAAGATGAGGTTTATCGCGGTCAATGGCAGGACCGAGGCGAACAGCAGGGCTTTGCAGAGCTTCGCCTTGGGCTCGAATCGCAACAGCATCACGCCACACCAGCTGCAGAGGGCGCTGTAGAGCGCAATGACCGCGGTCTTCAGCAGCGTGTCCTCCACCATGAACAGGAACGGCATGCCGTCGTCTGGCTCGGTGAGGTGCAGCAGGTACCAGATCCCGGACAGGACACCGAGCGTGCCAAGCAACAGATTGGCCCATTGACGCTGGCCGGCCGGCTGTTCCGTCTGCGCATAGGACAGCAGCCATTCGCCCACCGAGGCGTTTGCCACCCGTACAAGGCTAAGCAGGATCAGCGAAAGGACTTGCCGGGCCGCCCATGACGGCGGCTGGCCAAGAACAGTCTCGGCAATGCCGAGCCGGTCGGCCAGGACGACGGCTGCGTTCACCCAGACGTAATCGATACAGAGGCTGAGAAACAGCAAGATATATTTGCGCAATTTGACCCCCAAGCCCGACGAACCGCCGTTCCGGCACATGCACGCACCGGTAGCAAAAGACCTAGCATCAACCGGGCGCGGTTGTCGAAGGCCGAAATTGGCGGCGAGCGCTGGGCCGCGAAAGCGTGATCTCCCCCCTTGAGGGGGGAGATTCCAGCGACAGCTACCCGACAAACCCCACGCGCTTGTGGCTGCCGTCGCAAAACGGCTTGTTGGCGGAATGGCCGCAGCGGCAGAGGAAGGTGCGTTGGGTGCGGTCGACCGTGTGGCCGGTGCCGGTGACGATTTCGAGATTGCCCTCAAGCTTGAGCGGGCCGTTGGTCGTCGGCGTCACCGTCAGCGGGCCGTTGCGCGTGTCCAGCGCCGGCGTGTCCTTCAGCGTCGGCTCGCCGGTGGCGGTAAAGCCTAATTTGGTGTGGCTGCCGTCACAGAACGGCTTGTTCTCCGAAGCGCCGCAGCGGCAGAGCGTGGCGCGATAAAATGTCTCGTCGCCAAGCACGATCTCGGCATGCAGGGCCAGCGGGCCGTTTTCCCGGATGCGCACTGTGTTTACCACCGGCGGCTGTTCCTGCGGCCCGCCATCCTTCCTGACATAGGTGATGGCGCCCGATGGGCAGCTTTCGGCGATCGCCACGATCTTCTCGACGCTGGCCGCCTTGGGATGGATCCACTGGCCCTTCGCATTGGGCACGAAGACATGCGGATCGCCCAGCACGCAATTGCGCGAATGGATGCAGCGCCGGCCGGAAAAGCCGACATCGATTTTTTCGCCTTCGACCGTGCCTGCCATGCTGTGCTCCTTGCTGACGCCTCACGCTATGGCGGTGGCAAGGACGACGTCAAGCTGTGCGCCTTCCTTCCCCCCTTGTGGGGGAAGGTGGATCGGCGCGCAGCGCCGAGACGGAAGAGGGGTGTTGGAAGAAACGCCAACGCCGCGATCCGTCCAGCACCCCTCATCCGACCGAGCTTCGCTCGGCCACCTTCTCCCA
>NZ_SUEO01000381.1 GCF_004962925.1 Mesorhizobium sp. | reverse complement strand
CTGGAATGACGACTACCTCATCAATGCCATCACTCATATGCGATAGCCCTGCCCTTGAGGGGGAGATGGCCGCGAAGCGGCCAGAGGGGGTTGGTCCGACTGGGCTCGGCCCGATCTGCTTTCAAAGAAAGAGGAAGTCGCCACTCCACGCGCAGCGACCCCCTCTGTCGCCTTCGGCGACATCTCCCCCTCGATGGGGGAGATTTGGCGCTACACCTCCCATAGATGAATCAAATTTGCCGGTCAGGCGAAAACTATTCGGTTGCGGTGAGCTGCCGCCCTGCCTACGATTTCAATCAGCATTGAGGACAAAGGCAGGATGCAGCAACCCGGCCGGGCCGCAGAGATCAAGGCAATCGGGATCGGCAAGAGCTTCGGCTCGTTCCGTGCACTGGACGATCTGACGCTCGATATCGGCCGCGGCGAGTTCCTGACCCTGCTCGGGCCGTCGGGTTCGGGCAAGACCACCTTCCTGATGATTCTTGCCGGTTTCATTCAGCCGACCGACGGTCGCCTTTACAGCGACGGCATCGACATCACCGAGCGACCGGCCGAACAGCGCGCCGCCGGCATGGTGTTCCAGGGTTACGCGCTGTTCCCGCATATGAGTGTCGAGGCCAACATCGCCTTCCCGCTCAAGGTGCGCAAGAAATCGTCGGACGAGATCAAACGCCGGGTCGGCGAGATGATCGAGCGCGTCGGACTGAAGGGCCACGAGAAGAAACTGCCGTCGCAATTGTCCGGCGGCCAGCAGCAGCGCGTGGCGCTGGCGCGTGCGCTGGTGTTCGAGCCTGGCGTGCTTTTGCTCGACGAGCCGTTCTCGGCGCTCGACAAGGGCCTGCGCGGCCAGATGCAGGCCGAGATGAAGCGGCTGCACCAGGAGACCGGCACCACCTTCGTCTTCGTTACCCACGACCAGAGCGAAGCGTTGGCGCTGTCATCGCGCGTCGCCATCTTCAACCACGGCAAATTGCTGCAGGTAGGCAGGCCCGATGAGGTCTACGACAAGCCGGACAACCGCTTCGTCGCCGAGTTTCTCGGCGAGATCAACATGCTGCCGCTGAAGGGCGTCAAGCCCGCCGACAATGGCTCGACGGGGCTGTGCGAAGACCGCGCGGTCAAGATGCGCTGCAAGGCCGAGAAGGTCCGTGGCGACGCCATCCTGGCGATCCGGCCGGAATACATGTCGATCGCCCGCGAAGCTGCGACTGGCGAGAACGGCATCGCCGCCACTGCAGTCGCCTCGACCTATCTCGGTGCTGCGACGCGGCTCGATCTGACCACGCGCCAAGGCGCCAAGGTGACGGTCTCGGTGCCGAACGAGGTCGCCGCCTCGGCACTCAGCAAGGGCAATTCCGTGTGGCTGACATGGCCGGCGGAAAAGGGTTTCCTCCTTCCGGACGGAGGACAATGACGATCGGCGTGGCGAAGCTGAAATTCGCCAGCCTACTTTCGGGAAATATCAACGACAAAAAAGGGGAACTGACATGACAAATGAAACCAAGAAACACTCCATCGAGACGCTGTCCGCCAGGGCCGTGCGCGGCGAAATCTCGCGCCGGCAGTTCACGCAGCTGGCTGCACTTGTGCTGGCCGGCACGCCGATGCTGCTGCGCTCGACCGGCGCTTTCGCGCAAGCCAAGCAACTGGTGCTGGTCAACTGGGGCGGCGACGCCATCACCGCCTATGATGCCGCCTATGGCCAGGCCTTCACCAAGGAGACCGGCATCACCGTCAAGATGGATGGCTCCGGCCCGACCGAAGGCGCGATCGCGGCGCAGTTCAAGAGCGGCGCCCCGACCTGGGATCTGGTCGACGTCGACCCGTTCTCGGCCATCACGCTCGGCGCGCAAGGCATGCTCGAGCCGATCGACTATTCGATCGTCGACAAGAAGAAGATGCGCGAGGGCTTCGGCTGGGAACACGCCGCCTCGACCTATTTCTTCTCCTATGTCATCGCCTATGATTC
>NZ_SUEO01000380.1 GCF_004962925.1 Mesorhizobium sp. | reverse complement strand
GGTGCGGTTCGCCGGCTCGCGGCTGGTCGCCGCCGGCAATGACGACGACCTGCTGCCGGTCAGGCTGCGCACCGGCGAGCGCTCGCTCGGCGGCGCGCTGTCGTGGACGACGCCGCAGGCGGTCACCGATTTTCCGAGGACCGGTCCCTTCTCCGACCTCGCTCCGCCCGCCGAGGTCACCGTCACCAGGCAGGTGCTGGCCGAGCCGACGCCTGACATCGTCGAGCGCACCTGGGCGACGCTTGCCGACGGCACGCCGCTGGTGACCGGGATGAAGAAGGGTAAGGGCACGCTCGTCCTGTTCCATGTCACGCCGGAGGCGACCTGGTCGAACCTGCCGATCTCCGGCAGCTTCGTCGAGATGCTGCGCCGCATCGTGCAATTGTCGCGCAACCAGGGCGCGGCGGTCGCCAATGCCGAGGCCGCCGCTACTTCGTTGGCGCCCTACCGCATGATATCAGCCGACGGCGCGCTCGTGCCTCCGACGCCGGATGCAAGGCCGCTGGTGCCGGGTGCCGGCCGACTGCCGGTGACGTTCGAGAACCCGCCCGGCCTATACGGCTCCGAAACCGGCGTCTTCGCCCACAATCTGCTCAATGCCGAAAGCAGCTTCGCGCCGCTGGTCCGCCCTCAGATCACCGTGCCGGTCACCACCATCCAGTACGCTTTCGACGAATCGCAGAATTTGAAGGGCCCGTTGGTGGCGGCAGCTCTTTTGCTGATGGTGCTCGACACGCTGGCCGTGTTCTGGATGGGCGGCCTGTTCTCGCGCCGGCCGCGCCGCGCCGGCACTGCTGCCGCAACCACCGCCGCCCTGCTGATTGCGCTCGGCGCCCTGGTCGGCCACGCCGACGTCGCCCGCGCCGACGATGCCAAACCCGGCGATGAGCGGGCGATCGAGGACATTTCCAAGACCCGGATCGCTTATGTGCAGACCGGCGAACAGAGCGTCGATTCGATCAGCCGTGCCGGGCTGGAGGGCCTGACCCGCTTCCTGATCGAGAAGACCGCGCTTGAGCCGGGTGCGCCGGCCAGCGTCGATATCTCGAAGGACCAGCTGTCCTTCTACCCCCTGATCTACTGGCCGATCGACCCTGCCGCACCGATGCCGAGCCAGGCCGTGATTGCCCGCGTCGACGCCTATATGCAGCAGGGCGGCACGGTGCTGTTCGACACGCGCGACCAGTTCGCCACCGGCATCGGCGCGGATTCGGCCAGCCCGGCGACGGAGCGGCTGCGCGACATCCTGGGCAACCTCAACGTGCCGCCGCTGGAACCGGTGCCGTCGGACCATGTGCTGACCAAATCCTTCTACATCCTGCCTGAGTTTCCCGGACGCTTCGCCGGCGGTCCGCTCTGGGTCGCGGCGTCGCTGGAAGCCAGCAACGCCGAGAACCGCCCGGTGCGCACCGGCGACGGCGTCTCGCCGATCATGATTACCGCCAATGATTTCGCCGGCGCCTGGGCGGTCGACGAGAATGGCGACCCGCTTTTGCCGACCGTGCCGTCGGACCCGATGCAGCGCATTTATGCGCTGCGCGCCGGCGTCAACATCATGATGTACATGCTGACCGGCAACTACAAATCCGATCAGGTGCATGTGCCGGTGCTGCTCGAACGGCTGGGGCAGTAAGCCATGAACTGGTCGCTTGCCTTCGAACCGCTCATTTCCTGGCCGCTGCTTGGCCTGGTGCTGGCGCCGCTGTTGCTGCTGGCACTGGTCGGCCTGTGGTTTCGCCAGCGCGGCGCGGTCTTCCGTTTCGCCGCCCTGCTCGCGCTGGGTGCGGCCCTGCTCAACCCTGTGGCCCTCGACGAAGAGCGCGAGGCGCTGAAAAGCGTCGTCGCCGTCGTCGTCGACCGCAGCCAGAGCCAGGACATTGGCGAACGCACCAAGCAGACCGACGAGGCGCTGGCCGGGCTTCAGCAGCGCCTCGGCCGTTTCAAGCAGTTCGACGTCCGCGTCGTCGAACTGCTTGAAA
>NZ_SUEO01000037.1:22142-35502 GCF_004962925.1 Mesorhizobium sp. | reverse complement strand
AACAGGCGCTGGTGATCGCTGACCAGCGGCTGGCGTCGGGGCCAGTGTGCCTCGGACCAGCGATAGAGCCACTCCATCTTGTCGGCCAAGAGCCCGTGGCGACGGATCAGATGCTGGTGCCCGGTCTGCTCGACGAAACTGGCATGGAAGCCGAGATCGGCCGCCACCCGCACATCCGTGCCGCCGTCATTCGCCGCCGGTAGGGCGGCAAAGGCCGCCTCGACCAGATCGGTACCGAGAGCGGCGCGACGTTGGGCGAGAATGCGGGCGGCCAGACCTTCGAACGCCGCGCGCAATGTGTAGATCTCCCAGATCGCCTGGGCATCGAGCACGGCCACGCGCCAGCTCGAATAGGGCGTGCGCGTCACCAGCTCCTGCGCTTCCATCGCGAAGAGCGCGGAACGCACCGTGCCACGGCCGAGACCGATGCGTTCGGTCAAGGTCAGCTCGGTCAGCACCGCGCCCGGCGCAAAATCGCCACGCACGATCGCCTCGCGCAGCCACTCGGTGGCCTGGTCCTGAAGGCTCTTGCGCTGAATTGGCTGACGCATGTCCGGGGTCCCTAGCGATTGCGGTCGAAATGGCCGCTGAGAAAGGCGCGGCAGCGCTCCGATGCAGGGTTGCCAAAGACCTGCCCGGGTGTGCCGGCCTCTTCTATCAGGCCCTGATGCAGGAAGACTACCTGCGAGGAGACCTCGCGCGCAAAGCCCATCTCGTGGGTGACGATCAGCATGGTGCGCCCTTCCGCGGCAAGGGCGCGGATCACCTTCAGGACCTCGCCCACCAGTTCCGGGTCGAGCGCCGAGGTGGGCTCGTCGAACAGGATGGCGCGAGGCCGCTGGGCAAGAGCGCGCGCGATCGCGACCCGCTGCTGCTGCCCGCCCGAAAGATGCGCGGGCCACGCATCGCGCTTTTCGGACAGGCCTACCTTTTCCAGGAGCGCCGTGGCCTCGTCCACTGCCTCGGCGCGGGGACGGTTCTGGACGAACAGCGGCGCCTCGATGACGTTCTGCAGGACGGTGCGGTGCGGCCACAGATTGAAGTTCTGGAAGACGAAGCCGAGATGTCCGCGCATCTGCCGCGCCACGGCCAGTTGGGCGCGCGACAGCCGGCCGCCCGTCGGGGAGAGGCTGTCCTCGCCCACCGACACCGTTCCGGCGTCGGGGATCTCCAGCATGGGGATGCAGCGCAGCAGCGTGCTCTTGCCAGAGCCGCTCGCGCCGATCAACGAGATCACGTCACCATCCTTGGCGACAAGGTCGATGCCGCGCAGCACCTCGTTGCTGCCGAAGCTCTTGCGCAGGCCGGCGATGGAAAGCGCGGTCGATGGCAGGGTCATGGCGTCTCTCCGAATTGCCAGGGCGAAAGGCGCCGCTCGGCCCAGGCCGAGAGCTGCGTCACCAGTAGCGACAGGGCGAGATAGATCGCCGCCGCGCAGAGGAATATCTCGACCGCCCGCCAGGTTTCCGAGACGGCGGCGCGGGCTATGCCGGTGACTTCCATCAGCGTGATGGTCGAGACCAGCGCCGTGGATTTGAGGATCGAGATCACCTCGTTGGAATAGGCGGGCAGCGCCTGACGGACGGCTATGGGCAGCGTGATGCGGCGCATGACCGTCAGCCGCGTCATGCCCGAGACGCGCGCTGCTTCGACCGCGCCCCTTGGTACGGCGCGCAACCCCCCGCGCAGAATCTCGGACGTATAGGCGGCATCGTTCAGGATCAGCGCCAGCAGCCCGCACCAATAGGGCTCGCGCAGGAAGGGCCAGAGGAAGCCGTGGCGGATGAAGCCGAAGCTCGCCAGCCCGTAGTAGATCATGAATATCTGGATGAGCAGCGGCGTGCCGCGGAAGGCGAAAACATAGGCCGAGGCCAGTGCGTTGCCGACCCTCGTCGTGCGCATGAGGTTGAGGATCAGCGAAAGGCCGAACCCGCCCGCAAGCGCCAGCATGCCGAGGTTGAGCGTTAGCGGCAATCCCTTGAGGAGCTGCGTGAGCATGCCCGAGAGAAAGGCGAAATCCATCTCAGATCCCGCCTTGCTCGTGGCCGCGCAGGCTGCGTCTTTCGGCGAGGCGGAAGACATGATCCGACAGCGTGGTGATGATGAGATAGATAATCGCACCGGCGGCGTAGAACAGGAAATGCTCCTGCGTGGTGCCCGCCGCGACCGCGACCTGGCGCATGGTCTCGACCAACCCCGTCACCGAGACAAGGGCGGATTCCTTGATGACCGACTGCCACTGGTTGCCCATGCCGGGAATTGCGGTGACCAGCGCTTGTGGCGCGATGACCCGCCGAAACAGGACCAGCCGCGTCATGCCGACCACGCGCCCAGCCTCGATCGTGCCCCGGGGCACGGCCTGATAGGCGCCGCGCAGCACCTCGGACTGGTTGGCGGCCGAGACCAGCCCGATCGCCAGCACGCCGGCCAGAAAGCCGCTGATGTCGAACGGCCCCGACAGTCCGAGCGCCGTGCCAATGGCCGTGACGACCTGCCGGCCGCCGAAATAGAACAGGTAGATCACCAGGATATCGGGCACGCCCCGGAAGACCGTGGCGTAGGCCTCGGCCAGCTTGCGCAGCGGCCAGTTGCCCGCCACCCGGGCCCAGGCGATGAGCGTGCCGAACGCCAACCCGCTCAGGAATGCCGCGACGGAGACGTAGAGCGTCATGAGGCCGGCGCGCGCGAGCGCCAGCCCCCATCCGTCGGGTCCGAAGCCTAGAAGGGTCAGATCGGCCTGCACCCTGGCCTCAGAGCGTAGGCGTCACGACCATGCCGAACCATTTTTTCGACAGCCCGACGAGCGTGCCGTCGTCCGACATCGACTTCAGCGCTTTGCTAAGAAGCCCGGCCAGCTCGGCGTCGCCCTTCTGGACGACGAAGGCCGAGCCGCGACCCATGACGCCGCCCGTGAAGGACGGGCCGGTAGCCTTGGCGGTTTCCGTGTTCTTCTCGAGGAAAGCCGAGACGTTGGTGACCGAGGCGATCCCGGCGTCGAGCCGCCCGTTCAGCAGATCCTGATAGACTTCCGGGCCGGTTTGATAAGTGCGGATCGTCACGCCCTTGTCGGCCAGATACTTGTTCAGGAAATCTGCCTGGATGGTCGAGACATGGACGCCCACGGTCTTGCCGTCCAGCACCCCGGCTATCGCCGCGATGGCGGCATCGGTGGCTTTCGGATCGTCGAGGTCGACGAAAGCGCCGATGCCCGGCAGTTCGACGCCGCTTTCCTTCAGCACGACGAAGGTCGAGCCACCGGTGGTGTAGGGAAGAGAGAAATCGACCACTTCGAGGCGTTTTTCGGTGACGGAGACCGAGTCGACCACCGCATTGTACTTGCCGTCGATGAGGCCCTGGATCATGCCGTCCCAGGCCTGCGAAATCACCTCATAGTCGAAGTCGGCGCGCTTGGCGATGTCGGCCAGCATGTCCAGCTCGAAGCCGTAGAGCTCGCCATTCGGACGGGTCATATTGAAGGGCGGGAAGGCTCCTTCGGTGGCGAAAACATATTTTTTGCGCCCCTGGGCAAGAGCTGTGGCGGGGGCAACGGCGAGCCCGGCAATGGCGGCAAGGCCTATGCGCAGGAAGGTGCTGCGGGTGATTTTCATGGCTGGGTCATCCTTGGGAGGAGGGTTGAGGGATCAGGAAAGAAGATCGACCGCCATGCGCGTGAGCGCGATGGCGCTTTGCCCGATGCAGGCTTCATCGGGCTGGTAGTCGGAGTTGTGGACGCGGTCGTCACGGCCGGGCTGGCCCGAACCGATGAATATCTGGACCGACGGCATGAGCTCGGAGAAATAGGAAAAGTCCTCGGCTCCGAAGCTCGTTCCCGGCTCGACCTGGGGCGTCGCGCCGAACTGATGGCCGAGCACGGAAACCGCACGATCGACGAGCGCATCGTCGTTCATCAGGGGCGGCGCGCCGCGCGCATAGTCGATCTCGACGGCGGCATTGAGCGCCTGCGCCGTGCCTTCGCAGATGCGCCGGAACGCGGCCTCGGCGAGATCGCGCGACCGCGGCGAGCGGCAACGCACCGTGCCCTCGAACATGCAGCTGTCGGGAATGATGTTCTGGGTCGCGCCGCCCTCGATATGGCCGATGGTCAGGACGGCGGACTGCGCCGGATCCATCTCGCGCGATATCACGGTCTGCAGTTGGGTGATGATGTGGGCGCTGGCGACGATCGGGTCGATGGCGGCATGGGGCCGCGCGGCATGGCCCGACTTGCCGCGCACCACCACCCTGAACTCGTCGCTCGATGCGGTGCTTGCGCCGCGGTTCAACAGAACCTGCCCCGCCGGCAGTTCCGGACGGTTGTGGAAGGCGATGGCCATGTCAGCATCTTTGGCGGCACCGTCCGCCACCATGGCCGCCGCGCCGCTCTCCTGCGTCTCCTCTGCGGGCTGAAAAATCAGCCGGACCGAGCCGCGCAGGCGCGGCGCCAGCGAGACCAGCGCATATGCGGCGCCGAGAAGCGAGGCGGTGTGAAGATCGTGCCCGCAGGCATGCATCCTGCCTGGAATGGTCGAAGCATAAGGCAGACCGGTCTGCTCCCCGATCGGCAAGGCATCCATATCGGCCCGCAGGATCAGGCAGGGACCGGGAAAGGCTCCGGAAATATCGGCCACGACGCCGGTGCGGCCGACGCCGGTGCGCGCCTCGATCCCGAGCGCGCCAAGCTCGGCGGCGACCAGGCCGGCCGTGCGGATCGTGTCGAAGCCGGTTTCTGGATGGGCATGGATGTCGCGGCGCAGTTCGATGAGGCGAGGCTCGATGGTGCGGATAAGTCCCTCGATCTCGGGGCCGGGGTCGTTGCGGCGGTCGGTCATCAGCTTTTTGCACTCTTGCGGTGGAAGCCCTTTGCTTGATGCTACTGCCGGCTATTGTCAAGGATCGACAATCGACGAGGCCAATCAGGAGTAGAATGATTTTCTAAAGCTACATGGGAGCTGCTCCGGGGCAGTATCCGGCAACCTTGTTCCCGCGCGACTGCACCGCGCGCAACTGGTGCCACAAACTTTTGCGTGAGACCGGGCGGGCGCACGAGATGGTTGCTCATGCCGGGCCATCCCAACCGCCTAAAGGCGGGGGCCCTGATCCCCTATCGGGACCCTAAAGTCTTGCTTCAGAATTGGACGGTGCCCGGTCACGTCCGCAGCGGCAGTACGCGGTCGGGCGGGCGATGGCCATCGAAGAAGGCGCGGATGTTGATGATCACCTTCTCGCCCATATCGATACGGCCTTCGAGCGTCGCCGATCCCATATGCGGCAACAGCACGACCTTGCCCTTGGCGGCGAGCTTCAGCAATTTGCTGTTCAGCGCCGGCTCGTGCTCGTAGACGTCAAGGCCGGCGCCGGCGATCTTGCCGTCCTGGATCAGCTTGATCAGAGAGTCCTCGTCGATGATGTCGCCGCGCGCCGTGTTGACGATGTAAGCGGACGGTTGCAGAAGCGCCAGCCGCCGCGCCGAGAGCAGATGGAAGGTTGCCGGCGTCGATGGACAGTTGACCGAGATGATATCCATGCGGGCAAGCATCTGGTCGAGGCTTTCCCAGTAGGTCGCCTCCAGCTCATCCTCGACCGCCGGCAACACGCGATGGCGGTTGTGGTAGTGGATCGACAGCCCAAAAGCCTTGGCCCGCCGGGCGACAGCGGTGCCGATGCGGCCCATGCCGACAATGCCGAGGCGTTTGCCCCAGATCCGCCGGCCGAGCATCCAGGTTGGCGACCAGCCCGCCCACTTCTTGTCGCCGGTCAGCACATTGGCGCCTTCCGCCAGCCGACGCGGCACCGCCAGCATCAGCGCCATGGTCATGTCGGCCGTGTCCTCGGTCAGCACGTTCGGCGTGTTGGTGACGGTAATGCCCTTCTTCGCTGCTGCCGCCACGTCGATCTTGTCAACGCCGTTGCCGAAATTGGCGATCAGCTTGAGGTTGTCGCCAGCCTGCGCGATCAGCGCAGCGTCGATATGATCGGTTATGGTCGGCACCAGCACGTCGGCTTCCTTGACCGCCGCGACCAATTCCGGCTGCGTCATCGGCCTGTCTTCGACATTCAGCCGGGCGTCGAACAGCTCACGCATGCGGGTCTCGACCGGATCGGGCAGCTTGCGCGTGATGACGACGAGGGGCCTTTTTCTGCCTGCCATTGTTTCCTCAAACCCAACCCTCGTTGAGACCTCTTTAACCAAGACAGGCGAAACTGGAGGCCGGTCGCGGTGCCAGTTCTCCATGTAACAAGAGGTTCCGCCGAAGACAAAGAAAAAGGGGCGCCAAGGCCGATGAGCCGGCGCTGAAAGGAACGAAAGTGTCTGGTTTTGCGTCGCTCCGCCTGACCATCAGCGCAGCATTTATCGGCGCTCTCCTTTATTCCCCGCTTGTGGCGGCACAGAGTGCGGCAGCACCGGCCCAGAGCGCAACGCTCGGGCCGAGCGGCCTGCCGCTGCCGCGTTTCGTCAGCCTGAAAGCGGGCCGCGTCAACTCCCGCGTCGGACCAGGCGTCAACTATTCCGTCGACTGGATGTACATGAAGCCCGGCCTGCCGATGGAAATCATCCAGGAATTCGACACCTGGCGTCGTGTGCGCGATGCCGACGGCTCGGAAGGCTGGATCAACCAGTCGCTGCTTTCAGGCCGCCGCACGGCGATCGTGGCACCCTGGCAGCGCGGCAAGGATGCCCGAATCAACCTTCTCAACGACGCGGAAAAGGATGCCAGCATCGTCGCGATCATCGAGCCGGGCGCCATGGGCACGATCAAATCCTGTGACGGCCAGTGGTGCGAAATGACCTTCGACGGCCACACCGGCTGGCTCGCCCAGTCGCTTGTCTGGGGCGCTTATCCGGGCGAACGGGTCAAAAACTGACCTCTTCTTGTCGGTTCGGGATCATGGTCTAGCGGGTGAGACGGTATCTCGCGGCCCAATGACGCGACGATCAATCGCGGTGTTTGGGGCGCAGCCTTACCACGATGTCGACATTGGCGATCTCCATGCCTTCCGGCGGCTCCGGCAGGTTGGAAACCGTGACAGGACCGCCGGCGATATCGAAGATCCTGTTCTCGCCTTCAATGTAGAAATGATGGTGATCGGAGGTGTTGGTGTCGAAATAGGTCTTCGACCCTTCGACGGCCAGGATGCGCAGAAGGCCCGCCTGGGTGAATTGATGAAGGGCGTTGTAGACGGTGGCGAGCGATACCGGCACGCCGGCGGCGATCGCCTCCTCGTGCAGTTCCTCGGCCGACAGATGGCGGTCGCCCTTGGCGAAAAGCAGATCGGCCAGCGCAATGCGCTGACGCGTCGGCCTCAGGCCAGCTTCGCGAACCCGCTTGTCCACAGCGACATTTTCCTTCCGGCAGCCCAGATCCATCTATCCGTCCAAGCTCACAGTTTCGCCCCAACGTATGCCCAGACTGGCAAAAAACGAACATCGACCGAAACTGGACACCCCCGACATATATTCTGTCGGCCGAATACGATCAATAGCGCGCATTGACCCAGGCAGACGGGCAGGTTAAGCGCAAACGCCGGTTTCCGGCCTGAAATAGATTGTGTTAGGAAACCAACGACAAGGGCGCACTACCGCCCGGACGATTACGGGGAAGAGATTGATGGCGGTTTCGAAATCCAGTTATGATTACGAAGAACTGCTTGCCTGCGCCCGCGGCGAGCTGTTCGGACCTGGAAACGCCCAACTCCCCTATCCGCCGATGCTGATGTTCGACCGCATCACCGAAATCAGCGAGACGGGCGGTGCCTTCGACAAGGGCTTTATCCGCGCAGAATTCGACATCAAGCCGGACCTGTGGTTTTTCGCATGCCACTTCATCGGCAATCCAATCATGCCGGGGTGCCTGGGCCTCGACGCCATGTGGCAATTGACGGGATTCTACCTCGGCTGGCTCGGCGAGCCGGGCAAAGGAATGGCGCTCTCGACCGGCGAGGTGAAGTTCAAGGGCATGGTGACGCCGTCGGTCAAGAAGGTGGAGTATGGCGTGGACTTCAAGCGCGTGATGCGCGGCCGGCTGGTGCTTGGTATAGCCGATGGCTGGCTGAAGGCGGATGGCGAACCCATATACGCAGCAACGGATCTCAAGGTGGGTCTGTCCAAGCAATCGGCCGCCGCCTGACCGGCGCCTGCACAGCGCCACGCGTGGGACGCGCAAACGAAGCTGTAGAACTTTAATTTGCGCATGATCCTTGTCCGACAGGTTTCGGGTTCATGCGCTGGAAGGAGTTGCGAATGAGACGGGTCGTAGTGACAGGCCTCGGCATCGTGTCGTCGATCGGCAACAACGCCAACGAGGTGCAGGCCTCGCTCCACGATGCAAGGTCCGGCATCAGCTTCTCTGATTCCTTCGCCGAACACGGCTTTCGCTGCCAGGTCTGGGGAGCGCCGACGCTCGACCCCTCCACCCTGATCGATCGTCGCGCCATGCGCTTCCTGTCGCAAGGTGCAGCCTGGAACCATGTCGCCATGGACCAGGCTATCGTGGACGCCGGACTTGGCGAGAACGACATCACCAATGAGCGCACCGGCATCGTCATGGGATCGGGCGGACCGTCGACCCGAGCCATCGTCGAAGCGGCCGAAACCACTCTCAAGAACGGCAGCCCCAAGCGCATCGGCCCGTTCGCCGTACCGAAGGCGATGTCGTCGACCGCTTCGGCGACGCTCGCCACCTGGTTCAAGATCCACGGCGTCAACTATTCGATCTCTTCGGCCTGCTCGACTTCGGCGCATTGCATCGGCAATGGCTACGAACTGATCCAGTGGGGCAAGCAGGACATGGTCTTCGCCGGCGGCCATGAGGATCTCGACTGGACGATGTCGGACCTGTTCGACGCGATGGGCGCCATGTCGTCCAAGTTCAACGACAGGGCAGCGGCCGCCTCGCGCGCCTATGACGTCGATCGCGACGGCTTCGTCATTGCCGGCGGTGCCGGCGTGCTGGTCCTGGAAGAGCTCGAGCACGCCAAGGCACGCGGCGCCAAGATCTACGCCGAGATCGTCGGCTATGGCGCGACCTCGGACGGCTACGACATGGTGGCGCCCTCGGGCGAAGGTGCGGTGCGCTGCATGCGGCAGGCGCTGGCGACCACCTCTTCGCCAGTCGACTACATCAACACGCACGGCACTTCGACGCCGGTAGGCGACTCCAGGGAAATGGGCGCGATCCGCGAAGTGTTCGGCGAGAAGATGCCTTTCATCACCTCGACGAAATCGCTGACCGGCCATTCGCTGGGTGCGGCCGGTGTGCAGGAATCGATCTACTCTATCCTGATGATGCAAGGCGGCTTCATCGGTGAAAGCGCCCATATCGAGAACCTCGATCCGGAATTCGAAGGCATGCCGATCGTGCGCACGCGCATCGACGACGCCAGGATCGATACTGTTTTGTCCAATTCGTTTGGTTTCGGCGGCACCAACGCAACGCTGATTTTCCAGCGCTATTCCGCATAAGGATTTGCCGACCATGGACGGATTGATGAAGGGCAAGCGCGGGCTTGTCATGGGTGTCGCCAACGATCATTCGATCGCTTGGGGCATCGCCCGGAAGCTCTCCGAACATGGGGCGGAACTCGCTTTCACCTATCAGGGCGAGGCCTTCGGGCGCCGGGTGAAGCCGCTCGCCGACAAGCTCGGCGCCTCGCTGGTCGTCCCTTGCGATGTCGAGGACAGCGCATCGGTTGCCGCCACCTTCGAGACTTTGGGTAATGCCTGGGGCGGGCTGGACTTCGTCGTCCATGCCATTGGCTTTTCCGACAAGAACGAGCTGAAGGGCCTTTATGCCGACACCAGCCGCGACAATTTCGTCCGCACCATGATTATCTCCTGCTACTCCTTCACCGAGGTCGCCCGTCACGCCGCCGCGCTGATGAAGGACAGCGGCTCGATGATCACGCTGACCTATGCGGGTTCTGTCCGCGTCATGCCGAACTACAACGTCATGGGCGTGGCCAAGGCCGGGCTGGAAGCCAGCGTCCGCTATCTCGCCAACGACTACGGCCCGCGCGGCATCAGGGTGAACGGCATATCGGCGGGACCGGTGCGGACACTGGCCGGCGCCGGGATTTCCGACGCACGCCACATGTTTTCCTACCAGCAGCGCAACTCGCCGCTGCGCCGTACAGTGACCATCGACGAAGTCGGTGGTTCCGCACTCTACCTCCTGTCCGACCTGTCGTCGGGCGTCACCGGCGAAATCCACTATGTCGATTCCGGCTACCACATCGTCTCGATGCCGGCGCTCGACGAGTTGAAGCAGGCCGACAACGGCCGGGAATAATTCAGCCTGTAGAAGATGCCTTGGTCCGGTGAACTCCGCCTCAGCGACGCGCCGCGAGAACCTTGAACATCCCGTCGCGAGCGATCTCGGCATGGCTGGAGAAGGCGGCCGCCAGCACCGGCTCATAGGGAAGCTGACGGTTCGCCACCATGAACAGCCGCCCACCCGGCTTCAGCGCCTTTGCCGCGGCGCGGATCATGCCGGCACCGATCTCCGGCTCGGTCGCGCGGTTGCGATGGAAGGGCGGGTTCATGACGATGGCCTCATAGCGGCGCTCGACCGGCTCGCTCAAAAGATCGATCCAGAAGAAATTGGCTTCCGCTGCTGTATTGCCGATATTGCCCTTCGCCGCCTCCAGCGCATCGAACTCCGCCTCGTAGAGATCGAGCGCCGATATACCAGGTGAGTGGGCGGCGACCTCGGCCGTCACATAGCCCCAGCCGGCGCAGAAATCGGCAATGTTGCCACGCAGGTCGCCCGGCAGCTTGCCCGCCAGCAATCTCGAACCTGCATCGATCTTGTCGAAAGAGAACATGCCTGGCGCGGTGCGGAAACGGCCCTCGACCAGAAGCGTTGGATTGGCGGCGGAAAGTGCGGCCGCGGCCGCGGTATCGGCCGGCCGACGGAACCAGAAGACGATGCCGTGATGTTTCGGCAAATGGCCATCGAGCGGCACAAGCTCGTCCATGCGCTTGCGCAGGCTGGCAATGCCATCGTCCTTGGCGCCGGCGACGACGATCAATCCGCCCGGCCTCACACGCTCAATCGCCTGAGCGATATGCAATTCGTTTTGCCCGCGATGACGGCCGGCAAGCACCAGTGCCGCATCGAAACCTTCGCCCTCCAGATGCGGCGTGACCGTGAAGCCGGCCCCCTGCAGCGCGCGAAAATGCGGGCGGAAGCCTTGCACCAGATGCAGTGCTGCATCGAAGCCTTCGGGCAGGCGGAAACCGGGTTCAGCGCCGAGAAAGAGGACACGCTCGCCCTTACGCGGCACGGAGACAGCCTCGGCCTCAAAGGGGTGGAACAGCGCTTCGATTATACCGCTTCGCATCGGCCCGAAATCGGATTCGATTTCGGAAAGCACGATGCGAACATTCAAAGCCTTAGAGCGTACTACTATGTGCGTCCATTTGGACGCACGTCGCTCTAAATCGCTCAGGCGGCGTCTTCTTCGCCTTCGGCCTTCTTGTCGCGGGCGATTTCCTTGCCCGTGGCCTGGTCGACGACCTTCATCGACAGGCGGACCTTGCCGCGCTCGTCGAAGCCCATCAGCTTGACCCAGACCTTGTCGCCTTCCTTGACGACGTCGGAGGTCTTGGCGACGCGATCGTTGGCGAGCTGCGAGATATGGACGAGGCCGTCACGCGGACCGAAGAAGTTGACGAAAGCGCCGAAGTCGGCGGTCTTGACGACCGTGCCCTCGTAGATCTCGCCGACTTCCGGCTCGGCGACGATGGTGTGGATCCATTTCTTCGCCGCCTCGATCTCCTTGGCGTTGGACGAAGCGATCTTGACCGTGCCGTCGTCCTCGATGTTGATCTTGGCGCCGGTCTTTTCGACGATCTCGCGGATGACCTTGCCGCCCGAGCCGATCACGTCGCGGATCTTGTCGGTCGGGATGTGCATGACCTCGATGCGCGGCGCGAACTCGCCGAGTTCGGAACGGGCGCCGGACAGCGCGTTGGCCATTTCGCCGAGAATATGCTGGCGGCCGTCCTTGGCCTGGCCGAGCGCGATCTTCATGATCTCCTCGGTGATGCCTTCGATCTTGATGTCCATCTGCAGCGAGGTGATGCCGTTGGCGGTGCCGGCAACCTTGAAGTCCATGTCGCCGAGGTGATCCTCATCGCCGAGGATGTCGGAGAGCACCGCGAAGCGCTCGCCTTCCTTGATGAGACCCATCGCGATGCCCGCAACCGGCTTGGCCAGCGGCACACCGGCATCCATCAGCGCCAGCGAGGTGCCACAGACGGTGGCCATCGACGACGAACCGTTGGACTCGGTGATCTCCGAGACGACGCGCAGCGTGTAGGGGAACTGGTCGGCGCTCGGCAGCATCGGGCGGATCGCACGCCAGGCGAGCTTGCCGTGGCCGATTTCGCGGCGGCCGGGCGAGCCCATGCGGCCGGTTTCACCGACCGAATAGGGAGGGAAGTTGTAGTGAAGGAGGAATTTCTCCTTGTACATGCCGGTCAGCGAATCGACATACTGCTCGTCCTCGCCGGTGCCGAGCGTGGCAACGACCAGGGCCTGGGTCTCGCCGCGGGTGAACAGCGCCGAGCCGTGGGTGCGCGGCAGGACGCCGACTTCGGAGACGATCTTGCGGACCGTCTTCAGATCGCGGCCGTCGATGCGCGAGCCGGTGTCGAGAATGTTCCAGCGCACGACCTTGGCCTGGAGTTCCTTGAACACAGTGCCGATCTGCTCGGACGTGTATTTTGCTTCCTCGCCTTCGGCGGGGGCGAACGCAGCCTTGACCTTCGCCTTGACGGCGTCGACGGCGGCATAGCGCTTCTGCTTGTCGGTGATCTTGTAGGCATCGCGAAGCTCGCCTTCGACGATCTTCAGCATCTCGGCTTCAAGCGCCGAATAGTCCGGCGCGGTGAAGTCACGCGGTTCCTTGGCGGCGACCTCGGCCAGCTTGATGATCGCGTCGATCACCGGCTGGAAGCCGCGATGGCCGAACATGACGGCGCCGAGCATCAGGTCCTCGCCGAGTTCCTTGGCTTCGGACTCGACCATCAGCACGGCGTCTGAGGTGCCGGCGACGATCAGGTCAAGCTTGGATTCCTGCATCTCGTCGACATGCGGATTGAGCACATATTCGCCGTTGATGTAACCGACGCGGGCGCCGCCGATCGGGCCCATGAAGGGGACGCCGGACAGCGTCAAGGCCGCCGAGGTGGCAACGATCGACAGGATGTCCGGGTCGTTTTCGAGATCATGCTGGACGACGGTGACGACGATCTGCGTGTCGTTCTTGTAGCCGTCGGCGAAGAGCGGGCGGATCGGACGGTCGATGAGGCGGGAAACCAGCGTTTCCTTCTCGCTCGGACGGCCTTCGCGCTTGA
>NZ_SUEO01000037.1:19981-22132 GCF_004962925.1 Mesorhizobium sp. | reverse complement strand
GCGGCATAGGTCTTTTCCTGGTAGTTGACGGTCAGCGGGAAGAAATCGAGGCCGGGCTTCGGCTCCTTCATCGAAACGACGGTGGCGAGAACCTTGGTTTCGCCGTAGGTGGCGAGCACTGCGCCGTCAGCCTGGCGCGCGATCTTGCCGGTTTCGAGGATGAGCGGGCGGCCGCCCCATTCGATTTCCACTTTGTGGTGATTGAACATGTCTTGTCCTTCATATGCGGAAAGGGCCGCGCCGTTTCACCGTGCGCGAATGCCCCTTCCCCTTGGCTTCGTTTCTCGGGCAGCCACGGGCAAGACAACGGGAAGCTCGGGTAAATCCGGCGCGATTGCCGCGCGAGCGTCCTGCAATCCTGCCCCATGACCGTCCATGGGCGGTTTCGAAAGGCCCTGTGCTATTTCGAAACCGGGTCTGGCCAATCGATCCGACTGGCCTTGCGCATGATCCCGAAAACCGCGGCCTTCGGAAGGCACCATGCGCAAATTCAATTTTCAGAGCGTCCCTTTGTGCGTCCAGGTGACACACGGCGCCCTACTTTCTGATTGGAGCACCGGATAAATCCGATGCTCCAATGCGCGACCGGCGGGCTCTCGAAAGAACCCGCCGGTCAATTCGTCAACGGCGCAGACCGAGCTTCTCGATCAGCGTCTGATAGCGCGCGTCATCCTTACGCTTGAGATAATCAAGCAGGCTGCGGCGCTGGGAGACGAGAGCAAGCAGACCACGGCGGGAATGGTTATCCTTCTTGTGGTCCTTGAAATGGTCGGTCAGGTTCTTGATGCGCTCGGAAAGGATGGCCACCTGGACTTCCGGAGACCCGGTATCGCCCTTGGCGGTTGCGAATTCACCCATCAATTCTTTTTTGCGCTCGGCAGTAATCGACATCGTGTTTTTCCTTATCTGTTTGAGGAAACGGGACGCCCTCGGCCGGGATGTCGTCCAGCAGGGGCCGGTACAAGCAACGTGTCATTGCACGATGCTGCGGCGCATATAGTGCAATTCCCCAGAAAACACCAGCCCAATTCACAAGCCGGCTTCTTGCTGCACAAACGAAGATTTCCCCTTCCGCTAAAGCCATTTCTTCCATCTGAAGAAGGCGACAAGCCCGAGCGCGATAAGGGCCATGAACACGAGCGCCGCCGGATAGCCGTATTGGGCCTTCAGCTCCGGCATGTTCCATGGCGAGCTTTCGGGGTCGAAGTTCATGCCCCAGACGCCGACGAGAAAGGTGAGCGGGATGAAAATTGCCGAAACGATCGTCAGGACGCTGATGACGTCGCTGGTGCGCGCCTGGCTCAGCGAAAGATGCATCTCGATCAGGCCGGTCAGCATATCGCGCTGGGTTTCGACCAGTTCGATGAGCCTGAGCGAGTGATCGAGCGTGTCGTTCAGGAAAACCTTGGTCTCGGCCTTCACATAGGGCACGTCGTTGCGGATCAGCGTGGCCAGCGCATCGCGCATCGGCCAAAGCACCCCCTTCAGCACATTGGCGTCGCGCCGCAACTCGTGAAGCCGCCGCATCTGGTGCTTGTCCGCCGCGCGCAGCATCTGGTCCTCGATGCTGTCGACCAATTCGCCGGCAGTCTCGATCGGCGGGAAATAGCTGTCGACGATGGCATCGATCAACGCATAGGCGAGATAGTCTGCGCCGCGTGCGCGCAACCGGTTGGGCATCGAGCTTTCGATGCGCTTGCGCACGGGATCGAACGGATCGCCTTCCCGCTCTTGGAAGGTGACGACGAAGTTCTTGCCGAAGAAAACGGCGATCTGCTCGTAACGATGCGCGGTGACGTCGTCGATCATCCTGACGACGACGAAGGCATGGTCCTCGAAGAAGTCCACCTTCGGCCGCTGGCCGGTGTTGACGACATCTTCCAGCGCCAGCGGGTGCAGGCTGAAAATCCGGCCGATCTCCTCGATCAGCGGGATGTTGGCGAGACCGGTACAGTCGAGCCAGATGACCGGCCATGTGTCGCAATTGGCTTTGACATCGTCGATGCTGGCATCTTCGATCGTCTCGAATTTGTCGGGCGACATCAGCGTCAGTCGCAGTTCGCTGCGCCGCGCCGCCGGGTCGGCGATCAGCGTGCCCGGCGATGCGCCGACCGGCGGCCGCCGTGCCGTCACCGGCGCCCGCTTCTTGAT
>NZ_SUEO01000037.1:17133-19971 GCF_004962925.1 Mesorhizobium sp. | reverse complement strand
TCTTGATGGTCTCGGCCTTTGCCATGTGCCCCTCGGATGTTTAAGTCTCATCGAGATTAGACGATGGGACTCACCCGGCAAAGACCCGCTTCGGCTTGAACATGCCTTGTTCGATTGCGCCGATGGCGACCAGCTTGCCGCGCGCCGTAGCACAGGCTTCCTCGGCTTCCACCGGCGCGTCGCGGCCACGGATGATGACCGGATTGCCGAGGCGGATTTTTGTTGCCGCGTCGTCGCTGATCGCGACCTGCGGCAGACAGTCGAGCGCGGCTGATGTGTCGACCAGAAGCGCGTCGATGGCGTCGAAATCGACCGGCACATCCACTGTGTCCGCTGAATCCGCACTTTCGCCCCGTTCGCCAAAGCGGGCGGCTTCCAGCTCCGCGATTGTGACGAAGTCTTCCGGCGTGAACGGCTCGACCTCGATCCGGCGCAGTTCGGCGATGTGACCGAAACAGCCGAGGTCGCGGCCCATGTCGCGGGCCAGCGAGCGCACATAAGTGCCCTTGCCGCATTCGACCTCGAAAATGGTGCGATCGGCATTGTGCTCGATCAGGTCGAGACGGCCGATCTCGACTTCCCGCGCCGGGATGTCGACCGTCGCGCCGTCGCGGGCAAGGTCATAGGCGCGCTCGCCTGCGATCTTGATGGCCGAAAACTGCGGCGGCGTCTGCATGATGACGCCGGTGTATTTCGGCATCAGCAAAAGCACATCGGTTTGTGCCGGACGCTGGTCGGAGCTTTTCGTCACCGGCCCTTCGAGGTCATCGGTCGAACGCTCCTCACCCCAGGCGACAGTGAAGCGGTAGACCTTGGCGCCATCCTGGACATAGGGCACGGTCTTGGTCGCCTCGCCGAGCGCAATCGGCAGCATGCCGGAAGCGAGCGGGTCGAGCGTGCCGGCATGGCCGGCCTTTTCCGCCTGGAACAGCCATTTGATCTTGGAGACAGCTTCGGTCGAACCCATGCCGACGGGCTTGTCCAGCACCAGCCAGCCGGAGATCGGCCGGCCCTTCTTCTTGCCGCGACGCGCCACTATTTTTCGTCCTTGTCGTTGTCTTTATTCTGGTCGCCAATCTGGGCGTCCGGGCCGAGATCGCGCGCCACTTCGGGCGAGTGCAGCAATTCGTTGATCTTCTGGAAATTGTCGTAGCTGGTGTCGAGCCGGAAGCGGAATTCCGGCATGTACTTCATCTGCCGGAGCGCGCCGGAAACGCGGCCGCGCACAAATTTCGCATGCTTGTTGAGCGCCTCGACCACCGCATCGGTATCACTTGCGCCGAGCGGCGAGACGAAGGCGGTGGCGATCTTCAGATCGGGCGACATGCGCACTTCCGAGACCGAAACCACGGCATTCTCGATCAACGGATCGAGGATCTCGCCACGCTGCAAGGTTTCCGACAGCGCATGGCGCACCTGCTCGCCGACGCGAAGCATGCGCTGGGATGGGCCTGATGTGGTTGAACGGGGCATTTTTCTCTATCCTGAAATCGTGAAGCGCGGGATGGGACCGCACCGCATGTCTCATATGGTTTGGGCGGCGGTCTTTCGACCACCGCCCGGTCTCAGTAGATGCTCGAACTCAAGATGTTCGAACTCAGAGCGTCCTGGTCACCATCTCGACGCGGAAGCACTCGATGACGTCGCCGACGCGCATGTCTTCGTAGTTCTGGAAGGCCATGCCGCATTCCTGGCCACCTGGGACTTCCGCAACTTCGTCCTTGAAGCGCTTCAGGGTCTTCAGCGTGCCTTCGTGGATGACGACATTGTCGCGGATCAGGCGAACGCCCGCACCGCGCTCGACCTTGCCTTCGGTGACACGGCAGCCGGCGATCTTGCCGACCTTGGTGATGTCGAAGATTTCGAGGATCTCCGCATTGCCGATGAAGGTCTCGCGACGCTCCGGCGAGAGCAGGCCGGAGAGCGCCGCCTTCACGTCATCCACGAGATTGTAGATGATCGAATAGTAGCGGATCTCGATGCCTGCCGCCGCGGCAGCCGCACGCGCCTGCACATTGGCGCGGACGTTGAAGCCGATGATCGCGGCACCCGAGGTTTCCGCCAGCGACACATCGCTTTCGGTGATGCCGCCGGCGCCCGCATGGACGATGCGCGCACGCACCTCGTCGGTGCCGAGCTTGTCCAGCGCCGTGTTGATCGCCTCGATCGAGCCCTGCACGTCGCCCTTGATGACCAGCGGAAATTCCTTCAGCCCGCTCGTCTGCAGCTGCGACATCATCTGTTCGAGCGAACCACGCTGGCCGGCATGCTTGGCCACCGCCTTCTCGCGCGCCAGACGCTGGCGGTATTCGGTGATCTCGCGGGCGCGGGCCTCGTTGTTGACGACGGCGAAACGGTCGCCAGCCTGCGGGGTTCCCTGCAGACCAAGCACCTCCACCGGCATCGCCGGCGGCGCTTCCTTGATCTGCCCGCCGCGGTCGTTGACCAATGCGCGTACCCGGCCCCATTCGTTGCCGGCAACGAGGATGTCGCCGGGCATCAGCGTGCCGGTCTGGACCAGCACCGTGGCGACGGGACCGCGGCCCTTGTCGAGCTGGGCTTCGATGACGACACCCTCGGCGGTGCGGTCCGGATTGGCCTTCAGGTCGAGGATTTCGGCCTGCAGCAGGATCGCTTCGAGCAGCTTGTCGAGATTGGTGCCCTTGGTCGCCGACACTTCGACATCCAGCACTTCGCCGCCCATCGATTCGACGAAGACTTCATGGCGCAGCAGCTCCGAACGCACCTTCTGCGGGTCGGCGTCATGCTTGTCGATCTTGTTGATCGCCACGATGATCGGAACGCCGGCCGCCTTGGCATGGCTGATCGATTCGATCG
>NZ_SUEO01000037.1:4760-17123 GCF_004962925.1 Mesorhizobium sp. | reverse complement strand
TCTGCGGCATCACGCTGTCGTCGGCCGCCACCACGAGGATGGCGATGTCTGTCGCCTGGGCGCCACGGGCGCGCATCGCCGTGAAGGCGGCGTGGCCGGGCGTATCGATGAAGGTGATCTTGTGACCGTTCTTCTCGACCTGATAGGCGCCGATATGCTGGGTGATGCCGCCGGCCTCGCCGGACACGACATTGGCATTGCGGATGGCATCGAGCAGCGACGTCTTGCCGTGATCGACATGGCCCATGATCGTTACCACCGGCGGCCGCGATTCCAGATCTTCTGGGCGATCGGCGATGTTGAACAGGCCTTCTTCGATGTCGGACTCGGCGACGCGGCGAACCGTGTGGCCGAATTCGGTGGCGACCAGCTCGGCCGTATCGGCGTCGATGACGTCGCCCGGCTTCAGGATCTGGCCCTGTTTCATGAAGAACTTGACCACATCGACGGCGCGCTCGGACATGCGCTGCGCCAGTTCCTGGATGGTGATGGTTTCGGGCAGTATCACTTCGCGCATGACTTTCTCGCGCGGTTCGTTATGCAGCGCGCGCTTGAATTTCTCCTGGCGCCGACGCATCGACGACAGCGAACGCGCACGCGCATCCTCATCGGAAAGTGCGGCATTCAGCGTCAGCTTGCCGCGGCGGCGATCTTCCTCGCCCTTGGTCGGCTTGGCCGGACGCGCCACTTCGGGCGTGACCGGACGGCGCACCGGGGCACCGGCGCCGGTCCGCTTCGGCTTGATGTCCTCATCGTCGACTGTCGCCAGTTCGGCGGCAAGCGGCGCGCGGCGACGCGCCTCTTCCTCGGCACGCCGGCGAGACTCGGCCTCGGCCTGCAGCCTTGCTTCTTCCTCGGCCTGGCGGCGCGCGGATTCCTCGCGCTCGCGACGGCGCCGCTCTTCATCCTCGGCGCGGCGCTTGGCCTCGTCGATGGCGCGCTGGCGATCCTCGACGTCACGCACCTTCGAACCCTCAAGGGCCCGGCGGCGCGCCTCCATCTCATTGCGCGACAATTCGTTCAGAACCATGCCGCCGCGTTCGACAGGCGGCGGAGGCGGCGGCGCCTTGGGCGCTTCCTGCACAACGGGCGCTGCCGCGACCGGCGGCTTCGGCGTGAAGACGGACACAGCGGCAGCAGCCGGCTCCGGCTTGTCGCCGGGCAGCGAGAACTTGCGCTTCTTGGTCTCGACCACGACCGCCTTGGTGCGGCCATGCGAGAAGCTCTGGCGCACGGTGCCCTGTTCCGTACCGGGGCGCTTCAGCGTCAAGGTCTTCTTCGGCGTCACACTCAACGTCTTGTCGTCGCCCGATTTCGTATCGCTCATTCCATATCCTCTGCGGCATCATCTTCGTCAGCAACGGCCGCAAGCATTGCCAGATCGTCCGGGGAACCGCCCCGATACCGGTCGAGCGCAACCATGCGCTTCTGGACCGCCCTGCCCGCGTCTCCCGCGAGAACGGCAGCATGTATCACATTTGTACCCCCCAATGCCAAGCTCAACTCGGCCTCGGAGAAAAGTTTGTAGGCAAGGATGGCGGGGCCACCAAGATGGACGGTTGCCCGTCGCGCCTGGCTAATCTTGCGGACGCCGTCATCTGACGCCTCGGTCGCATGCAACACGAAAAGCGCCAGCCCACCACGCACCGCGCTCTCAACCTTGGTGGCGCCGAGCGCGATCGCGCCTGCCTTGCGGGCAAGACCGAGCATGCCCAGAGCGTATCTGGAAAGCAGCCCGTCGACCATGCCGCCGAGATCGGTCGGCACGGTCACCTGCGCCTTGAAGGCGCGAGCGAACAGGTTTTTCGCTGCCGCCTTGTCGATATGTAGGCGGTCGGCCGTCACCCAGCAACCGCGGCCGGGCAGGTTTTTCTTGATATCCGGAACGACGGCCGAATCCGGGCCGATGACGAAACGGATCAGTTCATCCGGTTCGGCCTGTCTGCGCGTGACGATGCAAGTGCGATCGTTCATCTCGTCCAAGGGCGGGTTGTGTGCGATGCGGTTTCACCTCACGCACCAACGGCTTCGTCAGCCGGCACGTCTTCGGCTGCAAGCTCGTCTTCGGTGATCCAGCCGGCCTTGAGGCGGGCAGCCAGAACCATCTGCTCGGCATCGGCGCGCGACACACCGTGACTGGCGAGCACACCCGGGAAAACCTTCGTCTCGCCGTCCTTGCGTTCCTTCCAGCCGGTCAGGTCATCGGCCGCATAGCCGGCGAAATCCTCGATCGTCTTCACGCCGTCCTCGCCGAGCGTCACCATCATGGCGGTGGTCACGCCAGGGATCTCACGCAGCTCGTCCTCGACGCCCAGCGCCTTGCGCTTCTCGTCATGCTCGGCTTCGATCTTCTCCAGATACTCGCGGGCGCGGGCCTGGATTTCCGACGCGGTGTCCTCGTCGAAGCCGTCGATCGACGCGATCTCGTCGGCATCGACATAGGCGACTTCCTCGACGCTGGTAAAGCCTTCGGAGGCGAGCACCTGGCCGACCATCTCGTCGACGTTGAGCGCATCCATGAACAGCGCCGAGCGTTCGACGAACTCCTTCTGGCGGCGCTCGCTCTCTTCCTGCTCGGTCAGGATGTCGATATCCCAGCCGGTGAGCTGCGAGGCAAGCCGGACGTTCTGGCCACGGCGGCCGATGGCCAGCGACAGCTGGTCGTCCGGCACCACGACCTCGATGCGTTCGGCGTCCTCGTCGAGCACGACCTTGGCGACTTCCGCCGGCTGCAGCGCATTGACGATGAAGGAAGCGGCCGAAGGCGACCACGGAATGATGTCGATCTTCTCGCCCTGCAATTCGCCGACCACCGCCTGAACGCGGCTGCCGCGCATGCCGACGCAGGCGCCGACCGGATCGATGGAACTGTCCCGCGAGATGACGGCGATCTTGGCACGCGAACCCGGATCGCGGGCGACCGACTTGATCTCGATGATGCCGTCGTAGATTTCCGGCACTTCCATGGTGAACAGCTTCGCCATGAACTGCGGATGGGTGCGCGACAGGAAGATCTGCGGACCGCGCTGCTCGCGGCGCACGTCATAGACATAGGCGCGGACGCGGTCGCCATATTTGTAGTTTTCGCGCGGGATCAGCTCGTCACGGCGGATGATCGCCTCGCCGCGGCCGAGATCGACGATGACGTTGCCGTATTCGACGCGCTTGACGGTGCCGTTGACGATCTCGCCGATGCGGTCCTTGTATTCGTCATACTGGCGGTCACGCTCGGCCTCGCGCACCTTCTGCACGATGACCTGCTTGGCCGACTGCGCCGCGATGCGGCCGAAATCCATCGGCGGCAGCTGTTCGGCAATGAAATCGCCGAGCTGGGCGTCGGGATTGCGCTCGCGCGCCGAGGAAATGGCGATCTGCGTCGCATAGTCGTCAACTTTCTCGACCACTTCCATCAGCCGCTGCAGCTTCATCTCGCCGGTGTTCGGATTGATGTCGGCGCGGATGTTGGTTTCCTGGCCATAGCGCGAGCGCGCAGCCTTCTGGATCGCATCGGCCATGGCGGCGATGACGATCGACTTGTCGATCGACTTTTCACGCGCGACCGCGTCGGCGATCTGCAGCAGTTCAAGCCTGTTGGCGCTTACAACCATCTTTTTTCTCCCGAGCTTGTTGCCGAGCCTTTGCGCCCGGCAGCCCAATCACATTTCCTGTTCGGTTTCATCTTCCGCGCCCGCTACGCCCTCTGGCGCGTCTTCGGGTTCGCCGCGGCGCTTCTTGGCTTCCTTGCGCGCCCTGTTGTCCTTCGACAGTGCGTCGCGGATAAGGTCGTCGGTCAGGATCAGCCGCGCTTCGGCAATCGCATCATAGGGCACGCGCACCGTCGGCTCCTCGCCATAGGCCGCCTTGTCGCGCTCGATCAGCACGCCGTCCGCGTCGCTCTCGGCGATCTTGCCCTTGAAGCGCTTGCGGTCGGCGACAAGGACCGAGGTTTCCATCTTCACCAGGTGGCCCGTCCAGGTCACGAAATCCGACTTGCGGACCAGCGGCCGGTCGATACCCGGCGACGACACTTCGAGATGATACGCCTTTTCGATCGGATCATCGACATCGAGGGCCGGCGACACCGCCCGGCTGACCTCTTCGCAATCCTCGACGGTCATGGTGCCGTCCTCGCGCTCGGCCATGATCTGCAGCGTCAGCCCGTTCTGGCCCGTCAGATGCACCCTGACAAGGCGAAAGCCGATGGCACGCAGCACCGGCTGCACGATCAGCGCGACGCGAGCATCGATGCCGCTTTCGCGGATGATGCGGTCGTCGCTGTCGGTTGCCGTTGCAGTCATTCTATTCCTGTCGCTTCATTGGCGGTCGGAAGGTAACAAAAAAGAGCGGGACCGGGTGGACCCACTCTTCGTCATACCGACCAAGAATTTGAGCTTGATATAGACGATCGCGGCCGTCGTTTCAAGCCCGGATGCGGGGCCCGGATGCGGGTAGGACAAAAGTGCCGGAGGCGGCAGCGTTGCGTGGGACGCATGGCGGCCATGCGGCAACGTCCCTGTGACATCGGGCAACACGCGCCTATCTATGTTGCGCTGCACAAATTCAATCACGTATCGCAGCGGGCGAAAGGGCATAATCATGACCAACCGCAAGGTTTTCTCGGCCATCGGCGATTTCTTCACCGTGTTCGGCAGCGCCGTCGCCGCGTCGCAGGCCGTCGAAGCCGGCCGCAAGCCGCGTGCGCGCGATCTGCGCAATCTCGGCGTCGATCCGGCCGCCTTCGACAAGATCGGCCGCTTCTAGGACCGGAGACGCAGGGACGAGGACATCTTAGTCCTCGTCGACGGCAAAGCGCGCGGTGCGCGCTGCTTAACTTGGTCGCCTATCTTCGAACGAAAGTAAGATAGGCCGGCCGCCGTCCTTCGCGAATGGCCTTCGCTTCGTAGCGCGTACCCGGCCACCCCTCATAGGGTCGATGCCAGTCGGCTGCCTCTTCAGCCTGCCATTCAAACGCATCATGCGCCCGGCAGTGCAGCAGCGTCCAGTTCACATAGCTATCGATATCGGACGCAAAGCGGAATTTTCCGCCTGACTTCAGGATGCGCGCGAAACGGTCGAGATTGACCGGACTGACGAAACGGCGCTTCCAGTGTTTCTTCTTCGGCCAGGGATCGGGATAGAGCAGGTCGATGCCGTCGAGCGAGGCTTGCGGGAGCCAGTCGAGCAGGCGGGTAGCGTCGTCGTCATAGACCCGAAGATTGGCAAGCGGCCGTTCCCTGACCGCCATCATCATCTTGGCCATGCCGTTGACGAAAGGCTCGACGCCGACAAAACCGGTCTCAGGAGCTGCCGTCGCCCGATGCAGCAGATGCTCGCCGCCACCGAAACCAATTTCGAGCTGGATGGCGCAGACATCGGCTTGGAACAGGCTGCGCAGCTCGGCCGGCGGTCCGGCCGTCAGATCGAGCCGGTAGGTGCGGAAGCCGCTTTCCAGTGCCGCCGCCTGCTGCGGACGGATGGCCTTGCCGCGCCGGCGACCGAAAAATGCTTCGGTCGCACGGCTTGGCCGGTCTTTCGGATCCATGTCTTTGGATCTATGGACGCCGCAGCTAGGCCGCGACTGCTTCGGCGGGCGCTTCGGCGAGTGCATCCTTGAGCGCCTTGGCGAGGTCGGTCTTTTCCCAGGAGAAGGACCCGTCGCGGCCGGCCTTGCGGCCGAAATGGCCATAAGACGACGTCTTGGCGTAAATCGGCTTGTTGAGATCGAGGTGACGGCGAATGCCGGACGGCGACAGGTCCATCACGGTGCGCAGCGCCTGCTCGAGCTTCGCCTCATCAACTTTGCCGGTGCCATGCAGGTCGACATAGACCGACAGCGGCTGGGCGACGCCAATGGCATAGGAAAGCTGGATGGTGCAGCGATCGGCGAGCTTGGCCGCCACCACGTTCTTGGCGAGGTAGCGTGCCGCATAGGCCGCGGAACGGTCGACCTTGGTGGTGTCCTTGCCGGAAAAAGCACCGCCACCGTGAGGCGCAGCACCACCGTAAGTATCGACGATGATCTTGCGGCCGGTCAGGCCGGCGTCGCCGTCGGGTCCGCCGATGACGAACTTGCCCGTCGGGTTGATGTACCAGTTGCAGCTGTCGGCGATCTTCAACTCGCCCAGCGCCTCGCGGATATAAGGTTCGACGACGCTGCGGACCTTCTTCGAATCCCAGCTGGCGTCGAGATGCTGGGTGGACAGCACAATCTGCGTCACTTCCGCCGCCTTGCCGTCGACATAGCGGACGGTGACTTGGCTCTTGGCGTCCGGCCCGAGCCGGCCGGCGTCGCCGTTGCCCTCATGGCGCGCGGTGGCCAGCAGTTCGAGGATCTTATGGCTGTAGTAGATCGGCGCCGGCATCAGATCCGGTGTCTCGCGGCAGGCATAGCCGAACATGATGCCCTGGTCGCCGGCCCCTTCCTCGCCTTGCCGGTCGGAGGCATTGTCGACGCCCTGGCCGATATCCGGGGACTGGCCGTGCAGCAGAACCTCGATCTTTGCCGTCTTCCAGTGGAAACCGGCCTGTTCATAGCCGATTTCGCGGATCGCCTTGCGGGCGGCCGACTTGAACTTCGCCGGATTGACGAGCGGATGACCGGCGGCATCCATCAGGATGTTGCCGGCCTTGTCCTTCTTGAGCAGGGTCTCGGGGACGCGCACCTCGCCGGCAATGACGACGCGATTCGTGGTCGCCAGCGTTTCGCAGGCGACGCGGACCTTCCAGGGGTCCATGCCGGTCTTTCTGGCCTCGCGATAGACCAGATCGACGATCTCGTCGGAGATACGATCGCAAACTTTGTCGGGATGACCCTCGCCAACGGATTCCGAGGTGAATAGATAGTTTTGCCGCGTCACGGGTGTCCCCTCTTGAAAAAATATCGGCACGCTGCCGATTGGCGCGCCACGTGTTAGCTGTGCCGGGCGGCGCTCGTCAAGCGGCGCGGCCATTCTGGCATAAAAATCGCGCTTTTATCTTGCACCACTGTGACCGGCGGCAGGATGCCGCCAGCGAGCTTAGCTCCAACACGTTGGATGAAAAGCAACTTTGAGTATGGGCGTCGAGCAAAATCGATTTCCTCTCCGGCCTGCCTACAGGATGTAAATTCCGCGATCAGCGAGAACGCGAGAATTTGCCTGCCCGGCTACGACATCCCTCGCCGGCTTTTAAACTGCCTGGCAACTCAATCAGCGCAAATCAATCGGCCCAGTCAATCGACCTCGTCGGTTGAAAGGGCCTTCACCAGCTCGATGACCTTGCGGCGTATCTTCACGTCGGCGATCTTGACGAAGGCCCGGTTGAGTTGAAGACCTTCAGGACTGCCGCAGAATTCGACGGCAAAAGCCATTGACGGATCTTCGGCAAATCCTCGGTTGCCCACGGCCTCCTGGCCCGGCGCGTCCTCGAAAAAGAAAGCGACAGGAACACCGAGTATCGAGGCTATTGCCTGCAAACGGCTGGCGCCGACGCGATTGGTACCCTTCTCGTATTTCTGTATCTGCTGAAACGTTATGCCGAGGTTCTCGCCCAGCTTCTCCTGGCTCATTCCCAACATGTTGCGGCGAAGCCTGATGCGACTTCCGACATGGATGTCGATAGGATTCGGCTTCTTCTTGTTCTCTTCTGTCATTTTTTCCTCGCCGAATTTTTCCGGCTTTGTGTTTTTTTCTGCCCAAACGAAGCCGGCGGCCACTGCCCCAACAGAACGACGTACCGACTTCGAGAAATATCAGGCGGTTACAGTATGAGTTTCTAATGTGTCGACTGTCAATTCACCCGTAGCCTTTGCCTTACATTCAAGGTGAAGGCGGCCAGACCAAACAGCAACATGATCAGCAGTCCGTTAATGCGTCTTTGGCTGGAAGAAATGATGGCTTGGTTGGAAATCGGCACATGGACATCGATGGCTCCGCGTGCGTCGATCGCCAACGCATCGAGGATGCGTCCGCGCGGATCGACTACAGCGGAGATGCCGTTATTGGCTGCGCGCAACAAGGGCACCCCGTTCTCCACGGCGCGAATCTGCGCCTGCCTGAAATGCTGGTATGGACCCGGCGTGTCACCGAACCACGCGTCGTTCGTGACATTCACAATAAGCCCAGCTGACGTAGCGTCAATCGCCACCAGATCGGGAAAGATCACTTCATAGCAAATGAACGGAAGCGCGCGGACGCCGCCGGGCAGAGCGATCGGATGCCGCTCATTGCCCGCCGCGTAGGTCATCGGCCCGGCGACGAGCTGTTTGAGCCCGACGCGGCCAAGCAGGTCGGCAAAAGGCAGATATTCGCCGAAGGGCACCAGATGAACCTTGTCGACGGCATCGACGATTTCACCCTTGTCGTCGATCGCCACCACCGAATTGTAGTACCGCCTGTCGGCATTTGCCGCCGAGCCGCCTTCCTCCCGGACAACACCGGCGATCAGCATCTGACCGTCGCCAAGCATCTCGCCCAGCGCGGTCAGCGCATCGGGACGCTGGGCGAAAAAAAACGGCACGGAGGTCTCCGGCCACAGGATCAACTGCGGCTTGTCATGGCCAGTCTCCGCCGCCTTGGCCGAAAGTCCCATCAGCGTGGCGAAGATCCGGTCGGGCACCGAAGCGTCCCACTTCTCGCTGAGGTCGACGGCCGGCTGCACGATGCGGACATCGATTGCGCGGGTTGCGGGCTCGGCCTTGGCAGCAAGCCTGATATAGCCGAAGCCGACATGGGCCGCGACGAGACCGACAAGCAGTGCACCTCCAAGGCGGACATGCCGGCGCGCCGCAAGCAGGGCCGGCAACGCAAAGACGAAAACCGTCAGCGTGTTCATGCCGACCATACCGGTCACCGACACGCTCTGCATCAGTAAGGGCACCGGCATCGCCGCGTAGCCGACGGCATTCCAGGGAAAGCCGGTGAACAGAAAGTCGCGCAGCCATTCCGCCAGGGCAAAGCCAAAGGCAAGGGCAGCGATGCGGCCGATGTCGTTGCTCCACAGCAACCGGGCAACCGCGGTCGCGAAGCCGTAGAAAAAAGCGAGCGCCAGCGGAATTCCGACCACTGCGAAGGGAAGCGCCCAGGCGAAACTGTCGGCCTCGACCAGAAGTGCCGTGCCTATCCACCACAGGCCGGCGAGAAAATAGCCGAAGCCGAACCACCAGCCGATGGCGAAAGCAGGCCGCAAACGCCGGATCCAGCCATCGGAGGCTTCGCCGGTCGCGCCGTCGAGGAGCCAGACCAGCAGCGGGAACGAAACGAAACAGACGGCGAAGAAATCGTACGGCGCCTGGGCAAGAACCGCCAGCGCCCCGGCAAGAAACGCCACAAGCGCGCGGCGCCAGCCCCACAGCAGAATTATCCGGCCGGCCAGGCGCTTCATCGATGCTTCCGAGTCGTGCGAATCACGCAGCAAGATTTATCAGGCCGCAGTCCACGCTCCAAACGGCCACCAGTCAGCGTGCCGGATTGAATTTCGGCTCGCGACTCCTTGCGGACGTCCGATGCTACGAGCCCGATGACGCGGGCCAACCTTCGCCGAGAACTGAATGAAGAATAGCCGCGTTGCCGCAGCAACGGTTTGCGATATCGACCGCTTCCCCAAACCACAACCGCGCCTATCGGCGGAGTACCGAATTGGCCGGCTGAGCCGTCGTTATCGGATCGGCATGACGATGCACAATCTTCCAGAGACCATCTTCTGGGCGAAAGACGCTCGTCACGCGTAACGCAAGAGGCGTGACATCGCTCCGACCGCCTACCTTGGACCTGAGCCGCTCTACTTCGACGAGGTATGCCAGCTCAGACGTCACACATGTCGCTATGTTCTCGAAGCCGGTAGCGTCGCCGTCCCTATAATTCGATGCCGCTTGCTCCATCGTCTCAACGACCTGCTTCCGTCCATGCGCGAAAGGGCCAAAGGGATTGCCCAGTGTTACATCATCTCGTTGAGAGAAGAGCATCTTCGCAGGCGCGGGGTTTCCTTTCATGAACTCATCAAGAGCGAGGTGGTATTTTTCAACTGCTTGAGCGAAATCATTAGCGTCGAGGGACATGTCATCCACCCTGTCATTTTATTTTCTGATCCGGACTGGCGACTCCCGCAGGTGTCCGCGCCGCGAGGCATTCCCTGACTGCGGTGCAGTGCAGGTCGGCTTGGTCAGTATAGCACGGCGCGGGACAAGTTTTCGCTACAGCGTGTTGAGACGGCTCGGCAAATGGCCGCTTGCCACCCATGCAGAAGTTCGCCGGATCAGAGCCCAAGGTTGAGTGCTTGAACGGACCGTCGACAGCCATCGGGCGAGGCGGCGTCTTTCAAGCCTGCTCGGCGCGCACCGCGCGTCGGCGGCGCTCGCCCTTTTGGGTCTCCACGATACGCACGCGCTTGACGCGGCGCGGATCGGCATCGAGCACAAGGAATTCGAAACCAGGTATGGCCTGCACCACTTCGCCGCGGGCCGGGACACGGCCAAGCGTGTTGAAGATCATGCCGCCGATCGTATCGACATATTCGCCATGCTCCCCAGCGGCGAAATCCTCGCCGATCATCTTGGTGACTTCGTCGATCTCGGCCTTGCCATCGACGACGAACACGCCCTCGCCGGTCTGGGTGATCATCGGCTCGTCCTCGTCATGCTCGTCCTCGATGTCGCCGACCACCATCTCGACGATATCCTCGAGCGAGGCCAGACCATCGGTGCCGCCATATTCGTCGATGACCAGCGCCATCTGGGTGCGCATCGCCTGCATCCGCCCCATGAGATCGGAGGCGAGCATCGACGGCGGCACGAAAAGCACCGGGCGGATCAGGTTCAGGTCGCCGATGGTGCGCGCGAGATCGACCTTGGCAAGATCGAGAAGCGTGGTGGCGGCGGCTTTCCTGGTCGTCCTGCCCTTCCTGACGCGGGCGATCTTGGTGATGTGAGCGAGCACGTCGCGGATGTGGACCATGCCGCGTGGGTCGTCGAGCGTCTCCGAATAGACCGGCATGCGGGAATGGCCGGACTGCTCGAACAGTCCCAGAAGATCGCCGAGGTTCGTCGTGATCTCGACCGCTTCGATGTCGGCGCGCGGCACCATGACGTCCTCGACGCGCACCTCGCGCAAGCGCAGGATGTTGTTGAGCATGGCCCGTTCGCCGGGTGAAAAGGCGCCGGCATCGCTCGCGGTTTCGGCAAGCGCGTCGGCGATCTCCTCACGCAGGCTGGTGCCGTTGCGTTGCCTGAACAGGCCGAGCACGCGATCGAACAGAGAAGGACCGGCAGGCGATGGCTCGCTGGCGAAGCTGCCGGTCGTGGTACTCGGACTAGAGCCCTCTTCCGTCTGTTCGGATGGCTTGGTCGCACTGCCGGCGTCTGGGCGGGCGGCAGTCTCTGGTTTGTCGTTCATCGTCGTCCGGTCATTTGATCTTTTTAGTTACGCGTAGGGATCGGGAATGGCAAGCCTCGCAAGTGCTGCGCGTTCGACAGCTTCCATTACCTCGGCCTCGACGTCGGTCTCGTGATCGTAGCCCAGCAAATGCAGCAGGCCGTGAATGACGAGATGGGTGATATGGTTGTCGATAGGCTTGTCTTCCAGTGTGGCTTCCCGCACGACCGTCTCGGCGGCCAACACGATGTCGCCCAGCATGGGCGGCAGCGGACCGCTCTTGGCGAGCGGAAAAGCCGGGAAAGACAGGACGTTGGTCGGTTTGTCCTTGCCGCGCCAGCCGGCATTGAGGCTGCGGATATGGGCATCGTCAGAAAAGACGATGCTGAGCTCGGAACGGCCGGCCACGCCGGTTTCGGCAAACGCAGCGGCAACGGCGCGATCGACCAGCCGCGTCAGCGCGGCCTCATCCGGCCAGTCGCCCGCTTCGACCGCTATGTCGATATCGACGGGAACCGGAAGATCCCCGCCTACAGACTTTTTGTCCTCAGCCATATGGCCGTATCTTCACATCAGCCTTCGGTGCCCAGGCCCCGGGCCAGCTTGCCGTCGCGGTCGTAGGCCTTGACGATCTCGGCGACCAGCGGGTGCCTGACGACGTCGCCTTCGTTGAAGCGCACCGTCACCATGCCGGTGACGCCGTCGAGGATCCTGAGCGCTTCGACCAGGCCGGATTTGGTGTTTTGCGGCAGGTCGATCTGGGTCGGATCGCCGGTGACGATCATGCGCGAGTTCTCGCCGAGGCGAGTCAGGAACATCTTCATCTGCATCGGCGTGGTGTTCTGCGCCTCATCGAGGATGACGGCGGCATGCGCCAGCGTGCGGCCTCGCATGAAGGCCAGCGGCGCGATCTCGATCACTTCGGCGGCAATTGCCCGCTCGACCTTGTCGGCCGGCATCATGTCGTAAAGCGCGTCGTAGAGCGGCCGCAGATAGGGATCGACCTTCTCCTTCATGT
>NZ_SUEO01000037.1:0-4750 GCF_004962925.1 Mesorhizobium sp. | reverse complement strand
CGAGCCGCTCGCCGGCCTCGACGGCCGGCCGCGACAGCACGATGCGCTCGACCATGCCGCGTTCGAGCAGCATCGCCGCATGCGCCACCGCCAGGAAAGTTTTTCCCGTGCCAGCCGGGCCGATGCCGAAGACGAGTTCGGACCGCTCCAGCGCGCGCATATAGGCGTCCTGGTTGAGCGAACGGGCGTAGATCGTCTTCTTGCGCGTCGATATCTGGGCGGCGGACACCTTGCCCTTGCGCTCAAGCGTCGGCAGCGTCAGCTGGTCGTCGGCGGCGATCGCCATGCGCACGGCGCCGTCGACGTCCGACTGGCCGATGTCAGCGCCTTTCTGGAGAATGCCGTAGAGATTATCCAGGGCGCGGCGCGCCTGCTCGGCGGCCGAGGCGGAGCCCTTGATGGTCAGCTGGTTGCCTCGCGAGCGGATATCGACGCCAAGCTTCTGCTCGAGCCTGGCCAGATTCTCGTCGAACTGGCCATAAAGGGCGCTGGCAAGCTTGTTGTTGTCGAAAGTCAGAACGATGTGCGCCATATCCGAAGCCCCCGATGGCAGGTTCTGGGGCAGGTTCTTCACTTCCGCAGCGCTCAACCGTCTCTCCTCATCTGCCGAGACCTTCAGGCCAATTCGGCGAACAGGCTGTTGTAACCCGTCTTCGTGATTCGTACCTGGATAATCTCGCCGATTTCGCCGGACTTTTCATCAACAATAACCGGCTGCAGCCATGGCGAGCGGCCAACCTTCTGGCCGGCCTGGCGGCCCGGCTTCTCGATCAGCGTGTCGATGGTGCTGCCGACCAGGCTCGCGCCGAAATCCTGCTGCTGCTTCAGCAGCAGCGCCTGCAGCCGCTGCAGCCGCTCGTCCTTGACGGCTTCCGGCACATGATCGGCCATCTCGGCGCCCGGCGTGCCGGGGCGCGGCGAATATTTGAACGAGAAGGCCGAGGCATAGTTCACCTGGCGGACAAGGTCCATCGTCGCCTCGAAATCCGCTTCCGTCTCGCCGGGAAAGCCGACAATGAAATCGCCCGAAAGCGCTATATCGCTCCGCGCAGCACGGATCCGGTCGAGCAACGTCAGATAGTCCTTCGCCGTATGCCTGCGGTTCATCGCCTTGAGGATGCGGTCGGAGCCGGATTGCACAGGTAAATGCAGATAGGGCATCAGCGCCGGCAAGTCACGGTGGGCGGCGATCAATTCGTCGTCCATGTCACGCGGGTGGCTGGTGGTGTAGCGCAACCGCGCCAGCCCGGGAATCTCGGCCAGCCGGAACAGCAGGCGGCCAAGACCCCATTCCTCGGCGTTTTCGCCCTCGCCATGCCAGGCATTGACGTTCTGGCCAAGCAGCGTCACCTCGCGCACGCCGGCTTGCGCCAGCCGCTCGGCCTCGGCGACGATCTGCGCCACCGGCCGCGACACTTCCGAGCCTCTGGTATAAGGCACGACGCAGAAGGTGCAGAACTTATCGCAGCCTTCCTGCACGGTCAGGAACGCGGTGACGCCGCGTTTGATGATCTCGGCGCGTTTCGGCTGCGGCAGATGCTCGAACTTGTCCTCGACGGCGTAGTCGGTCTCGACGATCTTTTCGCCGCCGCGCACCCGTGCCAGCACATGCGGAAGCCGGTGATAGGTCTGCGGGCCGATTACCAGATCGACGGCGGGCGAGCGGCGGATGATCTCGGCCCCCTCCGCCTGCGCCACGCAACCGGCGACACCGACCAGCATCTCGCGGCCGGCCAGAGCCCGTTCGGCCTTCATCTCACGAATGCGGCCGAGTTCGGAATAGACCTTTTCGGCGGCTTTCTCGCGAATATGGCAGGTGTTGAGCAGCACCAGATCGGCTTCGCCGATCGCATCCGTCGCCGTATAGCCATCAGCGGCCAGTGCGTCGGTCATACGCTGAGAATCATAGACATTCATCTGGCAGCCATAGGTCTTGACGAAGACCTTCCTGGTCGCGGCAGATGGTACGACCGCACTTTCGGCCGCACTTTCGATGTCGTCCCGTTCTATCGTATTCAGTTCCATCCGGCGGCTTCTAACGCCTTTCCTAGACAAAAAACAGACGATTCTGCTCTACAGAGCGGGATGCATTTGGATTGAACGGGGCATCCCGCTCTATCTGTTTGGTTCAGCCGCATTTGTGCGACGCCAAGTGTAACCACTTGGCTGCAAAATGCTCTAGCGCCGCGTGTCCTCTTGGACGCGCAAAGAGCGATGGAGTATGTGAGCCTTACCGGTCTACCGGCTTGGGCGCGGGTCGGCGAGAGCCGCGTGCACCATATCACGCACCCGACTTTCCATGAGCCGTGCCGTTTCCTTGCGGTTGGAGCCCTTGGAAAAGGCGACCGGCTCGCCGAAATGCACTTCGACGTCGAGCCCGCCCTCTGCCATCAGAACCTTGAGATGCGGCATCAAATCCTCGTCACCGATCCAGGCGGCAATCGGCCGGTGCCTGCGGCCGAGCGGCACGCCATGCAGGCGCGTGTAGACGATCGCCACCGGCTGGATGAAGACCTTTTCGGCCGCCCCTTCCGAAATCGCCATCGAGGCGGCGCCGAACAGCGTGCTCTTGAACGGCAGGACCATGTTGCCGTCGCCGGTCGAGCCTTCGGCAAACAGCACCATGGCGTCGCCCTTGGCCATGCGGCTGGCGATCTCGCTCGCCTGGACGCCCGACGAACGCTTGCGCTCGCGCTCGATGAAGACGGTGCGCTGCAGCTTCGACAGCATACCGATCAACGGCCAGCCGGCCATGTCAGCCCTGGCGATGAACGTCACGTCGACCATGGACCCCAGCACCATGATGTCGGTCCAGGAGATGTGGTTGGATGCGACCAATAGCGGGCGCTGGCTGGACAGGGTTCCCTTGACATGGATGCGCATGCCCAGCGCCCGGATGATGAGCCGATGCCAGATCTTCAGGATGAAAGTCTCGCGCCAGAGCCCGGTCTTCATCGACAGGATCTGCAACGGCACGAGGATCAACGAGCCGGCGACAACGAGGCCCAGCGCCAGGAAAATCCTGATTTTTCCGATCATGCGGTCCTGGCCCTGCCCCGAGTTCTAGAACGACGTGCGTCCACTTTTCGGGCCTGCGCTAGCGAAGATCGCGGCGCATGACAAGCGCGCCGGTCGGGCCGTGCTCTGGCGACCTATAATAGTTGGCACGCTTGCCAACTTCGCGGAACCCCAGCCGCCGGTAGAGCGCAATCGCGGCGACGTTGGTCTCGTCGACCTCTAGGAAAAGCGCCTCGGCACGTTGCGCGTGCAGTTCGCGCAGTACGGCATCCATCAATTGCCAGCCGAGCCCCTGGCGGCGATGGGAGCGCGCCACCGCGACAGTCAGGATCTCGCCTTCACCGGCAGCCAGGCGCGCCAGCACGAAGCCGACCGGCGGCTTAGCACCCTGTCCGGTCTGGCGCGCAGCATAACCGAACACCGTGTCCTGCTCGAGCAGCGCGGCGAATTCGTCGTCGGTCCACGGCCGCACGAAATCCTCGCGATGCAGCACCGACATGGCCGCGCTGTCACCAATCGTCAGCGGCTCGAGCGCAAAGTCCCTGCGGCGCGGCTGGAGGAAAGGAATGCGCATCAGGACCCGTTTCCTTTTGGACCATGATCTTTTTCGAAAACCGGTTCCCACTTTTCGGGATCATGGTCTTGCCTTGGTAGAATAAACCCGGCCTGAGGCTTGGCGTCCGCCCCGCGCAGATAGAGCGGTTTCGGCTTTTCGCCCCCACCCGTTTTACCGGCACCTTGGGCGGCATAGACGGCGATGTCGGCCGTGGCACTTGTCGGGCCGATGTCGAAGGCGCGCCCGGCTGACGCGGCGATTTGCGTGGCCGCAGTGCCGGCCAGAACCGGAGACCTGTCAACCGCCATGGCGGCGGCTTGCGAAAGCGTGGTCACCGAGGGACCGTAAATCAAAACGGACGCTTCGTCGTAAAGCGCGGCGTGGATCTCCTCGCGGCCGGCGTCGAGCGCGGCCAGCACGGCGCGGCGGGGAAACGTCGCTCCCGCTTGCGCGGCCAGCGCTTCCAGCGCCGTCACCCCGATCGCCGGGATTCTCAGCGCCAGCGCCAGGCCCCGCGCCGTCGAGACGCCGACGCGCAGGCCGGTGAAGGAGCCCGGGCCGGTGGAGACGGCGATGGCGCCGAGCCCGGCATAGTCGGTTCCGGCCGCCTTCAACGCCTCCTCGATCACGGCCATCAGATGCTCGGCATGGCCCTTGCCGAGATCCAGCACCGAGCGGCCAAGTTCTTTCCCGGCCGCCGCGTCGTAGACACAGGCGGCGCAGAGATTGGCGGCACAGTCGATGGCAAGCAACTTCATGAGACGTCCGGTTGGAGCACCCGCTTGGGCACAGGTTTGAAAGACAATTTCCCTGTGCCCGCCATGGCTCATCGCCGCAAGGGAATAATGCATAAATCGTTTCGCGGCTTCGTTTCGGCCTAGCCTGAAGGACGGTAACTTCCAGCGAACGTAACCGTTAGGGAACCGGTGCCGGAAGCACTTATCCGGCCTGCTCGATGCGCAGCATGTGATTGTCCCAGACATAGCCCGGCTCGGACCGTGTCGCGCCGCCCGCTTCGATAATTTCGCCGGTGCCCGTCGTCGCCATGAAGTCCGCCCCGTCGGGCGCCACGCCGCAGACCTCGGCCAGTGCGCTGGTGGCGACGATCCGGCCGCTGGCCGCATCGATGACGGCAAGCGAGTTGCCTTCCGGCGAGGACACGGCGACGGTGCCGGC
>NZ_SUEO01000379.1 GCF_004962925.1 Mesorhizobium sp. | reverse complement strand
GGCGGTGACCGGCTCGATCGCTGTCGGCGACAGTTTCGTGCAGCAGATCGTCGGCCATGGCCTCGCCGCCCGGCTCTCGGCAAAGCTTGGCGAAGGTGTCGTCAACGGCATGATGACGGCGCGCATTGGCATTGCGGCGATGGAAACCGCGAGGCCCCTGCCCTTCAGCGCCACGAGACGGCCCGGCATGGGCGATTTCCTGTCCGCTCTGACGTCATTTGCAACAAAGAAAGAAAGGGAAACGGCGGCCTCCGACAAGTGAAGAACCACCTACAGCGCCGCGCCCTTTTGGACGCGCAAAGGGCGCTGTAGCGCGTTGATTTTGCGGATGATCCCCAACGCAAATCGATTCCGATTTTTAAGGTCATGCGCTAGCGGTGACGAAGCATTAACCAATCTTGTTCATGGTCGAACGGGTTCCAAACCAGTCTCTTTGTTGCCGGGTGTCGTCGATGAAAAGCGTGATCTTGTCCAACGTCCTGGCCCTGGCGGTCGTGGTTTCAACAACTGCCGGCCTGGTCGAAAAGACCTTTGCAGCAGAACCGGACAAGCAGTTCTTTCAATCCGTGGAAGGCAAATGGGTCGGCCCGGGAGAAATCGTCGCCGGCAAATACAAGGGGACGAAATTCACCTGCAGCTTCACCGGCTCGACACCTGACGGCAAGATCGGCATGTCGCTCGACGGCGGTTGCCGGGTCGGCATGTTCACCCAGCAGATGTCGGCGACGATCCAGCGCAAGGGCCGCGAAGGTTACAAGGGCAGCTTCATGGGCGGTGCCGCCGGTGCCGGTCTCGACATCGTCGGCGGCAACGTGGTCAACGCCAACAAGGTCGTCTTCACCATCAACCGCAACCAGTTGCGCGGCGTCATGCAAGCTCTTGTCCCCAACGACAACTCGATGACGGTGACGATTGCGGTGCGCGTCGACCGGCAACTGGTGCCGGTCATCGGCATGAAGCTGAAGCGCGTCGATACGCTCGAAGTCGGTTCCATCGCGCCGAACTGAGCGATCATTCGCGCATCCAGTGAACATGCGGCGCCGCGCTACAAAAAAAGCGGCAGCCACGGCCACCGCTTTTTGCAAAACTCAAATCGATGCTCAGCTCTCGATGGCGGTGGTCAGCTCGTCGTAGGCCTTGCAGGCCTCGTCGGCCGTCGTAGTACCTTGAAACTTGGTCGTGATCGCCTGGACCTTGGCGGTGAGATCGGCTGCCTTGGCCGGATCCTTGGTAATTGCCTCTTGAAGGGCTGCAGTCATGTCCTGAGCCTTCTTGGTCAGCATTTCGGTCGTGCATTCAGGTGCCTTCGAACAGGCCGAACCGGCAAGTGCCGCGATGCCAACGGCAACAAGCAAAAACGTCTTCATGTCAGTCTCCCTCAAAAAAGAGCAGCGACTTGATCGTCGCTCGCCCTCCACTGGCCGAAGCCGGGCGCCCTTAGCGCCCGATTGCCGAAACAAGCAACGCGGCCGGCGCATAAACTTGTGGAGCGCGCCTGCAACACTGCCGCACCAGTTTCCTGATTCGGACTGTTCGATCTCCGCCGAAGCCCCTATCTTGGCCGCTCGATGCCGCAGCACGTGCCGCGGTCCTTAAAAAGAACGGAACGGCAGGCATGGCGGCAGAAGCAGCGGGCAGCGATCTGATCCACGTGGTGGCGCTGCTCGCCGCAGGTGTTGTCGCCGTGCCGATCTTCAAGCGCATGGGGCTTGGCTCCATCCTTGGCTATCTGGCGGCCGGCGTGGTCATCGGCCCGTTCGGCATGGGCATCTTTTCCGAATCGGAAGCCATTCTTCATGTCGCCGAACTCGGCGTCGTCATGTTCCTGTTCATCATCGGGCTGGAGATGCAGCCGTCACGGCTGTGGGGACTCAGGCGAGAGATCTTTGGCCTCGGGGCATTGCAGGTCGGCGTGTGCGCGCTGTTACTGACCGGCGTCGGACTGGCGGGAGGTTTTCCGATCGCGCAATCCTTTGTCGCCGGCGCCGGCTTCGTGCTGACCTCGACGGCGATCGTCATGCAGCTCCTGGAGGAACGCGGCGAGATCGCCG
>NZ_SUEO01000378.1 GCF_004962925.1 Mesorhizobium sp. | reverse complement strand
AAAATACGCCTTTCCCGTGCATCTCGAGATTGCCGACATAAGCGTTCCAGTAGCTGACCGTGCCCCAGGCTCCGGTCCATGTGTGGTTGTTTACACCGGCCAATCCGAACGCCGGCGGATTGAGCGTGGCGGCCGTCTTGCCGTCCGGCCGGAATGCTTTGCCGTCGAGGTTCAGTTCGGCATCGAACTTCCCCGGTCCCCACGCCTCAACCGCCTTCTTCACCTCCGCTTCGGATATTTGCAGCATCTCGGTGAACGCCGTGAGATCAGGTGCGAGGGCAACGATCGCCCCGATATTCAGGTCACGGTTGGGCCAGCCGTCCAGCCGTTGCCCGATCCCGGGTGCGTAGGCATCGTCGACGGTTGAATGGCACACCGCGCATTGGATTCCCACCGAAGTCAGCGTCTTTCCGTCCTCGGCGAAGAACCCGGTTACCCCGACAACAGCATTGGCTCTCAGCAGGACAAGCGTGCTCGCGGGATCCGCGAGGTCGACCGCGCCCTTGTTGAGCGCATCGGCGACGTCCTTGGGAATGGCGTTCACATCGACCTTGAGGCCGAGTTCGAGGGCTTTCTGCGGGCTCAGGCCTGGTCCCGTGCCGCCCAGCTTCTCACCTGCGATTGCCTCGTGGAGTTTCAGTTTGCCGCCCCAGAAATCCTCGCTGCCGAACGTGTCGAAGCGGAATGTCTCGCGGCCTTCCTCGAGATATCGCTCAGCCTGCTCGGCGGCAGCGTTGTCGAAATCTTTCCCGCTTATTTTTCCTTTCGCACTCATTTGAGCTGCGGCGGGGATCAAGGTTGAAGATAGGAGAAGAGCGAAAAATATACCGTGGAGACGCTTTTGCATGTCACGTTCCTCCCGAAGAAGATTGCCACTCGGCGGTCATCTCGGGTTCGCGGGTTCTGGTCCCGCGAAACGGAATGCAGCCGAACGATAATAAACGTTGCACGGGACCAAAAAATTCCGTCACCCCGCCGCCTATGCCGATTACATGGTGCGGGGACTAACGGGCGCGCGCCTTAAGGACCTTCGCTGTGGCAGCTCTTGGCCTCGGGGCGCACTAAGTCTCGACCCGATGCTCCTCGCGCGCGGCCTCCCAAACTTCACGGGCTGCGTCGGCATTGATGGCCGCGATCGCCAGCCCCACGATCAGGTCGGGCCAGGCCGTGGGCCAGACATACGCCGTTACCAGGCCCGCGCCGACAATGGCTATGTTGGCAAACGCGTCATTGCGCGCTGACAGAAAGGCCGCGCGGGTGAGGCTGCCGCTTTGGTGCCGATAGTGGGCGAGGAAGTGCGCAGGTCAGATTGACGGCGAGCGCACCAAGACCCGCGGCCGACAAAAAGAAAGCTTCAGGTGCCACTGGGACATTGAACTTCTCCCAGGCGGTCCACAGCGTCGCCAGACCTGGGATCGACGCCCGCCAAGACCATCGCAAGCCGTGCCCGATTGCGGGCCGTCCAGCCCAGGCCTAAGGCGATCAGCAGATTGATCGAGGTATCTTCGAGGAAATCCACGCTGTCGGCGAAAAGCGACACCGAGCCGATGGCCAGCGCCACGGCGAACTCGATGCCAAAATAACTCAGATTGAGGGCCGCCACGACGATGACGGCACGGCGGAGCGACGCATTCAAATCCATTGATCCCATTGTTGCGGAGAGTATCTTACATAAGTGGAACGACCTGACGTTGCCGCCCTTGGATTGCTCTGGTGGCTCGGCGCCGCGCTCTAAGGAAACATGCTCGAGACCGTGCTCGGCGAGCAGACGCTCAATGCCGTCCTGGACCGACCCCACACACGATCTGGATCGGCACCGTGCACTTTCAGACGCACGCGCAACTTTGTCGGCTCGGTCTGCACGATCTGGAACATTTGCAGCCCCGGTGTGCGATCGGCCAGCGTCGAAAAGGCCACCGGTGGGATCGCCACCATTTGCCTCTTGGCTCCCAGACTCCGCTGCGCGTTTTTCGCCCGACCTCACGTGATTCGGCCTCTCATTCGTCGCGGCCCTCCGGCCAGCGAGCGTAAGGTCGGACATCGGAACGAAAGGCGGATTCGCGAATTCTACTGCTA
>NZ_SUEO01000377.1 GCF_004962925.1 Mesorhizobium sp. | reverse complement strand
GAACTGTCCGGCAACATTGCCGGCGTCTTCACCAAGCGCAAGCTCGACGAGGACACGCTGCAGGATCTGGAGGACGTGCTGATCCGCGCCGATCTCGGCATGGAGACGGCATTGCGCATCACCGATTCGCTGGCCGCCAGCCGCTACGGCAAGGACGTCTCCGAGACGGAGGTCCGCGCCATCATGGCGACCGAGGTGGAGAAGGTGCTGACCCACGTTGCCATGCCGCTGGAGCTCGACCTCAGCCATAAGCCGCATGTCATCCTTGTCGTCGGCGTCAACGGCACCGGCAAGACCACGACCATCGGCAAGCTGGCGGCAAAGCTGACCGATGGCGGCCTGTCGGTGATGCTTGCAGCCGGCGATACGTTCCGCGCTGCCGCAATAGAACAATTGAAGATCTGGGGCGAGCGCACCAAGTCGCCGGTCATCGCCTCGAAGCTTGGCGCCGACGCCGCCGGCCTCGCTTACGACGCCTTCGAGCAGGCCAAGCAAGCCGGCTCCGACGTGCTGATCATCGACACCGCCGGGCGGCTGCAGAACAAGACCGAACTGATGGCGGAATTGGAAAAGATCGTCCGGGTGCTGGGCAAGCTCGATCCGGAGGCGCCGCACACCGTGCTGCAGACGGTCGATGCCACCACCGGCCAGAACGCGCTCAACCAGGTCGAGATCTTCCGCAATGTCGCCGGCGTCAACGGCCTGGTGATGACCAAGCTGGACGGCACGGCACGCGGCGGTATTCTGGTGGCGATCGCGGCAAAGCACAAATTGCCGGTCTATTTCATCGGCGTCGGCGAACAGGTCGACGACCTCGAACCTTTCTCCGCAAGCGAGTTCGCCAGGGCGATCGCTGGCGTGGCCTAACAAGCATGATCCCAAAAAGTTGCAGACTTTTTGGACAGGATCATGCGTAAGAAGGAAGCCTATGAACCCGCCCATTCTCGAACGCGACCCGTCCGACCCGCAGAAGCAGAAGAAGGAAGGCGTCAATCCGCTGCTCAAGCTGGTGCTGGAGCTCGGCCCGCTAATGGTGTTCTTCTTCGCCAATGCGCGCAGCGCATGGCTGGTGCAGAAGTTTCCAGCGCTGGCCGAATTCGGCGGGCCGATCTTCGTCGCCACCGGCCTGTTCATGGCGGCGACCGCGATCGCGCTGATCGCTTCCTGGCTGCTCACCCGCACCTTGCCGATCATGCCGATGGTGTCGGGCGTCGTCGTCTTCGTCTTCGGCGCGCTGACGCTCTACTTGCAGGACGACATCTTCATCAAGATGAAGCCGACCATCGTCAACACGCTGTTCGGCGGCGTGCTGCTTGGCGGCCTGTTCTTCGGCAAGTCGCTGCTCGGCTACGTCTTCGATTCGGCCTTCAGCCTCGATGCCGAGGGCTGGAAGAAACTCACCTTCCGCTGGGGCCTGTTTTTCCTCTTTCTGGCCCTTGTCAATGAAGTGGTCTGGCGGAATTTTTCCACGGATGCATGGGTTACCTTCAAGGTCTGGGGCATCATGCCGATCACGCTTCTTTTCACCTTCAGCCAGATGCCGCTGATCATGCGCCATTCGCTTGAGGGCAAGACCGGAAAAGAAGAGAAGGCCGGCAAGTAATCAGGTAGGAGAGGGCATGGAATTCGTCACCACGCGCGAAGAGCTGAGAACGATCTACAAGACGCCTCGGCCGACCGACGGCTCGATCCGCAAGGAACTGAAGGCGCTGGATGGCCACTGCCGTTCCTTCATCGGCAAAAGCCCCTTCGTGCTGATCGGCTCCTCCGACGGCACCGGCAATACCGATGTGACGCCGAAGGGCGACAAACCGGGCTTTGCCGCCGTGCTCGACGAGAGGACCATCGCCATCCCCGACCGGCCGGGCAACAACCGGCTCGACACGCTGGAGAACATCCTTCTCAACCCATCGGTCGGGCTGCTCTTTCTCATTCCAGGCATGAACGAGACGCTGCGCGTCAACGGCGATGCCCGCATCACCGTCGATGCGGGCTTGCGCGAGCGGCTCGCCGTCGACGGCAAGGAACCGCAAAGCATCGTTCTGGTGACCGTCAAGGCCGCCTACATGCATTGCGCCAAGGCTTTCATGCGCTCCGATCTGTGGAAGCCGGAAACCTGGTACGACCGCACGACGCTGCCGACGCTCGGCCAGATCCTGCGCG
>NZ_SUEO01000376.1 GCF_004962925.1 Mesorhizobium sp. | reverse complement strand
GGCGGCGAGAAGGCGCGGCTCTTGATGGGCCTGTCGGCTTTCGAGGGGCCGAACCTGTTTATCCTCGACGAACCGACCAACCATCTTGATATCGACAGCCGCGAATCGCTGATCCATGCGCTGAACGAATTTCCCGGCGCCGTCATCCTGATTTCGCACGACCGCCATCTGCTTGAGGCGACGGCCGACCGGCTGTGGCTGGTCAAGGAGGGTGCGGTCAACCCCTTTGACGGCGACCTCGAGGACTACAAGACGCTGGTTACCGGTGTGTCCGGCGACCGCCGCGGCAAGCGCGAGGCCGAAAAAGCCTCGAAGGCCGACCGCCGCCGCGATGCGGCAGCGCGCCGCGCCGCCTTCGAGCCGCTTGCCAAGGAGATCCGCGCCACCGAAGCGCTGATGGACCGTATCCGCAAGCGCATCGACTTGATCGAGGACGAACTCGCCAATCCGGCGGTCTATGAAAAAGACCCCTCGACGGCGACGCGGCTGGCCAAGGAACGCTCGCAGCTTGCCCAGACGCTGGCCGCACACGAGGAAAAATGGCTGTCGATGTCGGCGGAATACGAGGAAGGCACGGCGGAGTAGCGCCATCTGGCCCTACACGCCGCCGCCATAAACGGCTAGTTTGGCCCTATGAATCAGCACGCCAAGCTCAGGATCGGCCATTCGGCCTGTCCGCATGATTGCCCGTCGACCTGCGCGCTCGAGGTCGAGCTGCTCGACAGCAAGCGCATCGGCCGCGTCCATGGCGCCAAGGCCAACAGCTACACATCCGGCGTCATCTGCGCCAAGGTCGCCCGCTATGCCGACCGCGTCCATCATCCCGACCGCTTGCTGAAGCCGCTGATCCGTGCCGGCGCCAAGGGCGAGGGCCTCTGGAAGGAAGCGAGTTGGGAGGCCGCACTCGACCTCGTCGCCGAAAAATTCATCGCGGCCGAGGCAAAATACGGCTCGGAGACGGTCTGGCCCTATTACTATGCCGGCACGATGGGGCTGGTGCAGCGCGACGGCATCGAGCGGCTGCGCCACGCGAAAAAGTATTCAGGCTTCTTCGGTTCGATCTGCACCAATCTGGCCTGGACCGGCTGGATGATGGGCGCCGGTGCGTTGCGCGGTCCCGACCCGCGCGAGATGGCCAAGTCCGACTGCGTCGTGATCTGGGGCACCAATGCGGTGGTCACCCAGGTCAACGTCATGACCCACGCGATCAAGGCGCGCAAGGAACGCGGCGCCAAGATCGTCGTCATCGATGTGTATGAGAACGCGACGATGAAGCAGGCCGATCTCGGCCTGGTGCTGAAGCCCGGCACCGATGGCGCACTGGCCTGCGCGGTGATGCATGTGCTGTTCCGTGACGGCATGGCCGACCGCGCCTATTTGGAAAAATACACCGACGACCCGCACGGTCTGGAAGCGCATCTTCGGACGAGGACGCCGCAATGGGCGGCTGATATCACCGGGCTTTCGGTCGACGAGATCGAGGCCTTCGGCCGCCTCGTCGGCACGACGAAGAAAACCTATTTCCGCCTTGGCTACGGCTTCTCGCGCCAGCGTAACGGCTCGGTCAACATGCATGCCGCCGCCTCGATCGCCGCGGTCACCGGCTGCTGGCAGTATGAGGGCGGCGGCGCGTTCCATTCCAATTCGGGCATCTTCAAGCTCAACCAGGAACTGCTGGAAGGCACGCGGATGCGCGATCCCTCGATCCGCCATCTCGACCATTCGCGTATCGGCCCCGTGCTGACCGGCGCTGAGGACGCGCTCTATGGCGGTCCGCCGGTGACGGCGCTGCTGATCCAGAACACCAACCCGGTCAATGTCGCGCCGGAGCAGCGGCTGGTGAAGCAGGGTTTTCTACGCGAAGACCTGTTTTCCTGCGTGCACGAGCAGTTCATGACCGACACCGCAGAACTCGCCGATGTCGTACTGCCGGCAACGATGTTCCTGGAGCATGACGACGTCTACAAGGGCGGCGGCAACCAGCACATCACGCTCGGTCCGAAGCTGATCGATCCGCCGGAAGGGCCGCGCACCAACCATTTCGTCATCGAGGAACTCGGCAAAAGGCTGGGCGTTGGCGACAAGCCTGGCTTCGGCATGACCGAGCAGCAGCATATCGACATCATCTTGGGCAAGCGCGGCCTGGGCAGTTTTTCGAGCCTCAAGGAAGAAAAG
>NZ_SUEO01000375.1:234-2264 GCF_004962925.1 Mesorhizobium sp. | reverse complement strand
GGCTTGCCGAATTCGGTGATGTCGGCGCCGGCAACAAAGGTCCGCCCGGCGCAGGCGATGACGATGGCCGCGACATCAGGCTCGTCCCGCAAGGAAACAAGCGCCTGTAGCAGCGGCTCGCGAACATGGAAGCTCACCGCATTGACCGGCGGATTGTCGATGGTCACGACCGCAATGCGGCCATCCCTTGTAACGCTCACGAAATCGGACACGCAAACCTCTCGCAATGATGTTGGCTGAACGATTTACAGGGCCGATGCCCGGATGGAAACCACGATGTTTTCGCGGAAAGGCTCGCCGTAGCGTGTGGTCAGCGCAGAGCCTTCTGGCCGCCCGCAGCGGTGATGACGCCGACGATGATCAGCCCCGTCAGCAGCAGCCGGACGCCGGCGCTGACGCCGAACGTGTTGAGCATGGTCAGGAGCAGCACCAGGAACAGCGCCGCGCCCCAGACGCCCGGCACGTTGGCCTTGCCGCCGGCAACCGACGTGCCGCCGATGACCACGACCGCGATCGAGGCCAGCAGGTACTCGTTGCCGATATCGACATTGGCGCCGCGGAAATAGCCGGCGAGCAACGCCCCGTCGAGCCCGCCGAGCGCGCCCGACAGCGTGTAAGTGAGGAAGCGGATGCGGCCGACATTGATACCGGCCAGCCACGCGGCGCGGATGTTCTGGCCGATCGCCAGCACCGAACGGCCATAGATCATGCGCTGCAGCGCGATGGCAGCACCGATGGTGAACAGCACGGTGAGGATCGCCAGCACCGGAATGCCCATAATCTGCCAGTTGGTAAAACTGGCGAAGCCCGGCGGCGGCTTGATCTGCAGGCCGCGGCCATAGCTGATGTCGATCGACTGGATGATGAAGCTGGCCGACAATGTCGCGATGATCGGTGGAATGCGCAGCGCCCAGATCAAGAGATAGTTGGCGGCACCGACCGCCATGCCGCAGGCCACCGCCGCCAGCAGCCCGACGGCGATCATCTGGTCATTGCCGTCCATCACCTTCATGGCGACGGCGCTGGCGAGGCCGATATTGGCCGGCAGCGACAGGTCGACATTGCCGGGCCCGAGCGTGATGACGAACATCTGGCCGACACCGACGATAACGGTGAAGACGGCGAGCGAAAGGGCTGCCGTGATCATGCCGCCGCCGCCATAGCCGCCGGTGAAGGCGATTGTCGCCAGCCACACCAGCAGCGCGCCGATGAAGGACCAGATCCAGGGTTTGGCGAGCAGCAATCTCAACGAAGCCATCGCTCATCTCTCCCTGCGGCTGATGAGCACCCGGGCCGCGAGCACGATGATGAGGATGGCGCCATTGGCGGCCACCTGCCAATCGGGCGGAATGTGCATGAAGGTCAGCAGCGGCGACGCGGCAAGCGCCAGCGTCAGCGCGCCGATCACCGCACCGATCGGCGACACCCGGCCACCGACGAATTCGCCGCCACCGAGGATGACGCCGGCGATCGAAAGCAGCGTATAGCCATTGCCGATATTGGCATCGGCCGAGGTGGTGATGCCGATTAAGGCCATGCCGGACAGCACGCCGAACAGGCCGGCGAGTGCAAACAGCACGATCTTGGTCTTGAGCAGCGACCAGCCGGCTCGGCTGAGGGCCGCAGCATTGCCGCCCGATCCGCGCAGGATCACGCCATAGGAAGTGCGCATCAGCCCGAAATAGACGACCGCCGCGATCAGCAGCGCCGCAATGATCGGAAAAGGGATGAGAGGCGGCTTGAAGGCCATGAGCGACAGCAGCCAGTCCGGCGCCTTGCCGCCGGGCTTCGGCAGGATGAGGATGGCCAGCCCCTGCCAGACGAAGCTCATGCCGAGCGTCACCACGATCGAAGGCAGGTTGCGCAGATGGATCAGCGCGCCGAGCAGCGCATAGACGCCGATCGATCCTAGCAGGATCAAGACGCCGACCAGCGGCGCGTCCTTCAGCCACGTCGCCGTGACGCAGCCGACGAAACCGACAAAGGTGCCGATCGACAGGTCGAGCTCGTTGCCGGCGATGACGAACATC
>NZ_SUEO01000375.1:0-224 GCF_004962925.1 Mesorhizobium sp. | reverse complement strand
GGACCTTTTGACGCCGGTCTCGACAGGTGCTGCCGTCATCTCAAGCCGCGTCGCCGAACGAGGACTGGATGATCTTTTCCTCCGTCAGCTCGTCGCGCCCAAGATTGGCGACGATCCGGCCGTTCTTGAAGACATAGATATGATGGCAATTGTCGAGCTCTTCGGTTTCCGTGGTGTACCAGAGGAAGGTGCGGCCGCGGCCAGCCTCTTCGCGCACGAGGTCG
>NZ_SUEO01000374.1 GCF_004962925.1 Mesorhizobium sp. | reverse complement strand
GTCCTGCGCCGAGACGCGAAAATCCTCGCGGTAGCGCATGCCCGCCTCGCGCTGCTGGCGCGACAGCGAGGTGATGCCGGTCAGCGGGTCGATATTGCGCACCCGCACAATGGCGCCGGGCGGGCCGTCGTTGGAAACCTCATAGACACGCCTCGCCTCCAGCGTGCCGACCGCCAGCCGTTTGCGGCCGAAGGCGTCGTCCTTCAGCGCGAAATCATGGCCGACCTCCTTGCGGATGCGCACCTGCTCCGCCTCGCCCTTGGCTAGTTTCGGCGGCTTGGCTTTGGCCTTCTGGGCGGTCTTCCTGCTCATCGGTTGCTCCTCGTTTCATTTGCTGTCTTCGCAGAACCCAAGATTGCCGTCCGTTCGGCGATCAGCTCACGCCGCATCCGCCAAAGCCGTGCGGCGATGGTCGCAGAAGCGCGCCGCGTGATAGGCGCAGTAGCTTTTCAGCGGCAGCGTGCGCAGGCCGCAGCACAGCATGTCCAGTCCCGGCCGACTGCCCGGCGCGTCGTTTTCGGGGTCTTCCTCCAGCGTCAGATCGAGCGGCGCCCGACAGCGGTTGAACAGGCAATCGATGAAGCGCATGGCCGCGACATGCGGCTGGCGCCCTACGGCAGTGGGGTGCGGCGCCGGCACCTTGACGGCCTCGCTATCGGGCCCGTGGATCTCGTGCACGAACTGGCGCTGCGGCAGCCAGACCGGTGGCGCCAGCCTGGCCGGCGTCACATGCCTTGCAGGCCCGCTTTGTTTTGCCAGCTTCGCTTGCACCGGCAGTTCTGGTTGCACGGGCAGCTTCGCTTGCCCCGGCAGCTCTGCTTGCCCAGGCAGCTGCGCTCGCCCAGGCGATCCGGCCGGCCCTGCGGACTTGCCCGGCCTGACAAGCTTTGCCGGGTTTTTTCTGGGCCGGCCGCCGGACCTGCCCTGGGGATTGGCAAAACCAATGGCGCGCAAGTCGGCGTTGCGGTGGACGACGCCGATTATCGCGTTGCGCGAGGCCGGGCCGCCGCGCAGCGCGCTCAGCCGGTCGGCGATCCTGGCGGCGGACAGTCCGTCCTTCAGCCAGCGGGCGATGCGTTGCAATTCTGTGTCGGTATAGGCGGGCATGATGTCGATCCGTTTGAAAGAGTTGTGCCCAAGCTCGTCGCTCCCCCGTGAACGGGGAGAAGGAGAGATCACCTCCGGCGACAAAGCTTCGCCTCGGCCGCCTCGCGGGTGGGGCCGGAAACGGCCCTGCCCGTTTGTCGGTCGAAGACGATGACCGTGCCATCTTCGGTGCGAATGCACGAAACGCCGGCACTGCACGCACCGAAATTCGTGGCCGGAACCGTCAGGGAAACGGCTCCGGCCGTTCCGGCCGCCGCCGCTGACGGCAGGGCGACCGGAGCCGAGGCGCGAGCCTCGGGCTTCGTCCCGGCCGGGGAGGAGGACAGCCGGGACGGATGGGAAAGCGAGATGAGGCGACGTGGCTTGTGCATGGCTACATATAAGCATAACTCAAAAAATTATGCAAGCCATTCTTTCATGGACGAAATCGATTCTTATGTTTCAGATGAGGCCATGGCGAAAACCTCATTGTCGATCAAGGTCGGGGCGGCGATTCGCAAGGCGCGCAAGCAGCGCGGCCTGGTGATGCGCCACATTGCCGAGCACAATGACACCGACGTCGCCGCCGTCGGCAATTGGGAAACCGGCCGCAACCTGCCAAAAACCGAGAACCTGTTGAAGACCGCTGCCTTCCTGCGCGTCGACCCGGTTGCGCTCGGCAGGGGCGAGGTCGTCTTCCTCGACGACGCCGACAATGTCGCCGACGCCGAGATCGTCACCGATGCCGCCCCCCTGCCCGCCGGTCCGATGGACATCGAGCTTCTGGGCGCTGCGGTCGGTGGCGACGATGGCGACTTCACCTTCAACGGCGAGGTCGCCGGCTATGTCCAGCGCCCGCCCGGCATCGCCCATTTGCGCAAGGTGTTCGCGCTGCATGTGCTCTCCGACTCGATGGTGCCGCGCTACGAGCCCGGCGAGATGCTCTATTGCGGCGGCCGCGACGCCGTGCCTGGCGACCATGTGGTGATCGAGATGTTCCCCGAGGAGAACGAGCGCAACGGCAAGGCGTTCATCAAGAAACTGGTCAAGCGCACCGCCGCCGAGCTGGTCGTCGAGCAGTACAATCCACCGAAGACGCTGACCTTCAACCGCTACGCGATCAAGGCCGTCTTCCGCGTCATCCCGCTCAAGGAGCTGCTGGGGTATTGAGGGGGTGGCGGGGCGG
>NZ_SUEO01000373.1 GCF_004962925.1 Mesorhizobium sp. | reverse complement strand
GCGTTGTGCCCAAACGTCCTTGGGTCTCAAAGAGGAGCAGACCCATGCCAAACAACAAGATCGTTTCACGGGAAGACTGGTTCCAGGCGCACAAGGCGCATCTGGCCCGCGAGAAGGAATTGACGCGATTTCGCGACCGCATCGCTGCCGAACGGCGGGAATTGCCTTGGTTGAAGGTCCGGAAGGACTATGTCTTCGAGACCGAACAGGGCCCGAAGAAACTGGCCGACCTATTCGGAGGCGCAAGCCAGCTGATCGTCTACCACTTCATGTTCGGGCCGGGCGCCGATTACCGTTGCGAGGGGTGTTCCTTCCTTGCCGATCACATCGACGGCGCCAACCAGCACCTTAAGCACCACGATGTGTCGCTGGTCGTGATCTCGCGGGCGCCGTTGGCTGAATTTCTGCCCTACAAACAGCGCATGGACTGGAAATTCGACTGGGTATCGTCCTACGCCTCGGACTTCAACTTCGATATGCAGGTTTCCTTCACCGACGAGCAGATCGCATCCGGCGACACGACCTACAATTTCGAGCAGCGCGCACTGAAATCGAAGGATCTTCCCGGCATCAGCGTGTTCTACAGGGATGAGAACGGCGACATCTTCCTGACTTTCATGTCGCGCTCCAGGGGCGGTGATCCGCTGATCGGCGCCTATCACTATCTCGACCTGACGCCGAAAGGCCGCAACGAGACCGGTCCTTATCACAGCCTGATGGACTGGGTGCGGCTGCACGACGAATATGCGGGCAGGCCCGAGATGCAGGACGCCTGTTGCCACTGACGGCGGGCCGCCGACGCAAGGTCTTTCGCCGTTAGCCCGATATGCGCTAAGTGCTGCTCGCTATGCCCTTTAACGGACTTGCCCATTAACGGTTTGCGATGCAGCGCTTTTTTGCCTTCCTCACCTGGCTCGCCTTTCCGGTCTATGTCTGGCAGGGGCTCGGCGTGCGCCGCCGCACCACCCGCATGCTGCCGGCGCAAGGCCCGGTCATGCACGAAATATCCGGCCAGGCGCCGGCGATCTCGCTTCTGATGCTTGGCGATTCTTCCGCCGCCTCGGTCGGCATCGGCAATTCCGAGTACGGGCTGGCCGCACAACTGGCCGATCTGATCTCGAAACGCACTGGCCGTGCGGTGCGCTGGCGGGCAGCCGGCTTCAACTCGGCGACCTCAGGCCAGATCCGAGACCACGTGCTGCCCAATCTGTCGGCCGATCCTTGGACGCATATCGTGCTCGCCATCGGCACCAACGACACCAAGAACTTCCACTCGGTGCCACGCTTCAAGAGCGATTTTGGCGGCCTGCTCTACGCGCTGCGCGCCAAATGGCCGGAGGCGCGCGTGGTGTGGTCGCCGGTGCTCGAATTCACCCGGGCACCGGCAATGCCGCCGCTGCTCGGAAAGATCCTGGAAATCCGCGCCGCCGAGATGAACCGGATGGGCGAGCGCCTTTGCCTCGAACGCGGCGCGGTGCCGGCGCCGCGCCTGCCGATCACCGATGCCGAAGCCGGCTTTGCCTCCGACGGATTTCATGCCTCGGAAGCTGGCTACAGAGCCTGGGCGGAACATCTCGTCGACTTGGTGCTCGCCGGTGGACCACGCTTGGCCTAGCGGGCTGCCCCCTACGTCCAATGCCCCAGCGCTGCTGTTATCGAGATCGCCGCCATCGCCAATACCGCCAGCTTCCAGAAATCGCTGCGCCGCTTCAGGCCCGGCCAGCCGAGCGGCTTGATCAGCTGGATGACCATCATGGCAACGATGACGAGCGCGAGGAGTTTCGACATGCCGCCTTTGACTAGCGCATCGGCCCGAAAATCGAAATCGATTTTCGGAAAGCACGATGCGTAGACTCAAAGCTGCTGGAGCGTTCTTTGCGCGCCCAAAGGACGCGCGGCGCTCCAGCATCACAGGCGACTGTCAAAGTGCTCCTTTCGCTCGCTCGCGATAGAGTTGCTATGCCAGCGGCTTGAGGCCGGCCTCGATCGCAGCCCGGTTCGGTTCGAGGAACGGTGGCAAGGCCAGCCTTTCGCCCAGCATTTCCAGCGGCTCGTCGGCCGTGAATCCCGGTCCGTCGGTAGCAATTTCGAACAATATTCCGTTCGGCTCGCGGAAATAGAGCGAACGGAAGTAGTATCGTTCGACCTCGCCGCTCGACGGCAGACGGAATTCGGCCAGCCGCGCCGTCCATTGATGCAAGGTCTCCTGGTCCGGCGCGCGGAACGCGACGTGGTGGACCGCCCCGGCGCCTTGCCGTGCCGGCGCAAGACCCGGCTGCACCGCGA
>NZ_SUEO01000372.1 GCF_004962925.1 Mesorhizobium sp. | reverse complement strand
GGCTTGGATACCCAGGCCGGTGGTATGCTGCCGTTTATATACCCAAGACGGTATAACAGACAGAACCCACCGGAGAGCTTTTTCGCTAGTTAAGTATGCCAAAAAACTAAGACGCTTGATGAAGTAGAGATGGGGTCGGCCCCCTGGAGAAGGGCATCGCGAAGTTGATGGACGGCCGACCGCTTGATACCCCGAAATGAACAAATCCTGGGGCGGCGGATTATCAGCAGCCTCCGACATGGCGAGGCTCTACCAACCCGGAGACGAACACAATGGCAACCACAAAGAAGGCCGCGAAAGCGGAAGCTAAGGGCCTGGAAGAGCTCTTCCTCGACGGCTTGAAGGATCTTTATTACGCCGAGAAGAAAATCTTGAGGGCCCTGCCGAAAATGGCGAAGGACGCGGAATCGGAAGAGGTGACGGCGGCGTTTGATAAGCACCGGGCCGAGACAGAAGGCCAGGTCGAACGTCTCGACCAAGTGTTCGATCTCTTTGGCAAGTCCGCTCGTGGCAAGACCTGCCCGGCCATTGACGGCATCCTCGAGGAAGGCTCGGATATCCTCGAAGAGTATAAAGGCGCTCCGGCCCTGGACGCTGGCCTGGTCGCAGCGGCCCAAGCGGTCGAGCATTACGAGATCGCCCGCTATGGGATGCTCATCGCGTGGGCGGAACAGCTTGGAAAACCAGAAGCGGTGGAACTCCTCAAGTCCACACTCGAAGAAGAGACGAAAACAGAGGAAGCGCTCTCAGCTCTTGGTGAGGGCGCTGTGAACGAACGCGCATTGCAACAAGCCGCATAAACTGCTTCGGACGGAGCTGGCCCCGGCAGGGGCCTCTTCTTCTTACACGTCAAGAACTCCCCAACACCTTGCTCGCGCCGCCCGGCAGTGCCACTTTTTCCCGTTCATTCTACGGTCTCCACAGATCACCATAGACCGCAGGCGAACCCCCTCGAAGCTATTGAAGCCGAGGTGCGCGCGACCGGTACGGACCCGGAAGCACTTAACGACGCCGCCACTGGCGCGATGTGGCCTCGAATACAGGTTCTTCGAAGTAAATTACGCTGTGGGCAGCGGAAGCCCTCGTAAGAATGTGCTGAGGCAATTCGTTCCCGCAGGACAGGAGCAGCAAGACGTGAGCTATGCGTTCGTCAATTGCTTCGTCGAAGGCATTGATCCGCCCGAAGGCCGGTGGTCGAGCGGCGCATCTCTGGACGGTCAAGGGGGAGTTCTCGACGGTGGCTGGTGAACCCGCGGGTGGCGAGCCCGTGTTGGCGTCGCCGCGGCCTGACAGCGGCGCCCAGCAGGAGCAAATCAAGGGATAGACATTGAAGCGGCACCGGCAACAAAGGAGGACCGCCGCTCACCAAGGCGCGGCCCTTTCGTTACGTCCGCTGTCGTGTATCGATCTTGACTCCTAGGTGGCCGATCAGGAGAAGCTTGAAACGGATTAGGAAGTCGCCGATATGTGACGGCCGTCTCGCCGGCCCCAGAAATTTCGTAATCCAATGCGGCCGAGAGCGCGTGTCGGCTGGCCGTGGGACGGAAAGGCTGGCAGTTGCGCTAGACACAACGATGCGGCGGCTATGTCTTTCGAGATGCCATATACGCATCGAGCTTCTTTTTGGATGAGCCCTTTCTCTCGATTATCAGTGCGGCCTCACTTTCGGGGAAACCGTATTTCTCGGCGAACTCAGCGACTTGATAGGATTCTTCGCTGGAGGAGGCCAACCATAGATCTTCCGTCGCCTTTGATTTGTCATCGGCCATAGCTAATGCTCCTGCTCGATCAGCTGCAACTCGCGAGAGTGCGAATCGATCCTGGTCCGCGGAATCAGCCGTCAGCCCGACCGATTTCCCAGCGGTCAGGCACAGTTTTTCTGGCGACACCCATCATCGCGCCAGTGTTCGCGCGATGCAGCGTCGGCAGAGATCTGTGCATTCGCGAATTGGCGGCCAGCAGCGCAAATCGGCAAGCGCCATTCCAGTTCAGGCGAGGGCTTCGGCGCGTTCGGGGTCCCGCCGGATGTGCAGGCGCAGGATGATGTCCTGATCGTGATTGCCGAAACCCTTGCCGAAGATGTTCAGGCCCCCCGGATGCTCGGCGTGCTCGTCGATGCCGACCCGCAACTGTATCGAATGGTGCTCAGGAAGATGAAGCTGGTCGAGCGTCACATCCGAGGTTTTTTCGCCGTCGAGATAAGTACCGCCGTCGGTGGTCTTCCACGTCTTTAGGTGGCCGTATTGCGAGCCCTCGAGCTTCCACCAGCGCGGCGTGTAGATGCCGC
>NZ_SUEO01000371.1 GCF_004962925.1 Mesorhizobium sp. | reverse complement strand
CAATTTTCGTCAGCATGGCAACGCGGCCTCGGCGGAGACGTGACTGGCGACCAGGCGGATAACAGTCGCAGCGGAGGGCAGTTCGGACGCCGCTCGCGCATCGATCGACCTTAGCGAACCGGTGCGGCTGGAATAGACCACCGCTTCGTGATCGACGCCCGCTTCGCCGATGGCGATGGTGACGGCAGCACCCGCGATCGGCTCCTGCGTTTTCGCCAGGGCAATCAGCGCCATGCGGTTCTTTTTCTTCTGCGGCTCGACAAAAGACGAGGAGATCCGCAGATGCAGGTCGGCTTCGCCGGCAGCGATCATGCGCGCGACATCGTAACGCCAGGGATCGAATTCCGGGAAGCCGCGCGCAAAGCCCGTGCGCAATGGAAAACCCGTCATCCAGGTCGAGGCGAGCGCGCTTCCCCATCCGTTTTCGCTCGCCGGCAGGTGAAGGCCGGATGCGCGTGACTTGCGGTTGAGATCGGCGATCAGTCCTTGCAGCATCTCCAGCGCCAGCCCTTCGGTTGCGTCGCCTGAAAACAGGAAGACGGGAAAATGCGCAGCCTCCACGGCTTTGGCGAAATCGTCGAAATTCGACACCGGTTGCGATGTCTGACGCCCCCTGCACTGCGTCCTCAGCGCCGCCAGCGTCGCGCCGAGGCTTGCCTCGCCGCAGGAAAGGAGCGTCGCCGTCCGCCCGTTGTTCAACGGCGGCGCAGCCGCCCCGTTCGACCCGACCAGAAAGAATTCGCGTTGATTCTTGCCTGAGAGATCGAGGGCCGAGAGATCGGGAACCGTGGCCGAGAGTTCGCCGACAAATTCATGATGGATCTGCGGGAGTTCGCCCACGATCACCACGACATCGGCGCGCCGGCGCGCCTCGCCGGGCGCAACGGTCATCGCGCCTTTGTCGGTAAAAAGCGCGGTCTCCCGGGAAACTGCCGCACCATCGGCATGATCGTATGCCGCGCCAACCCGCTCAGCCAGCGCGATCGCCGCCCTGGCGCCGTGTATATCCGTATCCAAGCTGAAAACCGGGCACCGGCTTGACCCCAACAGCGCGGCGGCATGTGCAGCCGCGCGCTCGACCAGCGTTTCCCGGTTGCCGATCCAAGCAACCGCCATTCACTACGCTACTTTCTGGTGCCGGCCCGATCCTAGACGAAACTGGATTGGCCGTGAACCCCGCCTGTCAGCAGATTAGCGAATGTTTTCATACGCCATCAACAAATTCCGACCGTGCTTAATCATATTTGATGTAAGCGAAGCGCTGATCGGTCGGCGGAGTGCCTTCCAGCGCGCCGCCTTCCTGGGCCGGCTGCCACTGGACAACATCCTCGATCTTTTTGGCCAGCTCGAAGTCTTTGTCGGTGATGCCTTTCGCGGCGTGGTTCATCAGGCGCACCTCGACCCAGGCATAGGACGCCGTGATGTCGGGATGGTGCCACGCCGCCTCGGCGAGATGGCCGACCGCGTTGATGACCATCAGCGTCGATTTCCAGCTGTGGGTCTTGTATTTGCGCCGGATCCAGCCGTTCTCGTAGCGCCATTTCGGCAGCTCCTTCTCGAGCCGGTCGGCAATCTCGGCTTCCGAATAGACCTTTTCCTTAGCTGTCTCGCTCATCTCGACCTCCGCGACTTGCCCGGTCCGTTTTCGCGCCGGGGCCAAAAGAAGATAATCGAATGCACTCTCTCCGGCTTGCCCCTTCGACGAAAACAGCTATCATGGCGACGGGCACCTAAACTTCCATGATGCGTCTATGATGCACCCATCGGGGGGTAGATGTCGAATTCTGTTACCATACGAGTGCCCTCCCGCCTGCACCTTGGCTTCCTCGACCTCAATGGCGATACCGGACGTCGCTTTGGCAGCGTCGGGCTACCTCTAAGCGAACCCGAAACCGTCGTCACCCTATCGCGGTCCAGCGAGACCATCGTCGAAGGCCCCGAGAGCCGTCGCGCCGGCGAACATTTGTCGACGCTCTGCAGCCATCTCGGCATTCGCGGTCAGCACCGACTGGTGGTCGAACAGTCGATCCCGAGCCATGCCGGCCTGGGCTCCGGGACGCAGATCGCCCTTGCCGTTGCCTCGGCACTGCGCACGCTCCACAACCTGCCTCTCGATATCGGCGGCGACGCGACCCTGCTCGATCGGGGCGGCCGATCCGGCATCGGCATCGCCAGTTTCGAAAGCGGTGGTGTCATTGTCGACGCCGGCAAGGACGACAGCGGCAGGCCGCCGCCGGTCGTGGCGCGACTGCCGTTTCCGGAAGAGTGGCGCGTCATCCTGATCCTCGACCATGCCGGGCATGGACTGCATGGCGATGCCGA
>NZ_SUEO01000370.1:2062-2337 GCF_004962925.1 Mesorhizobium sp. | reverse complement strand
GGGCTGGACCGCGCTGGCGCGCCAGGCGGAAGCCGATCTCGTTCTGGTGCTGAAGAACCCGGCCGAACTGCCCGTCACCATGCTGTGGGTCAGCAATGGCGGGCGCGACTACGCGCCGTGGAGCGGCCGCCATCGCGGCGTGCTCGGCATCGAGGACGGCCGCACGGCGCTCGGCCATGCCGCATCGCTGGGCGACAACTGGCTGAAGCGGGAAGGGGTGGCGACCGCCTTTGCCCTGGCTGACGGTCGCAGCGTCTCGTTCCGTCACGTCATCG
>NZ_SUEO01000370.1:0-2052 GCF_004962925.1 Mesorhizobium sp. | reverse complement strand
TCGGCGCCCTGTCTCAAGAAGCCGGCGGCGAGCCGCCGCGCAACATCACCACCGCGCAGGGGCACATGCGCCTCATGGCGGCCGACGGTTCGACCAGGGAAGTACCTTTCGACGGCGATTTCCTGCGTATCGGGCAATCTGTGCCTGCCTGATTGGGCTGTGCCCTGGGGCAATCGCTTCAGCGCCGAACTCGACAACTTGGTCGCCTTTAACACCAGTGCAGATTTGAAATTCCCGCGAACTATCGCCAAGATGCGATCGAAAACACCCAGCCGGAAAGGCCCCGATGTCCGAGATCGCTCATCTCGCCGCCACCATCTTCAAACGCGCCGGCAAGGCGCAGCGCTTTGTCGTTGCCATTGCCGGTCCTCCGGGCGCCGGCAAGTCGACGCTGTCGGCTCGCCTGCATGAACTGCTGCCGGAAGGTGCGGCCGAGATCGTGCCCATGGACGGCTTCCATTACGACGACGTCGTGCTCGAGCGGCGCGGCCTGCGCGCGCGAAAGGGCGCTCCGGAGACCTTTGACTTTGCCGGTTTCGAAACCTTGCTGAAACGTATCCGCGCGGGCGAGCCCGACATCGCCATTCCGGTGTTCGACCGCAGCATGGAATTGTCGCGTGCCGCCGCTTCGATCATCGCTGCCGATACCAAATTCATCCTGGTTGAAGGCAATTATCTCTTGCTCGACGAAGAACCCTGGTCGCGACTGGCGCCGCTGTTCGATTTCTCTGTCTTCGTCGATGTGCCGCGCGCCGAGCTCGAGCGCCGTCTGCTTGAGCGATGGCACGAACATGGCCGCTCCGACGAGGACGCCCGCGCCTGGATCGCCTCCAACGACATGCCCAACATCGACCGCGTGCTTGCCCGCCGCCGCCCTGCCGATCTGGTGATTGGCGATCAAGCCTGATTGGCAGGACGGCCGCGGCCGGAACCTTAGGACTTTGCGACCGTTATGTCAGATACGGCAATGATGCTGACATGAGGGAAACGTCCAATGGCAACCATGGCAAGAAAGCCTGCGCCCGCGAAGGGCAGGGCGACTCGATCAAAGGCAATTCAATCAAAGACGGGCGCCGGCCCGGCAGTCGCCGCGCGCTCCAGGGATGCGGCAAAGCCCAGCTTTGGCAAGGCAGCGCCAAAGAAAGTGAGCCCGGCCTCAGCCAAGCCCGCGGCAAAACCCGCCAAGCCGAGGAAATCGGCAAGCGGCGGCAGCTCGATGGCAGATAGCGCAATGCGCACGGTCAAAACGACGGCCAATGTCGCGGCTGGTGCGGTTGTCGCCACCGCCAGGAGCGCCGCATCGCTTGCCGCTTCCGTCATGGGCAAGGGCGGCTCAAAACCCAAAACCAAGGCAAAGTAGGCACGCATAAAACAGCCGCTTGTGCGGCTCGACCGGTTAGCTGGTAGTCAGCCCCGAGCGGGGATGTCGAGGCCCTTTTGCACTGCTGGCCGGGCAAGGCCGCGTTCCAGCCATGCCGCGACATTGGGAAAGTCGTCGAAGCCGACAAGTTCCCGCGCTTCATAGAAGCCGATCAAATTGCGCACCCAGCCCAGCATCGAGACATCGGCGATTGTGTAATCGTCGTCCATGATCCAGCTGCGGCCCTTCAATCTTGTCTCAAGCACGCCGATCAGCCGCCGCGATTCGTCGCGATAGCGCTCCAGCGGTCGCTTGTCGGCGATCTCGCGCCCGGCGAATTTGTGGAAGAAGCCGACCTGGCCGAACATCGGCCCGATCGAGGCCATTTGGAAGAATACCCACTGGATCGTTTCGTAACGTCGCACCGGGTCGGCCGGGATCAGCTTGCCGGTCTTGTCGGTGAGATAGAGCAGGATCGCGCCGGATTCGAACAGCCCGATCGGCTTGCCGCCCGGACCGTTCGGATCGATCATCGCCGGTATCTTGCCGTTGGGGTTCAGCGACAGGAATTCCGGCGTCCAGCTTTCGTTCTTGCCGATGTTCACCGCATGCGCCTCGTATGGCAGGCCGAGTTCCTCCAGCGCGATCGACACCTTCACCCCGTTCGGCGTCGGATACGAATAGAGCTGGAT
>NZ_SUEO01000036.1 GCF_004962925.1 Mesorhizobium sp. | reverse complement strand
CGTCATTTCGAGAATTATGGCGAGTGCGACGACAGCCACTAGGCCAGCCATGGCTGGGATCGCCATTCGGGCATGGTCGGCGAGCACACCTCGAAAGCTACTCGCGGCGAGGTGATAGATGTCGCCGGCCAGTAGGTTGAAACCGAGATGGCGATATTTCAGCTTGGAGGCGATGCCGATCACCGCCGTCAGCACCAGCGTCATCCAGAGCGCGACGGTCTTTCCCGGAAACAGCAGATGGATGACACCGAACAGAAGAAAGAAGGTGGCGAAGCCGAGATGCCAGGTGGCCGGCCTGCGCTCGAGCCAGACAACCAAAGGCAATGCGGCGGCCACTCCCGCACCGCCGAGCCACTGCCCGACATCTAAAGATGCCAAACCCTGCATGCCTGCCCCGAGGTGCTTGGCGCACCCATTCCCCGAGCTTGGCTTAGCGGATTCCGTCGGAGCGGTAAACAGAGGCGGCAGGCCGTTCGAGCTGGTCTAATCCGCCAGATCCTTGCGGAACGGGGTGTGCCCTTCGAGATAGTCGCCCATCCGCTCCACTTCGCGCCGCTCGCGCTTGAGATAGTCGGCAACCGCGTTACGCAAGCCGGGATGCGCGATGTAATGCGCCGAATGCATGGTCACCGGCCTATAGCCGCGCGCCAGCTTGTGCTCACCTTGCGCGCCCGCTTCGACCACTTTCAGCTTGCGGTCGATCGCGAAGTCGATCGCCTGGTGATAGCAGACCTCGAAATGCAGGAAGGGATGGTCCTCGATGCAGCCCCAATTGCGGCCGTAGAGCGCATCGGAACCGATGAAATTGATAGCACCGGCAATGTAGCGTCCATTGCGCTTGGCCATCACCAGCAGGATATCGTCGGCCATACGCTCGCCGATCATCGAGAAGAACTCGCGGCTGAGATAGGGCCGCCCCCATTTCCTGCTGCCTGTATCCGTGTAGAAGGCAAAGAAGTCGTCCCAGACCCTTTCGGTCAGGTCCTTGCCGGTCAGCCAGTCGATCGAAATGCCGTGGGCGAGCGCCTCGCGCCGCTCCTTCTTCAACGCCTTGCGCTTGCGCGATGCCAGAGTGGCGAGAAAATCGTCGTAGGTCGAAAAACCTTCATTGAAGAAGTGGAACTGCTGGTCGGTGCGGTGCAGGAAGCCCGCCGCTTCCAGCGCCCCGACATCTTTTTCTTGCGCGAAGGTCACGTGCGCGGAAGACACGCCGAGCTTTTCCGTCACCGCCTTCAGGCCTGCTGCCAGGCCGGCCCTCACGGCGCAACTGTCCTCGCCCTTGTTGACCAGCAGACGAGGGCCGGTGACCGGCGTGAACGGCACGGCGCATTGCAGCTTTGGATAGTAATGTCCGCCGGCGCGCTCGAACGCATCCGACCAGCCGTGATCGAAAACATATTCGCCCTGGCTGTGCGATTTCAGGTAGCAGGGAACGGCGCCGAGCAGTTTTCCCTGCGCTGTCTCCAGCCTGAGATGATGGCCCTGCCAGCCGGTGCGCCGCACGGCACAGCCGGAATCTTCAAGCGCGCTCAGAAAAGCGAATGAAACGAGAGGGTTGTAGCCGTTTTCTGTATCGCCGCGTGCGGTACCGCCGAGGCCATCCCATTCCGCGCAGGTAAAGGCTCCGATGCCGGAGGCAATCCGGATCGCATACTCTCCATTCGCCGTTTGCCCGTCGCCTTCATCGCCTTGATCCATTGGGCTTATTTAAGCTCCATGCCGGTCCATGCAAGCCCGGTTCAAGCGACCTGTATAAGATCGGGTTCGAATCCTTCGAACGTCATCTGGTCGGCGTATCTGAAGGTCAGGTCGACCGCAGGCTGGTCGAGCACGGTCCAGGTGATTACCGGCATTTTGAGCTTTTCGCGCACGAAGGCGACGAACCGGTTCGGCAGGTCGCCGGCGGCGTAGGAGGCGAAGGCGATCTCATGCGCCAGCATGGCGAAATGCGCCTCGATCAGGGGGGTATCCTTGCCGTAGGCGGTCAGCCCGCCCGGAATGCCGGGCGCGTGTTTCGGGAAATCGCGGATCAGCCAGTGGTCGAACGACATGATTGCCGCCTTGCCCTTGTAACGCTTGAGCATCTTGCCGACGCTTTCCACCAGGCCTTCGTCATGGCCGGGAGCCCCTTTCAGCTCGACGACCATCGGCACACGACCATCGACCAGGTCGAGTGCCTGCTGCAGAGTCGGCAGATGGTCTGATGTGCCGCCGATCTTGAGCGCCGTCATTTCCGCTGCCGTACGCTGCCAGACGAAACCGTCCTGGCCAGTCAGCCGCTTCAGATCGCCGTCGTGGATGATGACCGGGATGCGATCTGACGACAGATGCACGTCGCATTCGATCGCATAGCCGCGTTCGGCTGCCGCGGCGAAGGCGGAGAGCGTGTTCTCCCAGCGCGTCTTGTTCATGTCGTGGAGGCCGCGATGGGCAACGGGTCTGGCGGTCAGCCAGGAAAGGTCGGTCATGTCTGGCTCATTCGACTTCGAAGATGGCTTCAATTTCCACTGCGGCATTAAGCGGCAGGGAGGCGGCGCCGACGGCGGAGCGGGCATGTTTGCCGTGATCGCCGAGCACTGCAACCAGAAAATCCGAGGCGCCGTTGGCAACCAGATGCTGCTCTACAAAATCCGGCGCCGAGGCGACGAAGACAGTGATCTTCACCAGGCGGTGGATTTTCTCAAGATCGCCAAGTGCTGCCTTGGCCTGCGCCAATATGTTGATCGCGCAGTATTTTGCAGCTTCCTTGCCAGTTGCGGTGTCGACGTCGCGGCCAAGCAGCCCGCGCGCCTGCAGCTTGCCATCCTTGAGCGGCAGCTGCCCGGCGGTGAACAGCAGATTGCCTGACTTGGAATAGGGCACGTAGTTGGCGGCGGGTGCAGCGGCGATCGGAAGCGTCACGCCCAGATCGCTTAGCCGCTTTTCGATTGTTTCATTCATGGTATTTCCCTATTGCTTGATGACGCCGCGCAGGTCGGGCCGAAATTGCTATTTTTGCCTCGCTTCCGCCACGACTTTTTTTAAGCTGGACCATCTTTCCCTGCGGCCTGCCATCAGGCGCGATGATCGGAGCCCCTCATGCGCGCAACACGCCTCGCATTCCATGCAGTCCTGCTGCCAGCGGTGTTCTCGATGGCGCCGGCTTTTGCGGTACCGGCACTGCAGGCGCATCGCGCGGTTTACGATCTGAGTCTGGACAAGGCTTCCGATCGCTCGGGCATCACCGGCATTTCCGGCCGCATGGTCTATGAGTTCAACGGCTCGCCTTGCGAAGGGTACACGGTGAAGTTCCGCTTCGTCACCCAGATCGCCACCAACGACAATACAACAAAGCTGACCGACCAGCAGACGACCACTTTCGAGGACGCCGAAGGCAAGACCTTCTCGTTCGTGACAAAATCCTTCGTCGACCAGAACCTCGACAAGGAGGTCAGGGGCACGGCGACGAAGGAGACGAAGGGCCTCAAGGTCGACATCGACAAGCCGGAGAAGAACAGCCTCGAACTGGCCGCCACCCAGTTTCCGACCCAGCATCTGATCGAACTGATCGACAAGGCTGAAAAGGGCGAAAATTTCTACGAAACCAACCTGTTCGACGGCTCGGAAGATGCAGACAAGGTGATGACCACCACCGTTGTCGTCGGCAAGAAAGCCGATGCCGACAAGACCGATCCGGAAGCGCCGGCACTGGCGAAACTCGCCGCCGACAAATACTGGCCAGTCGACATCGCCTATTTCGACGGCACCGACAAGACAGGCGAGGAGGTGCCGGAGTACCGGATCAGCTTCAAGCTGCATGAGAACGGCATCACGCGCGACCTCGTCATGGACTACGGCGAGTTCTCGATGACCGGCAAGCTCGTCAATCTGTCGTTGTTCGATCAGTCGAAGGCCTGTCCGCCGAAATAGAGCTTCGGGTCAACCACGCCCGCAAGGCGGCGGTGAATGACTTGAACACGCCGCAATTGCATCTCAACCTCTACGCCGACGGTCGATCGGGGGGTGGGTTGAGCAGAATCGATGTGTTCGTGGCGCCGAGGCCTAATCCGGCGCTGATCAGGATCATGACTGTCGTCAACCGGCTTGTCATGCTGCACGGCATTCCCGGGTTTCGCGACCTGTTGCCGTTCAACCGCTTGGCTGGATTGCGCGGCGTCGCCAATGTCCGTCATATCGACTTTCCCGACGACGACCGGCAGCGGCTGAAGGCCTGTTGCGGCGCAGGCAAGGCGACGTTCATCACGCCCAACCATCCGGAGTTCTTTACCGACTGGATGATCGACAAGGAGATCGTCTCGCAGGTCAGTCCGCTCGCGGCATCCTGGGCCACGCATGGTGTCGTCAACGGCCTCGGCCGGATCATGCAGAAATTCTGGCTGGCCAACAATCTGATCGCTCAGATTCCAGGCAACAGCGGGGCTGCCAAGGAACACTCGATCGGTTGGGCGCTGAAAGGGCATGGTGTGCTCTTGCATCCCGAAGGCGGCGTCGGCTGGCATGCCAATGTCGTCAGTCCGCTTCTTCCGGGCGCTGTCGAGATGGGGTTCGAAGCGCTCAAGCGCGGTCGCGCCACGGACCAGGATTCCAGGGTTTGGATCGCGCCGGTTGTCTGGAAGCTCGCCTTCACCAAAAATGTCGAGCCGGCGCTGGCGCAGGAATGCGCCTATGTCGAGAAAAGCCTGAAGATCGAACGCCGTGCCGCCGATACGCTGCCGGAGCGCGTCCACCATATCTATGCGGCGCTGCTGTCACGCGATGAGATTGCCTGTGACATGGTGCCCGACGAACGGGCTTCGTATGCCGCGCGTCAGAAGCAACTGCTGCTCGAATTGAGCCGGCGCCTGGGGGAGGGTATTTCGGTCGATCCCGGCGCCAACGAGATCGCCGAGCTTTTGCGCAGGTCGCGCCGCTGGCTGCGGGAGGACACCGGCGACGCCGAATGGCAAAAACAGGTCCGGGCGCTGACGGACACGATCCAGCGTCTCCAACGCGTCGGACCGTGGGCCTCAGCCAACCCGCGCATCACGCAGGAGGAGATCGCGGAACATCTGAAGCGCATTCGCAACGACTATTGCAAGGGCACGCTGCGCGACACGATCAACCGCTTCGTGCCGCAACCGGCCGGGCCGCGCTGCGCTCATATCCGGGTGCCGGAGCCGTTGGGATTGCAAGCCTATCCCGGCTCGATCGAAGATGCACTTGCGGAGTTGCACAGCCGCATGCAGGAGGCCGTCACCAGGACCGTGACCGAACTCGAAGCCGCTGGCGGCTTCATTTTCTATCCGAATCCCTTCTATCATCGCTAACATCGGATCTTGGCTCCATTTGAGCTGGTTCCGCTGGACGGCGCAAGACGAAGGAGTACGGCAAGCCTCATGGCGGTCTATGTCGACGCGGCGATCTGGAAATGGGTCGGCCACCGCTGGTGTCACCTGCTGGCCGACGACACCGACGAGTTGCACCGTTTTGCAGCACAGCTCGGCGTCAAGCGCTCGTCCTATCAGGGACCGCCGAAGACATCGGCGCCGCATTATGACATAACCGGCTTCGAGCGCGACCGGGCGGTGCGGCTGGGCGCCATCGAATGCAGCCGCGAGGAGATCGTTGCTGTTTTCCGGCGTGTCCGCGTGCCGAAGGGGAAGATACGACTATGACATTGACGGCATTTCTGGCTTACTGCGCCGCGATCACGTTTGCCGCCGCCACGCCTGGTCCCGCGGTATTCACGGTCATCGCCAGCGGCGTCTCGCGTGGCTTTGTTCGCGCTTTCCTGGCCGGTCTCGGCATCGCCGCCGGCGACGCGGTGCTGGTGACTTTGGCGCTGCTCGGTCTCGTGGCACTGGCACAGACCTTCGAATGGGTTTTTCTCATCCTGAAATATGCGGGTGCTGCCTATCTGATGTTTCTTGGCGTCAGGATGTGGCGATCGGCTTCCGCGCCATCGAACGGACTGCAGGCAACGCAGGCAAGACTGTCTCGATCGTTTTTCCTCGGCATCTCCATCGCACTGGGCAACCCCAAGGCGATCCTGTTTCACGCCTCGATCATGCCGCTGATCCTCGATCTCAACGCGATGGGCTTCGCTGAGGGGCTGCTCGTGGTTGCGGTCGTGATCGGCGTCAACATTATCACCATGGGCGTCTATGCGGTGCTTGCCGGACGAGCTTCGAGCTGGTTCAAGACGCCAAGGCGGATGCGCTTGATGAACAGGTTTGCCGGCGGCGCCATGATCGGCACCGGTGCGCTGATCGCCGCACGCTGAGCCGCAACACACCGCAGCGCTTGCGTTTGTCGCGCATCCCCTCTATATGCGCGCTCATTCCACACACGGACTTTGGTGTCTGCCCGGGAGAAATCCGGCTGAAACCTCCGGTGGCGTTCGAGGACAAAGTCCAGAAATGCCTGTGTCCGTGGAGGCTAACCGGAAAAGGAACTTAAGAATGGCTCTGCCTGATTTCAGCATGCGCCAGCTTTTGGAAGCTGGCATTCACTTCGGCCACCAGACCCACCGCTGGAACCCGAAGATGGCGCCCTACATCTATGGCGCCCGCAACAACATCCACATCATCGACCTCTCGCAGACGGTGCCGCTGCTGCACCAGGCGTTGAAGCAGGTTTCCGACACCGTCGCCAAGGGTGGCCGCGTGCTGTTCGTCGGCACCAAGCGCCAGGCGTCCGACATCGTCGCCGACGCCGCGCAGCGCTCGGCCCAGTACTATGTCAACTCCCGCTGGCTCGGCGGCATGATGACCAACTGGAAGACGATCTCGAATTCCATCCAGCGCCTGCGCAAGCTCGACGAGATGCTGGCTGGCGAGGCCCAGGGGCTCACCAAGAAGGAGCGCCTCAACCTCGATCGCGAGCGCGAGAAGCTCGACAAGGCGCTGGGCGGCATCAAGGACATGGGCTCGACGCCCGACCTGATGTTCGTGATCGACACCAACAAGGAAGCGATCGCCATCCTCGAGGCCAAGCGTCTCGGCATCCCGGTCGTCGCTATCATCGATTCCAACTGCGACCCGGACAAGATCGATTTCCCGATTCCGGGCAATGACGACGCGGCCCGCGCCATCCAGCTCTATTGCGATCTGATCGCCAAGGCTGCAATCGACGGCATCGCTCGCCAGCAGGGCGCGCTCGGCGTCGACGTCGGCGCTTTGGCCGAGGCTCCGGTCGAGCCGGCACTCGAGCCAACGCCGACCGCCGAGACACCGGCTGCCCAGACACCGGAAGCGTAACAGCGAAGGCCGGTTTCGGCCTTCATCTTTCTCATATTTTGGCGCGCTAAGCGCTGGCGCCAGGCGCATCATCGAGGACCGGTGGTGCGTCGGTGCATTTTAAAACAAAGAGGCGACAATGAGCATTTCGGCTGCACAGGTCAAAGAACTCCGCGACTTGACCGGCGCGGGCATGATGGACTGCAAGATGGCGTTGAACGAGACCAACGGCAACATGGAAGAGGCCGTCGACTGGTTGCGCAAGAAGGGCATCTCCAAGGCCGACAAGAAGGCCGGCCGCACCGCGGCCGAGGGTCTCATCGGCGTCGATTCCGGGATCCGCGAGGCGGCAGTCGTCGAGGTCAATTCCGAGACGGACTTCGTTGCCCGAAACGCTGCCTTCCAGGAGATCGTCGCCAAGGTCGCCAAGGTCGCGCTCGCCTATGGCGGCAAGACCGAGGCCGTCGCAGCCGCACCGTATCCGGGTTCGGACAAGTCGGTCGCCGATACCATCAAGGACGCTGTCGGCACGATCGGCGAGAATCTTGGCTTCCGCCGTTCGGCCAAGCTCACGGTCGAGCATGGCGCTGTCGCAACCTACGTCCACAATGCGGTCGCCGACGGCCTTGGCAAGCTCGGCGTGCTGGTCGCCATCGAGACGACCGGCAACGCGCAGGCCGCCAACGCCTTTGCCCGCCAGGTCGCCATGCATGTCGCCGCCACCAACCCGATGGCGCTGACCACGGAAGAGCTCGATCCGGCCGCGGTCGAACGCGAGAAGGCCATCTTCGCCGACCAGGCGCGCCAGTCCGGCAAGCCGGAGGCGATCATCGAGAAGATGGTCGAGGGCCGTCTGCGCAAATTCTACGAAGAGGTTGTGCTGCTCAAGCAGGCTTTCGTGCTCAATCCCGACATCACCGTCGAGAAGGCGCTGAAGGATGCCGAGACGGAAATCGGCGCACCGGCCAAGATCACTGCCTATCTGCGCTTCGCGCTCGGCGAGGGCATCGAGAAGGAAGAGACCGATTTCGCGGCGGAAGTCGCGGCGGCGGTCAAGAAGTAAACTGCCGGCAGGCAGCCTTCATTACGAAATGATTTTACGGCCGGGTGTCCGCAAGGATGCCCGGCCGATTTCTTGCGCGGTATCGATAAAGGCCCTGAGCTTCGGCGCCATCGCTGCCCGGCGCGGGAAATAGAGGAACAGGCCGGACTCCTCCATCGCTGTTTGCGGCAGCACCTGAACGAGGCGGCCGGCGGCAAGATCGGCGTGCACCAGCGGTTCGAACACATATGCGAACCCGACACCCGCGAGCGCGAGGTCGATCGCCGCAAGCGAATCCGTGACAATGGCCGTGCCGCGCGTTTCGACCACCACATCCTTGCCGCCTTCGCGCAGATCCCAGCGATAGAGGGCACCCGAACGGACCAGCCGGTAGCCGATGCAATTGTGGTTCGCGAGATCGGCAACACTTCGCGGCCGGCCATGCCGTCCGATATAGGCGGGGGACGCAACGATCACGGCATGGAACGGCCGCGTCAGCCGGACTGCGACCATGTCCTGCGCGATCATCTCACCCAACCGGATTCCGGCGTCGAACCCTTCGCCGACAATATCAACAAGCCCTTGGTCGGTGAACAGCTCTACCGTCACGTCGGGATAGCGCTCCGCCATCGCAGCGACCACAGGCGTCACCGCCAGGGGGACGGCGATGTTGGAAACATTGACCTTGAGAAGGCCGGAGGGCCGGCCCTTGACGCTGCGGATACGGTCCATCCGCTCGGCGATGTCCTGGAGGGCAGGGGCGGCCGTCTCCACCAGCGCCTTGCCGGCCTCGGTTAGCGAGACGCTGCGCGTCGTGCGCGCGAAGAGAGGCTGTCCGATCCGCTCTTCGACAAGGCGCACGGCATGACTGACCGCTGAAGGGCTCATGCCGAGCTCGGCAGCGGCAAGCGCGAAGCCGCCGCGCCGCGCCACAGCGACGACCACAGGCAGATGCGTGAGCAGGTCCCGATCCATTCATGCATGATATCGCATGGTCTTTGCGAACAATGCAATCTTATCGATGTCGGGGCGCCCGTCCACATTGTCGTCAACACATCGGCGGCGGGAAGCTGCACAGAGGAGAAAGACATGAACGCGTTGAAGCACGTCACTTTCGCTGCAGGCATGGCACTGGCACCGCTCGACGCCGGCGGGGCAGAGCCGTCCAACTGGCGGGCGCTCGTCGATGAGCGCGCGGTCATCCGCATCGCCGATGCCATCGACCGCGCCGTCGACGCACAGGACTGGAAGCTTGCGCGCAGCTATTTCGCGGATCGGGTCACCGCAGACTTCAGCAGCCTCTCCGGTCAGCCTGCGGCCAACATCGCCTCCGATGATCTGATCGGCGCTTGGGCAGCCAACCTCAAAGACAGCAAGACCAGCCTGCATCTGCGCACCAACCATCAAGTCGTCCTCGAGACCGATGCGGCGACCATCTTCTCCAACGGCTATGCCTGGAACCGAATGGAAGGCAATGGCGAGCCGCTCTGGGAGGTCTGGGGCACCTATGAGCATCACCTGACGCGCTCCGGCGCCGGCTGGAAGGTCGACGGCTTCACGTTTCGCATGACGCATGAGCGCGGCAATCCCTGGGTCAAGACGACCCCCGGCCAATGACGCTGCATTAATCGGATCACGCTCGGAACAACATCATGACTATGACCTACTACACGCTCGGAAACAGCGGCCTGCGCGTCAGCCGGCTGGCGCTGGGCACGATGACCTTCGGCACCGAATGGGGCTGGGGGGCCGACAGAGAAACTGCCCGTGCCATGTTCGACGCCTATGTCGAGGCAGGCGGCAATTTCTTCGACACGGCCGACCTCTATACGGGCGGCACCAGCGAGAGCTGGCTCGGCGAATTCGTCGCCGAGCGCGGGTTGCGCGACAAGGCGGTGATCGCCACTAAGTTCACCATGAACTCGGACCCCGGCAATCCGAACGCCGGCGGCAATGGGCGCAAGAACATCATGCGCGCGGTGGAAGCCTCGCTCAAACGGCTCGGGACCGACTATATCGATCTCTATCTTCTGCATGTCTGGGACAGGTTGACGCCGGCCGAAGAGGTCATGCGCACGCTTGACGACCTCGTGCGCGCAGGCAAGGTGCGCCATGTCGGCCTGTCCGACGTGCCGGCCTGGTATGCCGGGCGGGCGCAGGCGATCGCCGAACTGCGCGGCTATGAGCCGATCTCGGCCCTGCAGCTCGAATATTCGCTCGCCGAACGCGCCATCGAGCATGAATTCGTGCCGTTCGGCACGCGTCACGGCGCCGGCATCATGGTCTGGAGCCCGCTGGCCAGCGGGCTGCTCAGCGGCAAATACCGGCCGACGCAGGCTGGAAATGTCGGACGGCTCGACGGTTTCCGCAATACCACACATCCGGGCTTCCAGAAATTCAGCGAACACAACTGGGCGATCGTGGCCGAACTCGAAAGGATCGCTGCCGAGCTCGGCCGCAGCATGGCCCAGGTCGCGCTCAACTGGGTTGCGACACAGCCCGGCGTCGCCACTATCATCCTCGGCGCGACGAAGCTCGCCCAGTTGCAGGACAACCTCGCGGCGCTCGATTTTTCGATTCCCCCTGATCTTCGCCGGCGGCTGGATTCGGTGAGCAGCGCTCCGGCACCATTCCCGCATTCCTATTTCGGGCCCGAGATCCAGGTCAGGGTCACCGGGGGTATCGTGACCGGCGACAAGCCTCTCGGCTATTCGCCGCTAGTGGTGGTCGAGGGCGAAGCCGTCAGCGTCAGCAGCAACTGATCGAAAAAGCCTGGAATTTTCCGGCTCGGGCGCCGCGTGACATCGCGGCGCCCTTCGTGTATCGGAACGCCAATGTTTCGGGGCAGCGCCTGCGCGGGGGCCCCAGGCGCGTCACACGCATAATGATGAGGACCAGATGACGGTGAAGCCCCTCTACCGACGTGTCTTGCTGAAAGCATCGGGCGAAGCGTTGATGGGCGAGCAGCATTTCGGCATCGACGTGTCGGTGGTCGATCGCATCGCCGCCGACATCGCCGAAGCCCGCGCACTGGGCATCGAGGTCGGCGTTGTCATCGGCGGCGGCAACATCTTTCGCGGCGTGGCGGTTGCGTCGAAGGGCGGTGACCGGGTTACCGGCGACCACATGGGCATGCTTGCCACCGTCATCAACTCGCTGGCGCTGCGCACTTCACTGAACAAGATCGGCGTCGACGCGGTGGTGCTGTCGGCAATCGCCATGCCGGAGCTTTGCGAGAGCTTTTCGCAGCGCCAGGCGACCGCCTACATGAACCAGGGCAAGGTCGTCATTTTCGCCGGCGGCACCGGCAATCCGTTCTTCACCACCGATTCGGCCGCGGCGCTTCGCGCGGCGGAAATTGGCGCCGATGCGCTGTTCAAGGGCACCCAGGTCGATGGCGTCTATTCGGCCGATCCCAAGAAGGACCCGAACGCGACTCGCTTCGAGCGCATCAGCCATGGCGAAGTGATAAAACGCGGTCTTTCGATCATGGATACAGCCGCGATTGCACTTGCGCGCGAAAACAACATTCCGATAATCGTCTATTCGATCCACGAGAAGGGTGGTTTCGGTGATATTCTGAGGGGCGGCGGCCGTTGCACGGTCGTCGCGGACGACTGATCGGGAGCAGGATCTCAAACCGAGGGCCCGCCTACGGGAAAAGCGGGAGCCGGTTTTCGGATTGAGGCTCGAACACGGGGCTACCCCTGAACAGTGAACCCGGGCTAACGGGTCGAGGAGATGATAATGAGTGGCGAATACGATGATCTCAAACGGCGCATGGACGGGGCGATCGCTGCGTTCAAGCACGATCTGGCTTCGCTGCGGACCGGCCGCGCCTCGAGCAACCTGCTCGACGCAATCCAGGTGCAGGCCTATGGCACCACCATGCCGATCAACCAGGTGGCGAACGTGTCGGTGCCGGAGCCGCGCATGATTTCGGTTTCGGTCTGGGACAAGTCGATGGTCGGCGCGGTCGATCGCGCCATTCGCGAATCCAATCTTGGCTTCAATCCGATCGTCGACGGCACCAATCTCAGAATTCCGCTGCCCGAGCTCAACGAGCAGCGCCGCAAGGAGCTGGTCAAGATCTCGCATGGTTATGCCGAGAATGCCCGCATCGCCGTGCGCCACGTGCGCCGGGACGGCATGGAGTTTCTCAAAAAGGCGGAAAAGGACGGCGACATCAGCGAGGACGATCAGCGCAAGCGATCCGACCAGGTCCAGAAGCTCACCGACGAGATGATCGGCACCATCGACCATCTGCTTTCCGATAAGGAAGCTGAAATCATGCAGGTTTAAGGGTCCGACCCGAAAGCGAAACTATGACAAGCCCCGCGCATGTCGCGATCATCATGGACGGAAACGGACGTTGGGCCAAGGCGCGTGGCATGCCGCGGCTTGCCGGCCATCGTGCCGGCGTCGAGGCGCTGCGCAACACGGTGCGCGCCGCTCCTGGCCTCGGCATTTCCTTCCTGACCGTCTACGCCTTCTCGTCGGAAAACTGGTCGCGACCGAAGTCCGAAGTCAGTGATCTGATGGGCCTCTTGAAAATCTTCATCCGCCGCGATCTCGCCGAACTGCACCAAAGCGGCGTGCGGGTCAGGATCATCGGCGACAGGGCAGGGTTGCAACCTGATATCAGGACCCTGCTTGAAGAGGCCGAAACGCTGACCATGCGCAACGAGGCGCTGACCCTGGTCATCGCCTTCAACTATGGCGGGCGCGACGAGATCGTGCGCACGGCGCGCAAGCTTGCCTCGGCGGTGGCGCGTGGCGAGCTCGACAGCGAGGCGATCACGGCCGAATCCTTTGCCGGCTCTCTCGATACCCAGGGTATTCCGGACCCTGAGCTGGTCATCCGCACCAGCGGCGAACTCAGGCTGTCGAATTTTCTTCTGTGGCAGGCGGCCTATAGCGAACTCGTCTTCCTGCCTTGCTACTGGCCCGATTTCAGCCGCGAGCATTTGGCCGACGCATTGCGCGATTTCGCTGGCCGCGAGCGCCGTTTCGGCGGGCTTGGCGCTCAAGACGTCGCCGTGACGGCCAAGGGATGAGCAACCTCCAGCTTCGTGTTATTTCCGCTGTCGTGCTTGCCGTCGTCACGCTTGGCCTGACCTGGCTCGGCGGACTGCCTTTCCGGCTGCTTAGCGCCGCTATGACGATCCTGATCTTCTACGAATGGACGCGAATGTGCCGCCCGGTCGCCGCCACGGGTCTTGGTCTTCTGCCGGATGCGCTGCTTCTGGTCTTCGTCGTCGCCTTGATCGCCGGCCTGCCTGCGTCCTGGCTGCTGCTTCTTGGAGCAGTGATGGTCGTTGTCACCGTGGTCGTGGGCTCGATGCGCCAGACGGGACAGTGGGACCCGTCCGGCCTTGCCTATGCCGCCATTTCCGGCCTGTCGCTTGCTCTTTTGCGCGACGGCGACCATTCGGGCCTGGTCGCCATTCTTTTCCTGTTCGCAGTGGTTTGGGCGACCGACATATCAGCCTATTTCGTCGGCCGCGCCGTCGGCGGTCCGAAGCTGGCGCCGTCGATCTCGCCCGGCAAGACGCAGAGCGGGGCACTCGGCGGCGCCGTCGGCGGAGTGGTTGCCGGACTGCTTTTGGCCGCTACGGCCGGAGCCGGCAATCTCGCAGTGCTCGGCGTCGTTGCGCTCGTGCTTTCGATCGTCGCCCAGGCCGGCGACCTTTTCGAATCATGGGTGAAGCGCCGGCACGACCGCAAAGATTCGGGCACGCTGATACCGGGCCATGGCGGTGTCATGGACCGGGTCGATGGACTTGTCGCGGCGGCCTTCGCCCTATACGTCATCGGTTGGATTTCGGCGACCGCCGACCATCCGGCGCAGGGGCTGTTTCCAGCTTGATCGGCATTGTGTCTTGATCTGCGCAGGATGCGCCATGGATTCGCCTGGATTGATGTCACAGTCGCGGTACGAGCGTGCTGCGGACGATTTTTGAGGACATGAATTGAACGAGATTCTTCACGCGGTTTTCAGCACGGAGGGCTTTTTCCTCGGCACGCTGGTGCCTTTCCTGTTCGTGCTGACCGTGGTCGTGTTCGTCCACGAGATGGGCCATTACCTGGTCGGCCGCTGGTGCGGCATCGGCGTAAAGGCCTTTTCGATCGGCTTCGGCCCGGAACTCTTTGGCTTCAATGACAGCCATGGCACACGCTGGAAACTCTGTGCCATTCCGCTTGGCGGCTATGTCAAATTCGTCGGCGATATGAATGCCACATCGAGCCAGCCCAGCTCGGAGGAGCTCGAATCGCTGACCAATGCCGAACGCAAGATTGCCTTTCACACGCAGCCGGTCTGGAAGCGCGCGGCGACTGTGGTGGCCGGCCCGCTGTTCAATTTCCTGCTGACGATTGCCGTCTTTGCGGTGCTGTTTTCCGCCTATGGCCGCCCTGTGATGGAGCCAATGGTGGCTGAAGTCACCGCCGGCAGTCCAGCGGCCAGGGCTGGCATCCTGCCTGGCGACCGATTCGTCAGCGTCAACGGCAGCAAGGTTCAGACGTTCTCCGACGTCCAACGCCTGGTTTCGGGCCGCGGCGGCGATGCCATCACCTTCGTCATGTTGCGCGACGGCAAGGAGATCACCGCCACGGCGACGCCGGAGCTGATGGAGCAGCAAGATGGGCTGGGCAACAAGGTCAAAGTGGCCGTGATAGGCGTCGTCAACAATCAGGAATTCGGCCAGCCCAGACTAGTCACCTACAACCCGGTCGAAGCGGTAGGGGCGGCGGTCGAGGAGACGGGATATATCATTCAGCGCACCGGTCAGTTCCTGCAGCGTTTCGTCGTCGGCCGCGAAGACAAATGCCAGCTGGGCGGCCCAATCAAGATCGCAAAGATGTCGGGGCAGGCGGCAAAATTGGGCTTCGATTGGCTCGTGCAACTTGTCGCGCTGCTGTCGGTCGGTATCGGCATTCTCAACCTTTTGCCGATTCCCCCCCTCGACGGCGGCCATCTCTTGTTCTACGGCGTGGAGGCCGTCATTCGGCGACCGGTGTCGGAGCGGATGATGGAGATGGGTTACAGGGCTGGCTTCATGCTCGTGTTGGGCTTCATGGGCTTCGTTTTCTGGAACGATCTGTTTGGGTGCTGAAATCATGAAGAAATTTGGCTTCGGCACAGCCAACGTTGAGACGCCGTTTACCATGCGTGGGGATATGCGTGACGCGAAAGCCACGCAACAGGGTTAAGTAAATACAAATTAACCAGGAGCCTTGCGTGTAGGGAAAATCCGGTTAATACGGTAGGGGAAATTACCGCACGTCCGGTTTTCTCGCCGTGGGGACTTCGAGAAAAGGTACAAAAGCCCGATGAAGGCAGCATCCAAGTTTTTGAGCGCCGCGTCCGCGGTGGCCCTGTCCGCCGCTCTGGTCGTGCCAGGTGCGCTCGCAGTACAATTCGTTGCCACATCGGCGGCCGAGGCCGCTGTTGTCTCAAGAGTTGAAGTCAGCGGCAATCAGCGTGTCGACGCCGACACGATCCGCAATTACATCACCATCAAGCCCGGCAAGGCCTTTTCCAGCGCCGATATCGACGACGCGGTCAAGGCGCTGTTCGGCACCGGGCTGTTCTCGGACGTCCAGATCAACCAGGTCGGGTCGTCGCTGGTCGTCAAGGTTTCCGAATATCAGGTCGTGAACCAGGTGCTGTTCCAGGGCAACAAGAAGCTCAAGGACAACGCCCTTGCGGCCGCGGTTCAGTTGAAGCCGCGTGGAACGTTCTCGCAGCAGGCACTCGATGCCGATGTCGAGGCGGTCAAGGCGGCCTACAGGCGTATCGGTCGCGACGACGCCGCCGTGACCACCCAGATCATGGATCTCGGCGACAACCGCGTGAACGTGGTATTCAACATCAACGAAGGCGGCCGCACGCAGATCGCCGCGGTCAATTTCGTCGGCAACAGCGCCTATTCGAGCCGTCGCCTGTCCGACGTCATCTCCACCAAACGCTCGTCCTTCCTGTCGTTCGTGCTGCGCGACGACGTCTATGATGACGACAAGCTGCGCGCCGACCAGGAACTGCTGCGCCGGTTCTATTACAATCACGGCTATGCCGATTTTCAGGTCGTTTCTGCGGTCGGCGAACTCGACGAGACCACCAACAAGTACACGGTGACCATCACCGTGCAGGAGGGCGATCGCTATACATTTGGCGATGTCAGCGTCGAGAGCACCATTCCCGAGGTCGACGGCGCATCGCTGCAGTCGGTGGTCGAGACCCACAAGGGCGATGTCTACAACGCCAAGGACGTCGAAGACACCATCATCGCGCTGACCGAGACGGTCGCCGGTTCCGGCTATGCCTTCGCTCAGGTGACGCCGCGCGGCGACCGCAATTTCGAGAACCACACCATTTCGGTGGTCTATACGATCGACCAGGGCACCAAGGCCTATGTCGAGCGCATCGAGATTCGCGGCAACGACCGGACACGCGACTATGTCATTCGTCGCGAATTCGACGTGAGTGAGGGCGATGCCTTCAACCAGGTTCTCATCCAGCGCGCGAAGAAGCGGCTGGAAGCGCTGGATTATTTTGAAAAAGTCGAGGTTTCCACTGTGCCCGGCTCTGAGCCAGACCAGGTGGTGCTCGTGGTCGACGTGGTCGAGAAATCGACCGGCGAGTTCTCGGTTGGCGCCGGCTATTCGACCGGCGGCGACACGGCAGGTCCATCCGTCGAAGGATCGATCACCGAGCGCAACTTCCTCGGACGCGGCCAGTTCATCAAGTTATCGGCGGGCGGCGGCAAGAATTCGCGCGACTACAGCTTCTCCTTCACCGAGCCCTATTTCCTCGGGCGGCGTATCGCTGCCGGTTTCGACGTCTTCAACCGGACCAGGGAATACGACGAGTACAAGAGCGAGACGATAGGCGCGACAGTGCGCTTTGGCCTGCCGATCACCGACAACATCTCGACGCAGCTGGCGTATAATATCTCGCAGGAGAAATATAAGCTCGACGATGACTGCGATGATAACAACGATGGCATCCCCGACGCCGACTGCGATGTCTCTCAGGCAATCTTTGAAGGGATTGAGGAAAGCCCGTGGCTCAAGTCGTCGGTCAGTCTCGGCCTGGTCTACAACACCATCGACGACATGAAGAACCCGCATGAAGGCATCTACGCCAATGTCACCACGGAGGTGGCCGGGCTCGGCGGTGACGCCAAGTTCGTCAAGGTGACGGCGCGTGGCAGCGTCTACCAGACATTGTCGGAGCAGCTTGATCTGGTCGGCTTGGTTTCGGGCGGGGCAGGCCACGTCCAAGGCTTCGGCGGCGGCGACCTGCGCATCTTCGATCATTTCCAGAGCAGCGACCGCATGATCCGCGGCTTTGCCTATGGCGGCATCGGCCCTGTCGACAATGAGGGCTTTGACGACCATCTCGGCGGCACCACCTATTTCAATGCCTCGGCGGAAGCCCAGTTTCCGATGCCGGTCATTCCGGAGAGCTTCGGCCTGCGCGGTGCGGTCTTCGCCGATGCGGCGACGCTCTATGGCAGCAAGGTCAGATCTGATTTGGTCGACCAATCGACAACCGACATGCAGTGGCGCGCCTCGGTCGGCGTCGGTCTGATGTGGGCGTCGCCGTTCGGCCCGATCCGCATCGACTATGCGATCCCGGTCCTCAAGGAAGACACCGACGACGTGCAGGAATTCAACTTCGGCATATCGACCCGCTTCTGATCGGCGGCAACGATGTTTCCGGACCGTTGGGGTCCGGAAGAGAGTGATCCGACACTACAGCGCCGCGCGTCCTCTTGGACGCGCAAATGACGCTGTAGGACCTTGATTTTGCGCGTGCTCCCCAGCGAAAATCGATTCCGATTTTCCGGGTCATGCGCTAGCTGGATATAGCTTCTGGAATGACCGATCCGGTGTTCTTCGCGCCCTCACGCCGGTATACGGCTGGCGAAGTCGCGAATCTGACCGGCTCGGTGCTTGTCGATTCCGCCCTTTCCGATATATCGATCGAAGCCTTGGCACCGGCAAGCGAAGGCGGTGAGCACGCCCTTGTCTTCGTCGACGGCAGACGCAACTTCGCGCTGATGCAATCGCTGCGGGCGGCGGCGGTCCTCTGTCCCGCCGAATTTGCCGGCAAGGCGCCGGCCGGCATCGCGGTTCTGGTCCATCCGCGCCCGCAGCAGGCTTTCGCGATGGTCGGACGTCTTCTTTTCCCGGCTGCCGCCACACCGGCGCCGATGACCGGCGAAACCGGTATCTCACCGCATGCCCATATCGATCCTTCGGCGCACATTGAGGCCGGCGCGATCATCGAGGCCGGCGCGATCATCGGCCCCCGCGCTTCTATCGGCAGCGGAAGCGTCATTGCTCCTCATGCCGTTATCGGTCCCTCCTGCCAGTTCGGCCGCGATGGCTATGTCGGTCCGGGCGCAAGCATCCAATACGCGCTGATCGGCAACCGCGTCATCATCCATGGCGGCGCCCGCATCGGTCAGGACGGTTTTGGTTTCGTGGCCGGCGCCAAGGGCCCGGAGCGCGTCCCGCAAATCGGCCGGGTCGTTATCCAGGACGATGTCGAGATCGGCTCGAACACCACGGTCGATCGTGGCGCCATGTCCGACACGATCATCGGCCAAGGCACTAAGATCGACAATCTGGTGCAGATCGCTCATAACGTCCGCATCGGCCGCAATTGTATAATCGCCGGCCTTTCGGGTATTTCCGGTTCCGTAACGGTGGGCGACAACGTCACCATGGGTGGCGGTGTCGGCCTTGCGGATCACCTGACCATAGGGACAGGGGCCAAGCTTGCCGCAAGAAGCGGGTTCATGAGCAACGTCCCTGCGGGCGAGATTTGGGGAGGGTATCCGGCACAGCCGATGGCGGAAGCCATGCGGGAGATCGCGGCCCTGCGAAGACTGGCCAGGGCGCGCAAATCCGGCGACGGAGGGAATAGCTGAGATGGTGGCGGCGACGACGCTCGAGGCGGTCGACATATTGGGGCTGATGAAGCTCCTGCCGCATCGCTATCCGTTCCTGATGATCGACCGCATTATCGACATCGATGGCGACGAGTCCGCTATCGGGATCAAGAACGTGACCATAAACGAGCCGCATTTTCAGGGTCATTTCCCGGACCAGCCGGTGATGCCCGGCGTGCTGATCGTCGAGGCGATGGCGCAGACGGCCGGCGCCATCTGCATCCGCAGCCTTGGCACCGAAAAACCGTCGCTGGTCTATTTCCTGACCATCGACAACGCCAAATTCCGCAAACCGGTCGTTCCCGGCGACCAGTTGAAGATCCATGTGAAGAAAATCAAGAAACGCGGCAACCTTCTCAAATTCGCCTGCGAGGCTCTGGTCGACGGCGTCAAGGCCGCGGAAGCCGAGATCTCGGCGATGATGGTTACGAGCGACTGACGATCGAATGCTTATGAAAATCCAGACAGTCATCCATCCATCGTCGATCATCGAGGCAGGCGCTAAAATCGGCGAAGGCGTCCGCATCGGGCCGTTCTGCCACATCAGCGCCGACGCGGTGATCGGGGACCGCGTCGAACTGGTCAGCCATATCTCGGTGATGGGCGCGACCACCATCGGTGCGTCGACCAAGGTCTATCCGATGGCGACGCTGGGCGCGCCGCCGCAGAACACCAAGCACAAGGGGGGCCGCACCACGCTGGTCATCGGTGAGAACTGCACGATCCGCGAAGGCGTGACCATGCACCTCGGCACCGATTCCAGCCGCGGCGAGACGACGATCGGCGACAACGGCAACTTCCTTGCCTACGCCCACATCGCCCATGACTGCATCGTCGGCAAGAACGCCACCTTCGCCAATGGAGCCACGTTGGGCGGCCATTGCGAGGTCGGCGACAACGTCTATATCGGTGGCCTCACCGCCGTTCATCAGTTTGTTCGCGTCGGCGACAACGCCTTTCTCGGCGGTTGCTCGGCAATCGTCGGCGATGTGATTCCCTATGCCATCGCCGTCGGCAATCGCGCCAAACTTCGCGGCCTCAACATCATTGGTCTGAAGCGCGCCGGCCTGCCGCGCTCCGAGATCCAAACGCTGCGCAAGGCTTACAGGACGATTTTCGATCGCTCCCGAACCGTCGGCGAAAACGTCGAGTCCGCTAAGGCGGAATTCGCCTCGTCACCGACCGCCATGAAAATCATCGATTTCATCGCCAGTCGCGGCAAGCGGCACTATGCCGTCCCGTCGCTTAGGGGTGGCGACGGCGACGATGCAGATGACGAAGATTGAGGCCACCCGGACGGGCCTTGATCTCGCGCCAGATGCCAGGGTCGGCATCATCGCCGGCGGCGGCAGTTTGCCGGTCGAAGTTGCCAGGGCGCTTGCTGGGCACGGCAAGTCTCCCTTCGTCGTAATGGCGGCGGGCGAGGTCGACCGCATATCCGACTTCGACGACTACGAGCAGGCGACCTTGAGGCTGGAGGATGTCGGCTCACTGTTGCCGACGCTCAAAGATCACCATGTTACCCATCTGGTGACCGCGGGCCATATCACACGCCGCCCCAGGCTGAGCGCCATGCGCCTCAATTTTGGCCTGCTCGCCTGGGTGCCCAGCCTTCTTGTCGGTGTAACCCAAGGCGACGACACCGTGCTGAAACTGTTCGTGCGAAGGATCGAGCGCAGCGGCATCAAGGTTGTCGGTGCCCATGAGATCGTGCCGGAGCTGGTCGCGGCCGAAGGGACGCTGACCAAGGCAGCGCCGCGCAAATCAGACTGGCGCGACATCGAAGCGGCGCGTGCCGCGGCAAAGGCCATCGGCGCGTTGGATATCGGCCAAGCGGCGGTCGCAATCGGCGGCCGCGCCATCGCGCTGGAAGGTGTCGAGGGCACCGATGGATTGCTTGATCGAACAAGGCAGTTGCGCGGCCATGGCAGACTTGCCGGCAGAACGCGCGGCGTCCTGGTCAAATGCGCCAAGCCCGGCCAGGAGTTGCGCGCCGACCTGCCCTCCATCGGCCCGCAGACGATCGAGGCGGCGCATGCCGCCGGACTTGCCGGCATTGCCGTCGAAGCCGGCCGCTCGCTGGTTCTGGAAGGCCCCACCGTCGTCGCACGCGCCAATGCGCTCGGCCTGTTCGTGATTGGCCTGCCTGCTGCGGAGCCGGCGCATGGCGACTGAGAAACCGCTGAAGATCGCCATCGTCGCCGGCGAGGAATCCGGTGATCTGCTTGGTGCCGACATCGTAGAGGCGCTCAAGCGCACGACCGGCCGCGAGGTCCGGCTTGTCGGCCGCCATTTGCACGCACTCGGCCTCACACCGCTCTTCGACGGCGGCGAGATCGCGCTCATGGGCTTGAGCGCCATCCTGCGCGAGCTGCCGCGCCTGATGCGGCGGATCAGCCAGACGGCCAACGCGGTCGCCGGTGAAAAGCCCGACTGTCTCGTCACCATCGACAGCCCGGATTTTTCGCTGCGCGTGGCGAAGAAGGTTCGCGCCGCCGATCCGGCGATCCCGATCGTCCACTATGTCTGCCCGAGCGTCTGGGCGTGGCGGCCGGGCAGGGCGGTGGCGATGAAACCGTATGTCGACCACATCCTCTGCATCCTGCCTTTCGAAGTGAAGGAGCTCGCCCGCCTCGGCGGTCCGCCCGGTACCTATGTCGGCCATCGCCTCACACATGATCCGGGCGTGCTCAGCGCTGCCAAGGCGCAAAGCTTGCCGCGCGATCTGTCCGATGATCGTGTGAAGACGCTGCTTGTGCTCCCCGGCTCGCGCCGCGGCGAGGTGCGACGGCTGGTCGGCCCGTTCGGCAAGACGATCTCGATCCTGCGCGCGCGCGGACATCGCTTGCGCCTGCTGTTGCCGACGGTGCCGCATGTCGCCGACCTGGTCAGGGCTTCGGTCGCAAGCTGGGACGAGAAGCCGGAGATCATCCTTGATCCCGAGCGCAAATGGCAGGCCTTCGGTAAGGCCGATGCGGCGCTGATCGCATCGGGAACGGTGTCGCTGGAGTTGGCGCTGTCGGGTGTGCCGATGATCTCCTGCTACCGGCTCGATCCGGTCATGCGGATGGTCCAGCGCCTGATCACCGTATGGAGCGCCGCCTTGCCCAATCTTATCGCCGACCGCCCCGTCGTGCCGGAAAACTACAACGAATATGTGCGGCCGCATTATCTGGCACGGCAATTGGAGGCGCTGTTTTCCGACACCCCTTATCGCGCATGGCAGAAGGACGGTTTTGCCGAGGTGGCCAGACGCATGGCCGTCGACAGACCTTCGGGCGATATCGCAGCGGGGGTCGTGATGAAGTGTATCAAAGGAGCGAATAGGGAGTAGCGAATAGGGAGGAGTGGCTTACCGCAGACGCAACTCTGTCCCTATTCGCTATTCGCTCGAGTTTACCGCTTTGCAATCGGCACGTAGTCGCGTTCCGGCGCACCTGTATAGAGCTGGCGCGGGCGGCCGATCTTCTGGTGCGGATCCTCGATCATCTCTTTCCACTGCGCGATCCAGCCGACGGTGCGGGCGACCGCGAACAGCACCGTGAACATGGTGGTGGGGAAGCCCAGCGCCTTCAGCGTGATGCCGGAATAGAAATCGACGTTCGGGTAAAGCTTCTTCTCAATGAAATAGGGGTCGGTCAGCGCGATCTTCTCCAGCTCCATGGCGATGTCGAGCAGCGGATCGTCCTTGATGCCGAGTTCGCCCAGAACCTCATGTGCCGTCTTCTGCATGATCTTGGCACGCGGATCATAGTTCTTGTAGACGCGGTGGCCGAAACCCATCAGCCGGAACGGGTCGTTCTTGTCCTTGGCGCGGGCGATGAATTCCGGGATGTGGTCGACATGGCCGATCTCGCCCAGCATGTTCAAGGCCGCCTCGTTGGCGCCGCCATGGGCCGGTCCCCACAGGCAGGCGATGCCGGCGGCGATGCAGGCAAACGGATTGGCGCCCGACGAGCCGGCGAGGCGGACGGTCGAGGTCGAGGCGTTCTGCTCGTGATCGGCGTGCAGGATGAAGATGCGCTCCATCGCACGGGCCAGAACCGGATTGATCTTGTATTCCTCGCACGGCACGGCAAAGCACATATGCAGGAAGTTGGCCGCGAAATTCAGCTCGTTCTTCGGGTAAATGAAGGGCTGACCGATGTGATATTTGTAGGCCATCGCCGCGATCGTCGGCATTTTCGCGATCAGCCGCATCGATGCGACCATGCGCTGATACGGATCCGAGATGTCGGTGGAATCGTGATAGAAGGCCGACAGCGCGCCGACCACGCCGCACATCACCGCCATCGGGTGCGCATCCCGGCGAAAGCCAGTGAAGAACCGCGACATCTGCTCATGCACCATGGTGTGGCGCGTCACCCGGTAGTCAAAATCGTCCTTCTGCGCCTTGGTCGGCAATTCGCCGTAGAGCAAGAGATAGCAGACTTCGAGGAAGTCGCCATGCTCGGCCAGCTGGTCGATGGGATAGCCGCGATGCAAAAGGATGCCGGCATCGCCGTCGATGAAAGTGATCTCCGACTCGCAGCTTGCCGTCGACGTGAAGCCGGGATCGTAGGTGAAGGCCCCAGTGGTGCTGTAAAGCGAGCCGATATCGATGACATCAGGTCCGACCGAGCCGCTTCGCACCTTGAGTTCGTGAGTTTTGCCGCCGAACTCAAGTTTTGCAGTCGACGCCTGGGTTTTGCCGCCAAATTCCATTTTTGTCGCAGCTTCGGACATTGCAAACTCCTTTTGGTTTTCTCATGCCGGCAAAGGCGAAATATCTGCAACGCAACACGTCGAAAGGATCGGAGTCCGCGCGTTTACGCCCGCAATTGGATTTGCGTGCCAAATTGGGCCAAGACCTAATGTTGCACTGCGAAACCCACCTTTCAATGCCAATCTTCTTAGGCCAGTTTTGCTAATCGATTTGATCCGCGACGCGCGCCAGGCTTTCGTCGCGGCCAAGCACGGCAAGCACGTCGAACACGCCGGGCGAGGTGCTCTTTCCGGTGAGCGCGGCACGCAAGGGTTGGGCCACGGCGCCGAGCTTGTGGCCGCCAGCCAGTGCATATTCCCGGATCGCGGCTTCCGCCGCTTCGGCCGTCCAATCGCCTGAAATCGCCTTCAGCGCCGCGTGCGCGCCCCGCAGGATCTTGCGCGCTTCACCGCTGAGCAGCGCCGCCGCCTTGTCGTCGATCGGCAGCGGCCGCGCGGCAAACAGGAAGGCGGCACCGTCGGCCAGCTCGACCAGCGTCTTGGCGCGCTCCTTCAGGCCTGGCAGGGCGGCAAGCAACTGCGCCTTGCGCGTGTCGTCGAGGCGCGGTGCGATCGCCGGGCCGCCTTCGAGATAGGGCAAAGTGGCGATGAAGATATCGAGCAATTCGGCGTCGTTCATGCGGCGCATGTGCACGCCGTTCAGCGCCTCGAGCTTGGCGAAGTCGAAGCGGGCGGCTCCCTTGTTGACGTCGCCGATGTCGAACCATGCAATCATGTCGGCGATCGACATGATTTCGTCGTCGCCGTGGCTCCAGCCGAGCCGCGCCAGGTAGTTGAGCAGTGCCTCGGGCAGATAGCCCATGGCACGATAGGCTTCGACGCCGAGGGCCCCGTGCCGCTTCGACAGCTTGGCGCCGTCGGCGCCATGGATCAGCGGGATATGCGACATCGACGGCACGTCCCAGCCCATGGCCCGATAGATCACCATCTGGCGGGCGGCATTGGTCAGATGGTCGTCGCCGCGGATGATGTGGGTAATGCCCATGTCGTGATCGTCGACGACGACCGCATGCATATAGGTCGGATTGCCGTCCGAGCGCAGGATGATGAAATCGTCGAGATCCTTGTTGGGGAAGCGGACATCGCCCTGCACAAGGTCACGCACCACCGTCTCGCCGTCGGCCGGGGCCTTGATACGGATGGCGCCCTTGGCGCCGGCCGGCGCCTCAGACGGATCGCGGTCGCGCCAGCGGCCGTCATAGCGGGGAGGCAGCCCCTTGGCCCGCGCGCTCTCACGCATCGCCTCCAGCTCAGCCGGCGTCGCATAGCAGTGATAGGCCTTGCCGAGGCGCACCAACTCCTCGGCGACAGCGCGGTGGCGCGGCGCGCGCTCGAACTGCGATACCGGCTCGCCGTCCCAGGTGAGGCCGAGCCAGGAGAGCCCGTCGAGAATGGCGGCGGTTGCCGCATCGGTCGAACGCTCACGATCGGTGTCTTCAATGCGCAGCAGCATCTTGCCGCCGGTGTGTTTCGAATACAGCCAGTTGAACAGCGCCGTCCGGGCCCCGCCAATATGCAGGAAGCCGGTGGGCGAGGGGGCAAAACGGGTGACGACCTTGTCGGACATGGAACTCTCGGGCAAGCGCAGGAAACCGATGTGGTTGCGCGGACTTTCGCGCGTCGCGCGTTCATGTAGCATAGGAGGTCAAGGGCGCAAGGGGCAGACCCGATGGCTGGACCAGGCCGCGGCGTGGACGAGAGTGAGGGCGTGATCGCAAGCGTCAGCGAACGATCGCTGTTTGCCGACGTTCCTCTCGCCGAGCCGCTACCCGTTTCGCTGCCTGCGTCGCACCCCGGCATCCAGCCTCTCTCGCCGGACCGCTCCGCGCCGATATCGGCTCCAATGCCCGGGCCTGTCGTTCGTTTCCGCCGACAGTTCCGCCGTCTTTCACCATCCGGCATCCGCAACAGCGTTGTTTTGGCGGCCGGCATGGAACTCGACCGCGGCGTCGCCTTCCTGCTGGTGCCGGTTTTCCTGGCAACCGGGGTGATCGTCTATTTTTCGCTTGCCGTGGAACCGGACTTTCCCCAACCCGTAGCCGTTGTGGTCCTCACGGCATTGTGCGCAGCGGTCACGCGGTCATGGCGCAAAACGCATTTGTGTTTCATGGCAGCGTTGCTGTGCGCGCTCGGCGTGCTCGCCGCCAAGGTTGAAACCTGGCGCGCGGGAACGCAGATGCTCGGTTCGGTAATCCAGACCCAGCTCACCGGCCGCGTCGTCAGGCTCGACCAGATGGCGAACGGCCGGATCAGGCTGACCCTCGACGTGATATCGACCGCCCGGCCGACACTGCATTATGCACCGGAACGTGTCAGGGTTTCGGCACGTAAAATTCCCGCTGAGATGACCGCAGGCTTGGTGGCAACCGGCTATGTGAGGCTTCTGCCTCCGACTGGCCCGGTTAGGCCAGACAGCTATGACTTCTCCTTTGACAGCTATTTCGCCGGTATCGGTGCCAGTGGCTTTTTCCTCGGCAATCCGAAGATCGTCGCTTCCGAAGATGCACCGTTAGCCGCGCGCCTGTCTTCGTCGATCGAAAAGGCCCGCGAAACCATTGCCGACCATATCAGGGACAGCATCGGTGGCGCCGAGGGGGAGATTGCCGCTGCGCTGATCGTCGGCGTGCGTGCCGGCATCCCCGAAGAGATCAACGAATCGATGCGGCGCACCGGCATCTACCACATCATCTCCATTTCCGGCCTGCACATGGCGCTTGTCGCCGGCACAATCATGGGATTGCTGCGCGGCGCCTTTGCGCTGTTTCCCGATTTTTCGTCGCGTCGGCCGGTCAAAAAATATGCGGCCGGCGCCGCACTCCTTTCCATCGCTGCCTATCTCATTTTTTCCGGTGTCGTGGTCGCGGCTGAGCGCAGCTTCATCATGCTGGCGGTGATGCTTGTCGCCGTACTGTTCGATCGGGCCGCGCTCACCATGCGCAATCTTACGATTTCAGCCATCGCCGTCATCGTCGTGTCGCCGCACGAGGTGGTCGGCCCAAGCTTCCAGATGTCGTTCGCCGCGACCGCGGCTCTCGTGGGCGCCTATGCCGGCTGGTCCGACTATCGTGCCGACAAGGCCACCGCGCCGCCACAGCGACGGTCCCCGGTCGCTTTCGTCACGCGGAAACTCGTCGCTGGGACAGGCACCATAGCAATGACCTCCATCATTGCCGGCAGCGCCACCGCGCTCTTCGCCATCTGGCACTTTCAGCGCGTCTCGCCGCTCAGCCTGTTCGCCAATCTGGCCGTCATGCCGATCGTCACGATCGTCATGTTCCTGGCGGTCATCAGCGCCTTGACAATGCCTTTCGGCTTCGACGGCCCCTTCCTCTACATGATGGGCAAGGGGCTGACGGCCATGATTGCAATATCGGGATGGATCTCCGAGCGTTCGCCGGTCGATGCAGTCGGGCTGATTTCGTTGCAGTCGGTTCTGCTGGTGACGGTCGCCCTGGTCATCGCCACGATGGCGACGACATGGTTGCGGCTTGCGGCACTTCCCTTTGCGCTTGCCGGCCTGCTGACGATTTCCGAGACACGCACCCCCGACGTGCTGATCTCGGAGGATGCGCATCTGGTGGCGCTGCCGATCGGCGGCGGCGAACTTGCCGTCAATCGGGTGCGTTCGAACGAATTCACCACCAACAATTGGAAACATGCGCTGACTTCAGCGACCATTGTCGAGCCGGAGACGTTCGAAAAAGGAGACGTGCGGTTCGACATCGCCGACCCGGCCGACCTGCCGCCGGGAGCGCCTTTCTACTGCACTGCCGGCCTGTGCCTTGCCCGGCATCCGTCCGGCGCGATCATCGCGCTCGCCGACGATCGCAAAATCGCGCGGCCAGCCTGTGCCTTTGCGGATCTGATCGTCATCGACGATGCCACAGCCTATTATAATCCCTGCCGCAATCCGCTGGTTCTAGTCGTCACCAAACGGCAGCTCGCTCGCATGGGCAGTGCTGCCGTCTTTTTCGATCCGCTATCGGCGACGACGCGCGCAGAAATCCGTTTTGCTGTCAAACAGCCATATAGGCCTTGGCATGAGCAACGGAGATTTTCGCGCGAGGCGAGGGGCCTGCCGCCATACCGCAGGGCCGAGAAACCCAAGAAAGCTGCCGCTCAGTAACGTCGGATCAACCCGACCAGCTTGCCTTGCACCTTGACCCGGTCCGGCCCGAAGATGCGCGTCTCATAGGCCGGATTGGCGGCTTCCAGGGCGATCGAGGCGCCTTTGCGGCGGAACCGCTTCAGCGTCGCTTCCTCCTCGTCGACCAGTGCGACAATGATCTCGCCAGGTTGGGCGGTGTCGGCATTGCGGATGATGACTGTGTCGCCGTCGAAAATGCCGGCCTCGATCATCGAATCACCCTTGACCTCCAGCGCGTAGTGCGTGCCGCCGGTGATCATGTCCGGTGGCACCGAGATCGAATGCGTCTGGTGCTGGATGGCATCGATCGGTACACCGGCAGCGATGCGGCCCATCACCGGGATGGAGACGGTGGCAACGACATCGTCGTCATTGCCGGCCGAAGGCATGCGTGAAGGCGCCGGCTTGATCTGTCTACCGAGACTGCCCTGCCCAAGGCTGCCCTGGATGACGCTCGGCGAGAATTTGCGCGCCGCATTGAGGCCGGGCGCGATTGAATCGGGCAAGCGCAGCACTTCCAGCGCGCGGGCGCGGTTGGGCAGCCGGCGAATGAAGCCGCGCTCCTCCAGCGCCGTGATCAGCCGATGGATTCCCGATTTGGAGGCGAGGTCGAGCGCTTCTTTCATCTCGTCGAACGAGGGTGGAATGCCGCTTTCCTTCAGCCGCTCGTGGATGAACATCAGCAGCTCATGTTGTTTGCGTGTCAGCATCGCGACCCCCAACAGAATCAGAAAAACAAACCCAGAACAAACACTATCTGTTCCAGTTGTGTTCCGCAACCGTTTAAAGTTTAATGAATGTGTTGACGGTTTGTTCAGCGTAGCATCAGCACGCTGCAGGCGGCGCCTGTCGCGGCTGGGGGTGCGAATGGCTCGCGCACGATCAGCCCGTCGGCGTCGGCCAGCATTCTGAGCATCGAGGAATCCTGGATGCCGAACGGCGTCGCCTTAAGCGTGCCGGCCTCTTCCTTCACCACGGCGCGTACATAGTCCTGCCTGATATCGTTGGCCGGCATGGCGGCGCCGAGCCGCGCCTGGCGCATGTCCTGCCGGTAGGCGCGGCCGCCGAGCCGCGCAAGCAGCGGCTTCAGGAAGAGCTGCGTGCAGACCAGGCTCGCCACCGGATTGCCGGGCAGGCCGATGCAGCGGATATCGCCCAGCCGCCCGAACATCAGCGGCTTGCCCGGCCGCATGGCGATCTTCCAGAAATCGAGCGTCATGCCTTCGCCAGTCAGCACGTCATGGACGAGGTCGTGGTCGCCGACCGAGGCGCCGCCCAGTGTGACGATGACGTCGGCTCCTGCATCGACCGCCTTTTTTACCAGCGCGGCGATCGCCTCCTTGCGGTCGGGGGCGATGCCGAGGTCGAGCGCGCTGGCGCCGACCGAGCGCGCCGCGGCGGCGACGCCATAGGCGTTGGACGAGATGATCTGGTCGGGGCCAAGGTCGCTGCCTGGTGGCAGCAATTCGTCGCCGGTGGCGATGATGGCGACCAGCGGCCGTTTCACCACGCTGACCTGCGGATGGTTGGCCGACGCTGCCAGCGACAACGCCGCCGGATCAAGCAGGCGGCCTTTCTCCAGCAGAAGATCGCCCTTCAAGAAATCGAGCCCGAGGCGCCGGATGTTGCGGCCTTCAACCGTAGACGCGGTCACTTCGATGCTGCCACCGCCGAGATCCCTGGCGTTCTCTTGGATGACGATGGTGTCAGCGCCTGCGGGAAGCGGCGCGCCGGTGAAGATGCGCACGGCCTGCGCCGGGCCGACCGTTCCGGCAAAGCCGCGTCCGGCCGGCGCCGTGCCGATCACCGAAAGTCTTGCCGGCACGGAGGCGACATCCTCGGCCCGCACTGCATAGCCGTCCATGGCGGACGCGTTGAAGGGCGGCTGAGTGCGGAGCGCCGTGAGCGGTTCCGCCAGCACCCGGTCGGCGGCGTCCATCAGGGTGACGCTTTCAGCTTGCAAGGGCGCAGCATCTTCGAGCAGGCGCTCAAGCGCCTCGGCGACCGGAAGCAGCGCCATTATTGGCCTGCCTCTTGGGCGCCTACCTTGTAGTCGCCGGATTTGCCGCCGGTCTTTTCCACCAGCCTGATGCCGGAGATCACCATGGCGCGGTCGACCGCCTTGGCCATATCGTAGATGGTCAGGCAGGCGGCCGAGACGGCGGTCAGCGCCTCCATCTCGACGCCGGTCTTTCCGGTGACACGGGCCAGCGCCGTGACCTTCAGGCCGGGCAGCGTCGCGTCCGGTTCGATGTCGACGGATATCTTGGTCAGCAGCAGCGGGTGGCAGAGCGGGATCAGCTCATGCGTCCTCTTGGCCGCCATGATGCCGGCGATGCGCGCGGTGCCCAGCACGTCGCCTTTCTTGGCGTCACCGTCGAGGATCATCTTCAGCGTTTCTGGCCGCATCGAGACAAAACCTTCGGCGATCGCCGTGCGGGTCGTTTCCGCCTTGTCGCCGACATCGACCATATTGGCTTCGCCTTTCGCGCCAAGATGGGTGAGGGCAGCCGTCATCGTCAGACGGCCTTAGAGCGACGTGCGTCCGTTTGGACGCACAAAGTCGGCTCTAATGGTTTGGATTTATGCATCGTGCTCTCCGAAAATCGATTCCGATTTTCGGGCCGATGCATGAGCCGGCGCCTTGCCCGTCAAAAGCAGGTGCGTTGCGGCGGCCACATCCTGTTGCCGCATCAGGCTCTCGCCGACAAGGAAGGTACCAATGTCGCTTTTTTCCAGCCTGCGGCAGTCCTCGTGCGAGAAAATACCGCTCTCGCTGACCAGCAGGCGGTTCGCCGGCACCATCGTCGCGAGCCGCTCCGAAGTATCGAGACTGGTTTCGAACGTCCGGAGGTTGCGGTTGTTGATGCCGATCAGCCGGGACGACAGTTTCAGCGCGCGTTCCGTCTCGGCTTCGTCATGCACCTCGACCAGCGCGTCCATACCGAGCTCGAAAGCCGTCGTTTCGAGCTCCCTGGCCACGGCGTCATCGACGCTCGCCATGATGATCAGGATGGCGTCCGCGCCCCATGCACGGGCTTCGAACACCTGATAAGGCTCGAACAGAAAATCCTTGCGCAAGGCGGGCAATGTCACGGCGCTGCGCGCAGCGGTGAGGAATTCAGGCGCGCCCTGGAAGGACGGCGCGTCGGTCAGCACCGAGAGACAGGCGGCGCCACCTCTCGCATAGGCTCTGGCCAATGCCGGCGGATCGAAATCGGCTCGAATCAGGCCCTTGGACGGGCTCGCCTTCTTGATCTCGGCGATCAGCGCGAAGCTGCCGGATTTGCGCATAGCTTCAAGGGCCGAGAGAAAGCCGCGCGGCGCATCGGTGTCCTTCGCCCGTGCCTTGATCTCGGCAAGCGGCACGCGCGCCTTCGCCGCCGCGATCTCGTCGCGTTTGTAGGCTTCGATCTTGCGCAGGATATCAGACACGGCTCTATCCGTTCGAAATCTCGACCAGCCGATCGAGCACTTGCAGCGCCCGGCCGCTGTCGATGGCTTGCGCTGCCGTCGCCATGCCGTCGGCAAGGGTCGTGGCCTTGCCCGCCACCACCAGTCCCGCCCCGGCGTTCATCAGCACCGTATCACGGAAGGCGCCAGCTGCACCGCCCAGCATGTCGCGCAGCGCCTGGGCGTTGTAGGCGGCATCGCCGCCGCGCAACTCGTCCTTGGTGTGACGCTTCAGCCCGACCGCTTCCGGGGTCAGCGTAAAGGTGCGGATCTCACCGCCGACCAGTTCGGCCACTTGGGTTTCACCGGTGGTGGTGATTTCGTCATAGCCATCGCCATGGGCGACCCAGGCGTGTTCGGCGCCCAGTGCCTTCAGCGTCTCAGCCACCGGCATGATCCATTCCGGCAAGAACACGCCAACCATCTGCCTGCTGACACCAGCCGGATTGGAGAGTGGGCCAAGCAGGTTGAAGATGGTGCGGGTGCCGAGCTCGACGCGGGTCGGGCCGACATGCTTCATCGCCGGATGATGCGCCGGCGCGAACATGAAGCCGACGCCTGCATCGTGGATGCAGCGGCTGATCGTTTCCGGCGGGATATCGATCCTGACGCCGAGCGCGGTCAGCACGTCGGCGGCGCCTGTCTGCGAGGACAGTCCGCGATTGCCGTGCTTGGCCACCGGCACGCCGCAGGCGGCGATGACGAAGGCGGATGCGGTCGAGATGTTGACGCTGTGGGAATTGTCGCCGCCGGTGCCGACGATGTCGATGGCGCCAGCGGGCGCATCGACACGCAGCATCTTGGCGCGCATGGTGGCGACGGCGCCGGAAATCTCGCTCACCGTCTCGCCGCGCACCCGCAGCGCCATCAGGAAACCGCCGATCTGGCCGGGCGTAGCGTCGCCCGACATGATGATGTCGAAGGCCTCGCGCGCCTCCTCGAAGGATAGGGCGCTGCCGGCCGCGACCTTGGCGATATGGGTCTTGAGCGCGCTCATCTGGTCAGGGCTTGGGCAACGGCTGTCTGGTCGATGCGAACGTCGTATTGCGTCTGCAACTGCGCCACCAACTGGTCGAGCAGGTCGTCGGACATACCGGAGGTGAAGGATTTCTGCGCGTCCTCTGGCACCGAGCTGGCGTCGGCTCCGGCAGGCTCGAAGACTTCGGCAATCTTGAACAGTATCTGTCCGTCGCCGGTGGGCGAGGGGATCAACCCGGTCCCGCCTTCGCCTTCGCCGAACATCGCAGCCGCCCCTTCCTTGCCGAAATCGACGTCATCCGCCTCGCGCTTGACGCCGCGCTTGGTCTGCTTCTCGAGCTTGAGCTCGCTTGCGATCACATCGAGCGTGGCGCCGGCCGTAAGCCGCTTTTCGAGTTCGTCCGCTTTCGCCGTAAGCCGCTTGGTCGTTTCCGCCGCCGTCCAGTCGGCCACTACCTTCTGGCGGACTTCATCCAGTGTGCGGTCACGGGCCGGCGTGATCGAATCCACCTCGTAAAACACGAAGCCGTTGCCGGCGGTTGTGAGGTCGGGATTCTCGGCGCCGGGTTCGGCGTCGAACACCGCCTTGATGAGATCTGGCGATTCCGGCAGATCGTTGACGATGGTACCGTCCGGCCTCTGGCCGGTGCGATCGATCGCGTCGATGGTGACAACCTTCAGCTTCAGTTTTTCGGCAGCTTGCGCAAGCGTGCTGCCCGAAGCGCGGCTATCTTCGTAGTTGTCATGCACGTCCAGCAGAATGCGGCTTGCCTCGCTCAGCGCCAGATCCTTGCGGATTTCGGCGGACACTTCGGCCCGCGGCTTCACCACTTCGGGCTTGATATCGGTGACGCGCAGCAGCACCGGACCAAAGGCGCCCTGAACGACCGGGCTGACTTCGTTGACGTTGAGCGCGAAGGCGGCGTCGGCCACCGCCTTGTCGGCTATCTTGTCCTTGGACAGCGTGCCGAGCAGCGTGTCGGCTTGCGTCTTGCCCTCGGCGGCAACGATTTTGTCGAAGGTCGCGCCGGTCCTGAGTGAATCGAGCGCGGCCTTGGCGGCATCAGCCGTCTTGAACACGAGCTGTTCGATAGTGCGCGTTTCCGGCGTGGTGTAGCGCCCCTTGTTCTTGTTGTAGTCGTCGCTGACCTGTTGGTCGGTCACAGCACTCAAATCCATAATGTCTTGCGGCTCGAGCCTGACATAGGAGAATTTGCGGTACTCAGGCGCCGCATAGGTCTTCTTGTTTTCCTCGAAATAGGTCGAAAGCGCACTGTCGGACGGCGCTTCAATCGGCTCGACCAGCGATTTCGGTAAAGTCAGATAGTCGATGGTGCGGTCTTCGCCACGATAGAGCGCGACCGCCTTCAAGAAGGTATCCGGAGTCTTGAGACCGTCCGAAACCGCCTCGACGATCTGCTGGCGCACAGCCACCTGGGCGCGATTCCTGAGATAGTCTTCAGGCCGCATGCCGACCTGTTGCAGTATGTATTCGAAAGTCCTTCTGTCGAACGTGCCGCCAGGGCCCTTGAAGGCCGGGTCCTCATGCGTGAGTTGGGCCAGGCGGTCCTTGGACAGCCCAAGCCCGAGCTTGCGGGCCTGCTCATCGAGCACTGCACCCGACACGAGTTGCGCCAGCACTTGGTTATCCAGGCCGAGCGCCGTCGCCTGCTCGCGGCTGATGCGCTGGCCGAATTGCTGCGACATCACGCTGATCTGCCGATCATAGGCGAGGCGATACTCGTTGATCGATACTTTGGTGCCTCCGGCGGTGATAACCGCGTCATGGCCCGCAAAACCACCCAGAAGCTGCCCCGAAATGCCCCAGACGGCGAAGCTCAACACCAACAATACCAGCAGCGCCTTCGCCACCCAGGTCCCCGCCGCGCTTCTCAAGATACCAAGCATGTCACTTCCGATTTTTTGCGCATTTTCGCATGCGCCGAGTCTGAAACAAGCGCAATAGCGTCCTTCCGGCCCACTGTCGATTGCTTTGTGGGCTGAGTTTGGTAGTGAGGACGCAGCCGAATATTGCCCGGAGAAGCAAATCCCATGACGCCAGGAATCCGCCCGCTGGTCGCAGGCAACTGGAAAATGAACGGCACCAGTGCCTCGCTCAACGAACTCAGGATGATCGGCAACGGCTTCATGAGCGGGCTCGATGCGGAGACCGAAGCGCTGGTCTGCGTTCCGGCGACGCTGCTTGCGCACGCCGCAGAGATTTTGTCGCGTACGCCGGTCCGGGCCGGCGGAGAGGATTGCCACACCAAGGAGAGCGGCGCCCATACCGGCTGCATTTCGGCCGAGATGCTGAAAGATGCGGGCGCCAGCCACGTCATCGTCGGTCATTCCGAACGCCGCGCCGATCATAACGAGGACGACGCGACCGTTCAGGCCAAGGCGTCCGCTGCGTGGCGTGCCGGGCTGGTGGCCATCATCTGCATCGGCGAGACGAGAGCCGAACGCGAAGCGGGCGCTACGCTCGACGTGCTGTTGCGCCAGATCGCCGGCTCAGTGCCGCCCAACGCCACGGCGTCGAATACCGTCATCGCCTACGAGCCGGTATGGGCGATCGGCACAGGACTGACGCCGACCGCCGCCGACGTTACAGAGGCGCATACGCATATTCGCGAAAAACTGTCGGAAAAGCTTGGCAGCTCAGCGGCGAAGATGCGCATCCTCTATGGTGGCTCGGTCAAGCCGTCGAACGCCGTCGAACTGCTTGGCGTGAAAAATGTCGACGGCGCGCTGGTCGGCGGCGCCAGTCTGAAGGCGGCGGACTTTCTCGGCATCGCCGAAGCCTATCGAAATATCTCCTAGCGCCTAGACCTGTCAGGCGCTTCGGATAGGCAGTGCCGCAGCGGAAATCGTTGCAAAGGGCGCATTGCTTCCCATATTCCGGCCACGGGCTTGGAAATGCCGTCAAAGCATTGTATTGAGCCGCCTCCAAATCACCGGTCGTATCCACGGCCGCGCAAGGCTTTGCCAGGATAAACTATGGAAACCGTACTAATCGTCGTCCACCTCATGGTCGTGCTCGCTCTTGTCGGTGTGGTGCTGCTGCAGCGCTCCGAAGGCGGTGGTCTCGGCATCGGCGGCGGATCGGGCTTCATGACCGCGCGCGGCGCCGCCAACGCGCTGACGCGGGCGACGGCGATCCTGGCCGCGGCTTTCTTCGCGACCTCGCTGACGCTGTCGATCATCGCCCGTTACGGCGAGAAGCCGATCGATATTCTCGATCGCGTGCCAGCGGCGAACGGCGCGGGCGGTGGCGTGCTTAACCAGTTGCCTGGCACTACGGCGCCGACGCCGCCTTCCGGCAACACGGCACCAACGCCACCTTCCGGCAATGATGCCGCAGCTCCGGCTCCCGCTGCGCCGCCTGCAGCGGGTTCGACCACACCGCCGGCCA
>NZ_SUEO01000369.1 GCF_004962925.1 Mesorhizobium sp. | reverse complement strand
GAGGCGACCCCCTCTGGCCTGCTGGCCATCTCCCCCTCAAGGGGGGAGATTGGCTGCAAAATACATCCCTTCACCCTAAGCTGAATTGACCGTGCTACCCTGACATGCCAAAGGCCCGGCCAAAGCCTTCATCGTGGAGAAGCCCTGATGACCGATCGCGTCGAAATCGCCGGATTGCGGATCGCCCGCGAGCTTTATGATTTCGTCGTGAACGAGGCGCTGCGGGGTACCGGCATTGTCGCCAACGCCTTTTGGACCGGCTTCTCGGCCATCGTGCACGACCTTTCGCCGAAGAACCGGGCGCTGCTGGAAAAGCGCGACGCCCTGCAGGACAAGATCGACCGTTGGTACCGCGACAATGGCGCGCCCGGCGATATGGAAGCCTATAAGGCGTTCCTCAAGGACATCGGCTATCTCGTGCCGGAAGGGCCGGCCTTCTCAGTCGCGACCGAAAATGTCGACCCGGAAATCTCGGTGGTTGCCGGGCCGCAGCTGGTGGTGCCGGTGATGAACGCGCGCTATGCGCTGAACGCCGCCAACGCACGCTGGGGTTCGCTCTACGACGCGCTTTACGGCACCGATGCCATTCCGGAAACCGACGGCGCCGAGAAGGGCGGGAAGTTCAATCCCGTGCGCGGCGCCAAGGTCATTGCCTGGGCGAAGGGTTTTCTCGATGAATCGGTGCCGGTCACCTCGGGCAAATGGGCAGGGGTGAACGGGCTTTCGGTTGCCAACGGCATGTTGCGGCTGGGTGAGGGTGCCGGCGCTACCACGCTCGCCGACCCAAAACAGTTTGCCGGCTATCGCGGCGACGCCGACAATCCCGAGGCCGTCCTGCTCACCAGGAATGGCCTGCATATCGAGATTGTCATCGACCGCAGCAACCAGATCGGCAAGACCGATCCAGCCGGCATCGCCGATGTCATCTTGGAATCGGCGCTGACCACCATCCAGGACTGCGAGGATTCGGTCGCGGCGGTCGATGCGCAGGACAAGGTCGTGGTCTACCGCAACTGGCTCGGCCTGATGAAGGGCGATCTTGCCGAGGAGATCACCAAGGGCGGCAAGAGCTTTGTCCGGAGGCTCAACCCCGACCGCACCTATACCGCGCCCGATGGCGGCACGCTGACCTTGCCCGGCCGCTCACTGATGCTGGTCAGGAATGTCGGCCACCTCATGACCAATCCGGCGATCCTCGACCGCGAGGGCCACGAGGTGCCGGAAGGCATCATGGATGCGGCGCTGACGGCGCTGATCGCGCTGCATGATATCGGCGTGAACGGGCGCCGCGCCAACTCCCGCGCCGGCTCGACGTACGTCGTAAAACCCAAGATGCACGGGCCGGAGGAAGTCGCCTTCGCCGTCGAGATTTTCGACCGCGTCGAGGCCCTGCTCGGCATGGCGGAAAATACCATCAAGATGGGCATCATGGACGAGGAGCGGCGCACCACCGTCAACCTCAAGGAGGCGATCCGCGCCGCTAAAGACCGCGTCGTCTTCATCAACACCGGCTTCCTTGACCGCACCGGTGACGAGATCCACACTTCGATGGAAGCCGGCCCGATGATCCGCAAGGGCGACATGAAGCAGGCCGCCTGGATTGCCGCCTACGAGGCCTGGAACGTCGACACCGGGCTCGAATCTGGGCTGGCCGGCCACGCCCAGATTGGCAAGGGCATGTGGGCGATGCCCGATCTGATGGCGGCGATGCTGGCCGAGAAGATCGCGCACCCCAAGGCCGGCGCCAACACCGCCTGGGTGCCCTCGCCGACGGCGGCGACGCTGCACGCCACCCACTATCACAAGGTCGATGTGCATGCCGTCCAAGTGGCGCTGAAGAGCCGGCCGAAGGCCAAGCTCGACGACATATTGTCGGTGCCGGTCGCGGTGCGGCCGAACTGGTCGCCGGAAGAGATCCAGAAGGAGCTCGACAACAACGCGCAAGGCATTCTGGGCTATGTCGTGCGCTGGATCGACCAGGGCGTCGGCTGCTCGAAAGTGCCTGACATCAACGACGTTGGGCTGATGGAGGACCGCGCCACGCTGCGCATCTCCTCGCAGCACATCGCCAACTGGCTGCACCATGGTGTGTGCACCTCAGACCAGGTAATGGAGACGATGAAGCGCATGGCGGCGATTGTCGATCGCCAGAACCAAGGCGATCCGCTCTACCGGCCGATGGCGCCGGATTTCGACAAGTCGATCGCGTTTCTTGCTGCCTGTGACCTGGTCTTCAAAGGCCGCGTCCAACCCAACGGCTACACCGAGCCGGTGCTGCACGCGCGGCGGCTGGAACTGAAGGCGCGGGAGCAGGCGCGATAGTCGCCGGCGTTTCCCTCCCCCTTGAGGGGAGGGGTGGCC
>NZ_SUEO01000368.1 GCF_004962925.1 Mesorhizobium sp. | reverse complement strand
ATGCCTTCGGAGCAAAGCTCGGCGGCGCGATCGAGTACACGCGCGCTGGCACCGTTCAGGAAAACGGCATGACCGGCAAGGCCGAGCTGCCGCGCAATGGCAAAGCCGATGCCGTCGGCAGCACCCGCCCCGGTGATCAGCGCACGCTTGGTGTTAGAAGAAGGCACGGTCAAATCAGACTCCGCTGGTTCCGCCGTCGCGGTGTTACCACACACATTGGGCGACGGTGCTGCGAAGATTTGCTCTGCAACATTCCGCGCCGCTTTGCGTTCTCGAAGCCGAGCCGAACGAGGCGGAATTGCGGTGACGGTGCACTTAGCTCGCCGTCGCAATACATCGAGAGTGTCAGGCGCGCGGCCGGCCGGATGCAACTCGACGGCTTGCATCGGAAGAACGGGGAGTTTTCGGCGCGAATGGCGTATTCCGAATGGCGCGCCCCAAGAGATTCGAACTCCTGACCCCTAGATTCGTGGTCTGGTTTGAACTTTGGGCTACTGTTGCAATCCGAACAGGGAATCGGCCATCAAGTTAGGCAGCACGGTTCGCCAGCACTGCGTGGAGCGTCTCGAGCTTAAGGTGCGTATATCGTTTCAGCATTTTCCAGTCCTTGTGCCCAGTCACCAGCGCAACCTGTTCAATCGTGAATCCAGCCTCGAAAAGGCGGCTCGTGCCTTCGTGCCGCAAATCATGAAAATGAACGTCGTGGATCTCCAGGTCAGTGCATCCTCGACGGAAGGCGGTTCCGACTTACCTATGATTGAATGGGAAATTCGATCATCGTCATTGCTGCGCCTTGCCCGCTGCTCCTCAACAATGGCCCACGCATCGTATCCGGCTGCCGCCAATAGCGGTATGCGCTGATTGTTGCCGTTCTTGTTCCGAGAGTCTTTCCGGTCACGGATCAGAAGCATCCGTGCGCGAGGGTCCACGTCGGACCACCGCGCCCTGCAAATTTCCTCCTGGCGCATTGCAGTTGCGACTGCGAAACGTATGATCTGGCTAACCGGTGCAAATTGACGGGCTTTGCATCGAAGTGATCGATGAGCCTGTCGAGTTCATCCTGCGTCGGCCGCCTGTCGCGCTGATGGCCTTTCCCAACGAGGCCAAGCCTCTTTAGGGCGATACGCGCGAGATCCACCGGTTCGACCCTGACGGGCAGGCCGTGAACCGCAGCGGCATGAGCCAGAATGAGTTTTACAAAGCCGATGTCGATACCGAGAGTCATCGGTCCGGCACCTTGGGCGGCCCGGTCGCGACCAAAGCGAATGAGCCGTTCGCGATCAAGGGCTGCGAAGTTGCACTTCCCCAGATGTCTTTGGAGCATATCGAGGGCTGCGGCCTTGGAGCGGCGAGGGGACTTGCCCGCATCGCACATGTCGTCGATATGAAGGTCGATGAGTTCGCCGAATGTTTTCAGGCCCGGCGTTCAGCAGCTTCGTCAAAAGGTGCAGAGGCGCGAAATCGACGCTGCATTGTGGGGCAGGGAAGGGGCGCGTGTCTTGCCCTCAACAACGCCGTCGCAGGACAACTGGCTACATTTGCTTTCTACCGCCCGTTTGCCCGTATTTGCCGCATCACATCCCTGCCGCTTCAGATACCGCAAAACTGACCACGACCGCCGCCGCGTTTCAGCAGCCTATTACGCCTGACGCCGCCACTTCACTTGGCACGGCAAAATTCAGCAAATCCATCTCGATCCGTTTTACAAGCCCTAGTGCAAGTCCGCTAAGGGCCGTCAGCTCAAACAATTATGACAGGTGCGCTCCTGACACGGTCATCGCTGCGCTTTCAAGCCGTCGTCAAAAGCGCTGATGAAAACGTCAACTTCGTTACGCGACCAGATCAGTGGCGGACGGAGCTTGAGGGTGTTGGGCGTCCCCTTGCCGATGAGGACGTTTCGGGCAAGCACGTCTTCGACAAGGCGATCAGTTTGCTGAATTGCCGGCTCTTTGGTGAGGCGATCGGTCACCAGTTCGACGCCGGTCATCATCCCACGGCCGCGTATGTCGCCCGATGATTTCGTACCGTTCAGCCAGGCGGCGCAGTTCATGCCGCAGATATTCGCCTGTACTCAGCGCTCCGCCTGACCAGGCTCTCTCGCTCGATGACATCAAGTACGGCCATGCCGGCCGCGCATGCGACGGTATTGCCGCCAAAGGTGCTGAACAGAAGCGGATATGTACCATTGAGAAACCGCTTGGGACAAAGCCTCCGTCGCCGGCGTTGAGATGCGCCGAGAAGGCCAGCAGCAGATGGTAGAGCATTCCCGCAGAGGCAAGATCGCTCAGTATTCCTCCCAGAAATCCTGCAGCGAGGCGTGCCGAAGGTCTTCCTCGCCGCGCAAGTGCTTCACCCGGGCTTTGATCCCCGGCTTAACCC
>NZ_SUEO01000367.1 GCF_004962925.1 Mesorhizobium sp. | reverse complement strand
GCTCGGAGTCGGCCGAAGCGACATTGGACAAGCTTGGCGGCGGTGCCTGGCAGTCGCGCAAGGCGCGGCTGAAGAAGCGCCTGCTCGACATGGCCGGCCAGTTGATCCGCATCGCCGCCGAGCGGCAGATGCGCGCCGCTCCTTCGCTGGTGCCGGCGGAAGGCCTCTATGGCGAGTTTGCGGCGCGTTTCCCTTATGAGGAGACCGACGACCAGCAGACGGCGATCGATTCGGTCATGGGCGATCTGGGCGCGGGAAAGCCGATGGACCGGCTGATCTGCGGCGACGTCGGCTTCGGCAAGACCGAAGTCGCCCTTCGTGCCGCCTTCATCGCGGCGATGGAAGGCTTTCAGGTCGCGGTGGTGGTGCCGACGACGCTGTTGTCACGCCAGCATTTCAAGACCTTCTCGCAGCGTTTCTCCGGCCTGCCGATCCGCGTCGCCCAGGCCTCGCGGCTGGTCGGCGCCAAGGATCTGGCCGAGGCAAAAAAAGGCATCTCCGAAGGCACGGTCGACATCGTCGTCGGCACGCATGCGCTGCTCGGCTCCTCGATCTCGTTCAAGAATCTCGGCCTGTTGATCATCGACGAGGAGCAGCACTTTGGCGTCAAGCACAAGGAACGGCTCAAGGACCTGAAGAGCGACGTGCATGTGCTGACGCTGTCGGCGACGCCGATCCCGCGCACGCTGCAACTGGCATTGACCGGCGTGCGCGAACTGTCGCTGATCGCCACGCCGCCGGTCGACCGCCTGGCGGTGCGCACCTTTATCTCGCCATTCGATCCCCTGGTTATCCGCGAGACCCTGCTCAGGGAACGTTACCGTGGCGGCCATTCCTTCTATGTCGTGCCGCGCATCAGCGATTTGGCGGAAATTCATGATTTCCTTCGAGAATCCGTGCCAGAGCTGAAAGTGGCTGTCGCTCACGGCCAGATGCCGCCGGGCGAGCTCGACGACATCATGAATGCCTTCTATGACGGCCAGTACGACGTGTTGCTGTCGACCACCATTGTCGAATCCGGCCTCGATATCCCGACCGCCAACACGCTGATCGTGCATCGCGCCGACATGTTCGGCCTGTCGCAACTCTACCAGTTGCGCGGTCGCGTCGGCCGCTCGAAGGTGCGCGCCTATGCGCTGTTCACACTTCCGGCCAACCGCAAGCTGACCGACACCGCCGAGCGCCGGTTGAAGGTGCTGCAGTCGCTCGACACGCTGGGCGCCGGCTTTCAGCTCGCCAGCCATGATCTCGATATCAGAGGTGCCGGCAATCTTCTTGGCGAAGAGCAGTCCGGCCACATCAAGGAGGTCGGCTTCGAGCTTTACCAGCAGATGCTGGAAGAAGCGGTCGCCGAGGTGAAGGATTCCGGCGAGGTTCAAGATGGCGGCTGGTCGCCGCAGATCGCCGTCGGCACGGCGGTGATGATCCCGGAGAGCTATGTTCCGGACCTGCAACTGCGGCTGGCGCTCTACCGCCGCCTCGGCGATCTCGAAAACACCGAGGAGATCGATGCCTTCGGCGCCGAACTGATCGACCGCTTCGGCCCGTTGCCGGAGGAGGTGAAGCACCTGCTGAAGATCGTCTTCATCAAGGCGCTCTGCCGCAAGGCCAACGTCGAAAAGCTCGATGCCGGGCCAAAGGGCGTCGTCATACACTTCCGCAAGCGCGAGTTTTCCAATCCTGTCGGGCTGGTCACGTTCATCGGCGAGCAGGGCTCGCTGGCCAAGATCCGGCCGGATCACAGCGTCGTTTTCGTCCGCGACTGGCCGACATCTGAAAAGCGGCTGGCTGGGTCCGCGGTCGTCATGACGCAATTGGCTCGGCTGGTGGAGAAGGCTGCATAGCAAGGCGTCGCTGGTGCTTTGGCCAATGACTATGCCGGCCGTTTTGGCGCATCACGGCCATTCGCCACACGTCCAAATCCGGTCTAGAATAGGAAATCGGCTTCGTGTATGGAGCCGCGATCCCATATTGGGGCGCAATGGCGGGCGATAGCGCCCGCTGGAAAGAACGTTGGGTGCAACGATGACGAAATGGTCACCGAATTCGTGGAGAGCAAAGCCGATCCAGCAGGTTCCTGCCTATCCGGATCTTGCCGCGCTGAAGAACACGGAAGCCCAACTCGCCACCTTTCCGCCGCTGGTTTTTGCAGGTGAGGCACGCAAGCTGAAGAAGCAGCTTGCGACCGTCGCTGCCGGTGACGCATTCCTTCTGCAGGGCGGCGATTGCGCCGAGAGTTTTGCCGAGCATGGCGCGGACAACATCCGCGACTTCTTCCGCGTCTTCCTGCAGATGTCGGTGGTGCTGACCTTCGCCGGCGCGCAGCCGGTGGTGAAGGTCGGTCGCGTCGCCGGCCAGTTCGCCAAGCCGCGCTCGTCCGACAACGAGAC
>NZ_SUEO01000366.1 GCF_004962925.1 Mesorhizobium sp. | reverse complement strand
GATCCCCTCTCTTGCGATTTCTAACACTTAGCCTGCGCTTCGCCCTTCGGGCTCACTCCAGCCAAGGTGTTGAAATCGCTTTCTCCCCCACAGGGGGGGGGAGATATTGCTCCACCGCTCAAGCCCGCCTGGATCTCTCCAGCGGAATCTCGCGATCGCTGAGCATCCGCGCCTCGGCGCGGCGTCGCTGCTGCTCGTCGATGAACGCCGCCTGGATCGAGACCGCTGCGCCCGGCAGCCCGTCAGCGCGGCAGGCCGAGCAGCGAAGCCGCCCCGAAAGGGACGCCAGCGGCGTCTGCCCGGTCACCCCGAAGCGCCTCAGCTCAGCCGGCTTCCACCATCTGTTGCGGCCGCAATCGATACACTCGACCGCAATCGAGACGACCTCGGCGATCGTCGCTTCCTTGCCCGGCAATGCCATCGCCCCTAGCGCCTCCGTTCCTGTTGTGTTCACATTCTCATGGGTTTTACCCGAAGAGTCGAGTCCGTTCCGCTCAAACCAAAGCAAAAGTTTAACTTGTATCATTAGTTGAGTTATGCTTACATCCTGTAGCGACGGATAACAGAGCCGTGGACGACACGGATGGGCAGCAGGTCCGGGCATCCGCCGCGGCCGCCGCCAGCCGAGGAAACCAGGATGGACGCCCTCTCCGCTCAATTCGCCCGCGATTGCGGCTATACCGGCGACAGCCCAGCCATGCTGGCCGCCTTCACGGCCATCCGCCTCGACGGCATAGGCAGGGCGCGCCTGGGCCATGACCAGCGCAAGGCGATCGTCGACCGGCTGAAGCACGGCGAGGACTTGTTCCTGGCAACGATCCGCCCGGCGCAGTCGGCCGAGGAGGCGCTCGAGGACGCCGCTCGCTTCATCGCCTGTTATCGCAACATGCCGCGCTGGCGCCAGGAAAGACGCGGCGCCGATCTCGCCCGTGCCAGGCAGCAGCGGCTCCTGGCGCGCTTCTTCCGGCGTTATGGCCACCGCCTCTGGGCACGACAGGTGGTGTAAGCCGGAGATCGCCGAGCCATCGGCCGCGAAATGGTTGGATCGCTCTTGCCGTCGCCAAGCCCGCGCCGTATGTCATCGCCTCGATGAGCGAGGTCGAGTTCCGTCGCGCGCAAGCGCCCGATCTGCCGGCAATTGTCGCATTGCTTGCCGACGATGCGCTTGGCGCTGGTCGGGAAGACCCTTCGACGCCGCTCGCGCCGTCCTACCTCGATGCCTTCAGCGCAATCGATGCCGATCCCAATCAGCTGCTGGCCGTGGCTGTCGAAGCCGGGCAAGTCGTCGGAACCCTGCAGCTCAGCTTCATTCCGGGTATTTCCAGGAAAGGCGCCTGGCGCGGCCAGATCGAAGGCGTTCGCGTCGCCCGGCACCGGCGGTCCGGCGGCATCGGCAAGCTGATGATCGAATGGGCGACTGAAGCGTGCCGCTCGCGCAACTGCAGCTTCGTCCAGCTCACTACGGACAAGAGCCGACGGGAGGCGCACGCTTTCTACGAGCGCCTCGGCTTCACCGCCAGCCATCTCGGCTACAAGATGGCGCTGTAGGGCACCTTAAACATTCCGGAGTAGGCGCCGTCAGCGAAGCATCCAATCTCCCCCCTTGCGGGGAAGATCGGATGTCGCTTCGGCTTTCGCCAACCACCAATGCTGGAAAGCGGGGCGATGAGGAGCAGCGCAAACCTGAAGCGATTGCCCTCCACGCTCCTTGACAATCCGCCCACTATGTTCTCTTTATGTTCCACAGAAACCACCTCAAGACAATGCGGCGTTCGAACCGCCGCGGGCGAACGGGTCGGATGGAAGCCAACATCCTCCACGCGGATCTCGACGCCTTCTATGCCTCGGTCGAACAGTTGCTCGACCCTGCCCTGCGCGGCAAGCCGATCGCCGTCGGCGGCGGCGTCGTGTTGGCCGCCTCCTACGAGGCCAAGGCTTTCGGCGTGCGTGGCGGCATGCCGGGACGGCGCGCGCGGGAACTCTGCCCCGGGCTGATCTTTGTCGGCGGCCATTTCAAGGACTACCAGCGACTGGGCGATGCGGCTATTCAAGTGCTCGGCGATTTCACACCTGTGGTCGAGCGGATTTCCATCGACGAGGCCTTTGCCGACGTCACCGGCTGCACCCACCTGTTCGGTCCGCCGGACGAGATCGCCGACACGATCCGCCGCCGCGTGCGGGCCGAGCTCGGCCTGCCGATCTCGGTCGGGGTGGCGCGCACCAAGCACCTAGCCAAGATCGCCTCGCAGGTGGCCAAGCCGGACGGGCTGGTGGTGGTCGACCCGCGCCACGAGCTGGAGTTCCTGCACGATCTGCCGGTCGAGCTGATGTGGGGCGTCGGCCCGGTGACCAGGGAGCGGCTGGCCGGCATCGGCGTCAACACCATCGGCGAGCTGGCGAAAACGCCTGGCTGGTCGCTGGAGCGGCTGCTCGGCC
>NZ_SUEO01000365.1 GCF_004962925.1 Mesorhizobium sp. | reverse complement strand
GTCGTGCTCATGCGGCCTGCTTCACATAAAGGTGGAAGCCGCCATAGATGGCCGAACGGTCGCGGGCAGAATATTCGCGCGAGGCGTCGTTCGCATAGCTCCATTGGTCGAGCAGCGAATTCGAAACCCGGCCGGGCAACAGGCTGGGTTCAGCTGCAGTGCGGAAGATGACGCGAGCATGAGTGGACGCGGTGCGGGTGATCTCGGCCCACAGCGCGTTGAGCTGGTCGTCGGTCATCCAGTCCTGCGCGTCGAGCAGGACGAAGCGGTCGACCGAACCGGCATCCTTGCCGGCGAGGAATTCGATCAGATTGGCATGGTGGATGGCAACGCGGTCGACATTGTTGCGGATCGTATTGTAATTGCGCTTTTCGAGATAGGCAGGCAGCGCCGCCTCGCCGGGATTGGGATAGCGGCGGGCAAAAGCCTGCCAGGCGAAATAGTTGTTCTTCAACGGAAAATCGCAAGCGAGCTTTTCAAGCCGGGCCTTCAGCACGCTGGCCATGGTGCCGTCGCCAGAGGTGATCAGCGAATCGTACTGTGCCGGCGGAATGCCGAGCCCGAACAGCGAGGCTTTTCGCGAGGTGGCCCATTTCAGCAACGGCCTCTCGAAGACCGGCGCCAGCTCCTCGTTGAAGAAGCGGCGCTGGTCGGCAAGGCTTTTGGCTTGCATGATGCCGGCCGGATCGACGCCGAAGAATTTGGCGGTGCGGTGACCCATGGCGATGAACAGGCCGAGCAGACCGGTCTGGTAGAAATTGCGGTCGAAGACGGCGATGCGGCGACGGCCGCGCCAGGTGCGACGCTCCCAGTAATGGCGGCTGATCGGATCGAGATGCGGCGCGATGAAGCGGTCGTAGGCCTGCGAATTGTGACGGCTCTTGGCAGCGCCGAAGAAACGGAACAGGTCGCCCTGCGAGGGCAGATGACGCACCGCCTCGAGCTTCATGCGGTTCAGCGCGATATGGGCGGTGTTGAGATCGACGGCGTCGATCCGTTCCGGTGACCGGGTGAGATAGGCGAGGATGTTACAGCCGCCCGAGGCGATGGTGACGACGCGGTGGCCCTGGCCAAGCTGCATCGCGTCCATGTCGACATCGGGGTCCTCCCATATCTGCGGATAGACGAGGCCGGAAAACAGGAAGGCGAAGAGCCGCTCGGAAAGGCCGGCCTTCGACAGCGGGCGATTCTGATAGACGGCCTTGCCAACTTCCTTGCCGCGGCGAAAAACCAGTTCTCCGGAAATGTCGGTCATGGCAAGGCGATTCCCCGTTTGCTTTGCCGCAAGCGGGTAGCGCAGCGTCATGACAGGCCGGTGACAGACGAGCTCAGGCCTAGCCAAATCCACCCGGCGTCGGCGTCGTCACGATGACGGCTTCACCGGCCTCCAGCACCGTCTGGTCGCAAGCCTTCAGGACTTCGACGCGGCCATCCTTGCGGCGGACCTTGGTCGAGCCGGCCTCGCCATCGCCGCCGCCGTCCAGGCCTTGCGGCGGGCGGTTGCGATGCGAGGACAGGATGGCGCATTCCATCTTTTCGAGAAAGCGGATGGTGCGCTTGGTGCCGTCGCCGGCACTCCATTTACCCTTGCCGCCGGAGCCTTCGCGGATGTGGAAATCCTCGAGCAGGACGGGGAAGCGCAATTCCAGCACTTCCGGGTCGGTCAGGCGCGAATTGGTCATGTGGGTGTGGACGCCGGACGTGCCGGCAAAGCCGCGGCCGGAATTCATCCGGCCTGCCGGCGAGCCGGAGCAGATCGTCTCGTAATACTGGTACTGCTTGTTGCCGAAGGTGAGGTTGTTCATCGTGCCTTGCGCGTTGGCCATCGCGCCCATGGCGCCGAACAGCGCGTTGGTGACGTGCTGGGAGGTCTCGACATTGCCGGCGACGACCGCCGCCGGATAGGCGGGTTTCAGCATCGAGCCATCGGGGATGACGATGTTGATGGGTCTCAGACACCCGGCATTCATCGGGATCATGTCCTCGACCATGACGCGGAAGACGTAGAGCACGGCTGCACGGGCGACCGGTTCGGGAGCGTTGAAATTATTCTTCATGACCGGCGACGTGCCGGTGAAGTCGACGGTCGCCTCGCGCTTTTTCCGGTCGACCGAGATCTTCACCTTGATGATCTGGCCGGTGTCGGTCGGATACTCGTATACGGAACTGTCGGGCAGCCGCTCCAACACGCGGCGCACACTTTCGGCTGCGTTGTCCTGGACGTGACCCATATAGGCCTCGACGACATCGAGGCCGAAATGCGCGACCATCTTGCGCAGTTCGGCAACGCCCTTTTCGTTGGCGGCAATCTGCGCCTTGAGGTCGGCGATGTTCTGGTGCGGATTGCGTGCTGGGTAAGGGTGGTCGGTGAGCAGCGTCTCCAGTTCCCTCTCGCGAAACCTGCCGCGATCGACAATGCGGAAATTGTCGAACAGCACGCCTTCCTCGTCGACGGTGGTGGCGAGCGGCGTCATAGAGCCGGGCGCGGTGCCGCCGATGTCGGCATGATGGCCGCGCGAGGCGACGTAGAAGAGGATTTCCTCCCCCCTTGAGGGG
>NZ_SUEO01000364.1 GCF_004962925.1 Mesorhizobium sp. | reverse complement strand
CGCTGATGGTTAGGGATCACACCAAGGCCGGTGAGGATTTCAAGGCAGCTCTCCAACAGAGCCAGACGACGGCCTCGGTGACACCGAACGGCCCGGCCCTGCAGCCGAAGGACCAGGCGATGCTGGACCAGCTCAAGACCCTCGACGGCGATGAATTCCAGGCGAAATACATCGTTCTGCAGACCGAGGCGCACAAGCAGGCGTTGGCGCTGTTTTCCACCTATGCGCAGTCGGGCGAAGACCCGGCGCTGAAGGAATTCGCCAAGAAGATGCTACCGACGCTGCGGATGCACGAAAAGCACGTAAAGAATCTGGCGGCCGCCCACAGCTAACGCATGTCGCCCAAAAGTGCGTAGCGGTTTTGGGATAACGACATGCATAAGAACAAGAACCTAAAGCGCGTGGCGACGCGCTTTAGGCTGGCACTACTGCCGGCTGCGGGCGGTTTCTGTCGGACCGAGCGGTGCTCAGCTCGTTTTGATCTGCTCGACTGCGGTCACCAGCAGTTCGGCCATGGCGCTGCGAATCTGATGATCCGACTGGGCGATGCCGGCCGCGTCGAAATCGGCGCGTACCTTGCGGAACACATCGTCGTCCCCGGCCTCTTCGAAATCCGCGCGCACCACCTCTTTCGCATAGGCGTCGGCGTCCTCACCTGACTTGCCGAGCTTTTCGGCGGCCCACAGGCCGAGCAGCTTGTTGCGGCGCGCCATAGCCTTGAATTTCGTTTCCTCGTCCATCGCAAACTTCTTTTCGAAGCCTTCCTGACGGTCTCTCATACTGCTCATGGTGTGCCTCGTTCAGGTGTGAGTCTCCGACCTTCATCCGATGGAGAAGAAGAGCGGCGGGGTAGGGGCCGAACATGGCGTGCATATACGTCATAAGCAAGACCGGAGCGTTTGTGCCGTAGGGCAATCGCTGCCGATAAAAGTGGCGCTCGACTGACCAATTGTCGATGTCGGTGCCGCCCCTCATCCGCCTGCCGGCACCTTCTCCCCGTATAGGGACGGGGAGAAGAGGCTGGCCGCAACCTCGGCACGTTTTCTGCAGCGCTGGAGATTGGCGAAATCGTTTGCGAAGGCGTCTTTCTCCCCGTCACTATACGGGGAGAAATGCCCGGCAGGGAATGAGGGGCAGCGCCAACCTTAAGCGCTTGCCCTGTCAGCGATCGATCGGGCGGCGCCTGGGCGAACGGTCCATAGCGGCCATGGCCGACACCCTTCGCACCGATGTGATTTGACGTTGCCTCGCCGTGACCTACTCTCGAATGGCGGGATGGGCCGAGGAGACGAGCGATGCAGTCACCTTTCAACGGGATTCGGACCGTCACGCTGGCATCAGCAGTGATCCTTGCCGCCGCCACCGCAGCCTATGCCCATCACGGCTGGTCGTGGACGCAGGACGGGTTCTTTGAACTCCGGGGCAAGATCACGGCCATCTATATCGGCAATCCGCACGCCACGCTGGATGTCGACGCAGAGGGAGAGGTCTGGCGGGTGGAGATGGCGCCGCCGTCCCGCACCATTGCCGCCGGCTTCACGGAGGAGGTTGCCAAGGTCGGCGACGAAGTGACCGCGATCGGCCACCGCTCGCTCGACGAGGCCGAGAAGCGTATGAAAGCATCCCGCGTCATCGTCAACGGCAAGACTTACGATGTCTATCCCGACCGCGTGCCGCCGGCTTGAATGGACGGGCTCCTCGCCGGCATCGAGCAACTGGCCTTCGTGCGGGGACTGAAGGCATCCTTCGTCGCCTACCCCATCGTCAACGCGCTCCACATCATGTCGATCGGCGCGCTGCTGACCAGCGTCTGGCTCATGGACCTCAGGATCCTCGGCGCCTTCCGCTCGCTGCCGCAAGCGGCGTTCGTCGCGCTGCTGCGCCGCACCGCATTTACCGCGTTTGCCGGTGCGCTGGTCACCGGGTCGCTGCTCTTTTCGGTCAGGGCGAGGGAGTATGCGGCGATGCCGATTTTCCTCGCCAAGATGGCGCTCATCCTTCTCGCCGGCGCCAACTTCCTCGTCTTCATGCGCCGCGCAAAAGGTGGTGGCGAGCCGGCCGGCGGCACCGTCACCATCCTGGCTGTGCTCTCGCTGATGCTGTGGACCTCCGTGCTTTTCGCCGGACGGTTTATTGGGTTTCTGAACTGAGGCGATGGTGCGCGGCGACATCGAAACGCAGACCGAGACGTCGTTGAAGGCGCTGAAACATTGTCTGGAAGGGGCGGGAACCTCGCTCGACAATGTGGTGATGGTGCGCATGTACGCCGTCAATTCCGGCTTCTACAACGCCATCAATCGGGTTATGCCAAGTACTTTTCGACGAACCCGCCGGCACGCAGCTTCGTGCCGGCGGCGTCGTGGCCGATGGAGTTCGACTTTCGAGATCGAGTGTGTCGCGGTGGCGTGAGCTTTCAAGCCGGAGGTTCGCCAGGAGAGCTCCGCGCCATCGGCACTGCGAGATCCTCTGGAACCTGACGGATTTTACTGTAGAGGGCAGTGCGGATTGGAAGGAGCTGGATGTTCACTTTTTGGACCAGCGCGCGTTGACCATCGAAATTGCAAGTCTGCAAGCATTCTTAGCTGCCATTGCTTGATAAGAATCATTCTTTCCTTCCGCAAAATCGCATATCCCTTTGAACATAACAAAAGGTACTTTCCGATCGAAAGCTGTTGCTGCAAGGCCGGCGCATTCCATTTCTCCACCG
>NZ_SUEO01000363.1:289-2830 GCF_004962925.1 Mesorhizobium sp. | reverse complement strand
AGCCGTTGCGGCATCTCAGGGAATTTGCCACCAACACCGTGCGGCTGATCCCGGAAAACCGGCTCTGCGCGACCATGATCGAGATGCTGAATGTCGAAGGCGTGGTGCTGGAGCCGGCCGGCGCACTGGCGATCGACGCGCTCAAGGATTTTTCGAAGAGGGAAATCAGGGGCAAGACCATCGTCGCGGTGGTTTCGGGCGGCAATTTCGATTTCGAGCGGCTGCCGGATGTGAAGGAAAGGGCGCTGCGCTTTGAGGGGCTGAAGAAGTACTTCATCATCCGTTTTCCGCAACGGCCGGGCGCGCTGCGCGATTTCCTCGAATTGCTCGGACCCGACGACGATATCGCCCGCTTCGAATATTTGAAGAAATCGGCGCGCAATTTCGGTTCGGTGCTGATCGGCATCGAAACCAAGGACCGCCGCAATTTCGAGCTGCTCAATGCGAATTTCGAGGCCGAGGGCGTTCAGTATCAGGACATCACCGACAACGAAACGCTCGCCGGGTTCATCATATGACCACCCGACTATGAGTGCCCAAATATGAGTGCCCAGGCGAAAATCTTCGTCGCGCTGTTTTCCGGCATCAATGTCGGCGGCAACCGCATGGTCAAGATGGCCGAACTCCGATCGTTCTTCGAGGAGCTCGGCTTTCGCGACGTCGCCACCTATGTGCAGAGCGGCAACGTCGTGTTCCGGTCGGCAAAGGGTGATGCCGCTACGCTGACCAAACAGCTGGAAACGGCCTTCGAGAAGAAATGGGGATTTCACTCGCGCATCATGGTGCGCGATCTCGGCTGGTTCGAGCGGCTGGTGGCGGAAAATCCCTATCCTGAGGTCGCCGGGGAGCCGACGAAGCTCCACGCCTATGTGCTGGAGCGTGAGCCGACACCCGAGGAGACGGCCCGTCTTTCGGAAAAATGCACCGGTCCCGAGCGGTTCGAGATCAGGGGTGACGTGCTTTACCTGCATGCACCGGAAGGTCTCGGCAAATCGGTGTTTGCCAATCTCATCCCGCGCACGCTGAAAGTGCCCGGCACCGCGCGCAACTGGCGCACGGTGCTGGCGCTGCTGGAGTTGGCCGGCCGAGGCGGCTGAACGTGGTCGCCTACGCCGCCGAAGCCCTTTTCCAGTCGAACGCCAGCTCTTCGCGGAAAGCGAAGCGTTTGATGTGGTCGGCGACGACCGCTTCCAGGCGCTCCAGCGAGCCGGCTTCGTCAGTAGCTACCGTGATGTGGAGCGCTGCCGCATCGGCGTCCAGAACCGTGCGGCCTAGCGTGAGATCGATTGTCCCGTGGTTCGGATCGAACTCGACGGGAAACTTGTGCGCCCAGTGCTTGCAGAGCTGCTGCAGATAGCGGCTCGCATGTTCGGTGGCGACATCGACATGGCTGGTCGGCATGAATGGATTTCTCCTGAAGCAAGCGCGCATCTTTTGGATGCGCCAATTTCGGAAGCAGGCGCGATGGCCGGACAGATAGGCGCGATCTTGAGAAACGCCATAAAATCTCAGGCCAGGTCGTACCCGCTCTCGATCTTGTGATTGGCTACCAGCTGCCGGTGTTCGGCATCGACGCCCAGGGCTCGGCCTTGGCCTTGGCGGGGCCTTTCTGCAAAAGCTCGATCGAAATGCCGTCCGGCGATTTGACGAAGGCCATGTTGCCATCGCGCGGCGGCCGGTTGATGGTGACGCCCTTGTCCATCAGCTGCTGGCAGGTGGCGTAGATGTCGTCGACCTCATAAGCGAGGTGCCCGAAATTGCGGCCGCCCTTGTAGTCTTCAGGATCCCAATTGTAGGTGAGCTCGATCAGCGGCGCCTTTTCGGCGATGCCGCTTTGCTCGTCTTCGGAAGCGGCGAGGAAGATCAGCGTGAAGCGCCCCTGTTCGTTTTCGTGGCGACGCACTTCCTTGAGGCCAAGCTTGTTGCAGTAGAAATCGAGCGATGCATCGATGTCGGCGACGCGGACCATGGTGTGCAGGTAGCGCATGGGATTTTCCTCGAAATGTTGCGTTGCGGCGGAACATAGGGGCCACCCGGCCAAAGGGCAATCGCCGATAGCCGGTCACGCCGGCAAACAACAAATCCGGTATTCCTGCAATCAACCGTGAAAAAAGGCACGTCAGGTCTTGCACACACCGGAAGCGGCAGTGTTAATCTAACGTCAAGAATCAGTTGCGGTATTCTTGGAAAAAGGGGGGCGTTCTTATGGGGGAAAAGGCCTCTTTCATGGGGCGGGACGGAACCGGTAACGACGCCTTGCAAAGGGACGAGAGCGGCGATGCGGCTGATCTTGTCGAGGTTGCGGGCGCCATCAAATGGTTCGATGTGGCCAAGGGTTACGGTTTCATTCTTCCCGATGACGGCTCTTCCGGCGATATTCTCCTCCACGTGACGTGTCTTCGAAAGGACGGTTTCCAGACCGCCTTGGAAGGCGCGCGCGTCGTCTGCCTCGTCAAGCACGGCGAGCGCGGATTGCAGGCGTTCCGTGTGCTCTCCATGGATGTCACCACAGCGGTCCATCCGGCGGAGATGCAGGATCAG
>NZ_SUEO01000363.1:0-279 GCF_004962925.1 Mesorhizobium sp. | reverse complement strand
AGCGGCCTCGAGCGGGCGCTGGTGAAATGGTTCAACCGCACCAAGGGGTTCGGTTTTCTGACCCGGGGCGAGGGCACCGAGGACATTTTCGTCCATATGGAGACGTTGCGCCGCTACGGCATCACCGAGCTCAGGCCGGGGCAGGTCGTGCTGGTCCGCTTCGGGCGCGGCGACAAAGGCCTTATGGCTGCCGAAATTCACCCGGATATGGGTACCTTGCCGGTCTCGCATTAGAACGATTTCCGGCCGAGGATTTTGAATGACTCACAGGAACTGGCT
>NZ_SUEO01000362.1 GCF_004962925.1 Mesorhizobium sp. | reverse complement strand
GGCCGTGACACGGCCGTGGCAAGCAAGCGATAGTTCGAACGCGCCGCCCATGCAAGTGCCGTTGATCGCCGACACCCATGGCTTGCCTGAGGTTTCCAGCTTGCGGAACAGGCCCGTCATGTAGCCGGCATTGTCGAACAGCACCTTGGTCGCCTTGTCCAGATCCTTGGCTTTGTCGGCTGCGAAGGTCGACAGCATCTTCTGCAGCATGGTGATGTCGGCACCGCCGGAAAACGTGTCTTTGCCGGAGGTGATGACCGCCCCCTTTATCGCCGCGTCGCTCGCCACCTTGTCGACGATGGCGTTCAGTTCCAGCATCGCCTCTTCGGTGAAGACGTTCATCGACCTGTCGGGCATATCCCAGGTGATGAGCGCGATGCCGTCTGCGTCGATGTCGAGGGTGAAATTGGTGTAGCTCATCGGTCTCTCTCCCGTCAGACGCGTTCGATGATCGTTGCGGTGCCCATACCGGCGCCGATGCAAAGCGTCACCAACGCGGTGTTCAGGTCGCGGCGCTCCAGTTCGTCCAGCACCGTGCCGAAGATCATCGCGCCAGTGGCGCCGAGCGGATGGCCCATGGCGATGGCGCCGCCATTGACGTTGATCCTGTCGTGCGAAATGTCGAAGGCCTGCATGTAGCGCAGCACTACAGAGGCGAAAGCCTCGTTGAGCTCGAACAGATCGATGTCCGACAGCTTCATTTTGGCGCGCTTCAGCAATTTTTCGGTCACGTCGACCGGGCCGGTCAGCATCAGCACCGGTTCCGAGCCGATATTGGCGAATGCACGGATGCGTGCGCGCGGCTTCAGGCCCAGCGTCTTTCCAGCCTTCTTCGAGCCGAGCAGAACGGCCGCCGCGCCGTCGACTATGCCGGACGAATTGCCGGCGTGGTGGACGTGGTTGACCTCTTCCACCTCGGGATGCTTCTGCACCGCGACGGCATCAAAGCCGCCCATTTCGCCGGGTATGACGAAAGACGGGTTCAGTGCCGCCAGCGACTGCATATCGGTCGAAGGCCGCATATGCTCGTCATGGTCGAGGATGGTCAGCCCGTTCTGGTCCTTGATCGAGATCACCGAATTCTTGAAGCGGCCTTCGCCCCAGGCTTTGGCGGCGCGCTTCTGGCTCTCGACCGCATAGGCGTCGACGTCATCACGCGAAAAGCCGTATTTGGTGGCGATCAGATCGGCCGAAATGCCTTGCGGAACGAACCAGCCCGGCAGACCAACCGAGGGGTCCATGAACCAGGCCCCGCCGGATGCACCCATGCCGACGCGCGACATCGATTCGACGCCGCCGGCGATGACGATCTCGTCGGCGCCTTGTGCGATCTTGGCGGCGCCGAAGTTGATGGCGTCCAGGCCCGAGGCGCAGAAGCGCGAGATCTGCATGCCGGGCGCCGTGGTCGCATAGCCAGCTTCGAAGGCTGCGGCACGCGGAATGACAGAACCCGCCTCGCCGACCGGATCAACGCAGCCGAAGATGATGTCGTCGACGGTGCCGGTATCCAGTCCATTGCGGTCGCGGATCGCTTCGAGCACCTTGGCGCCGAGTCGCACCGCCGGCACTTCGTGCAGCGAGCCATCCTTCTTGCCCCTGCCGCGCGGCGTGCGCACGGCGTCATAGACATAAGCTTCGGCCATTTCCTGCTCCTTTGGTTTGCTGAAAAGTCGCTCAGAGAGAGCGCCCGATCAGCAATTTCATGATCTCGTTGGTGCCGCCGTAGATGCGCTGGACGCGGGCGTCGCGAAACATGCGGGCGATCGGGTATTCATTCATGTAGCCATAGCCGCCATGCAATTGAAGGCATTCGTCGACGACTTTTCCCTGTAGGTCGGACAGCCAGTATTTGGCCATCGAGGCGGTCACCGGGTCGAGGCCACCATTGATGTGGCGGGCGACGCAGTCATTGTAGAAGACGCGGCCGATGGTCGCCTCGGTCTTCAGTTCGGCCAGCTTGAACTGGGTGTTCTGGAAATCGATGATCGCCTTGCCGAAGGCTTTGCGCTCCTTGACATAGTCGATTGTCAGCGCCAGCGCCCGCTCGACCATAGCGATGGCGCCGGTGCCGATCTGCAGGCGCTCCTGCGGCAATTGCTGCATCAGCTGGACGAAGCCCTGGCCTTCCTCGTGGCCGAGGAGATTGGAGGTCTGCACGCGCATATCGTTGAAGAACAGTTCCGACGTGTCGTTGGCCTTCAAACCAATCTTGTCGAGGTTGCGGCCGCGCTCAAACCCCTCCACTTCGTCGGTCTCGACGACGATCAGCGAAGTGCCCTTGGCGCCCTTCTCCGGATCGGTCTTGGTGACGATGATAATGAAGTTGGCGAGCTGGCCATTGGTGATGAAGGTCTTCGAGCCATTGACCTTGTAATGATTGCCATCCTTCTCGGCACGCGTCTTGACGCCCTGCAGGTCGGAGCCCGCGCCGGGCTCGGTCATGGCGATGGCGCCGATCAGCTCGCCGGTCGCCAGTTTCGGCAGCCACTTCTTTTTCTGCTCATCGGAGCCGTAGTGGAGGATGTAAGGGGCGACGATCGAATTGTGCAGGCCGATGCCGAAACCGTCGACGCCGACATGGCCGATCGCCTCGATGATGGCGCTCTCGTGCGCGAATGTCCCGCCCGAGCCGCCATATTCCTCCGGCATCGAGGCACAGAGCAGACCGGCCGCGCCTGCCTTCAGCCAGCTCTCGCGGTCGACCATCTCGTTCTTCTCGAACTCGTCGTAGCGCGGCGCGATCTCTTCCGACATGAAACGGTGCGCCATGTCGTAGAGCATGCCGACCTCGTCTGCCGCCCAGGCGGGTTTGGGGAGGCCAAGGATTTCGGCGGGGTTGGTC
>NZ_SUEO01000361.1 GCF_004962925.1 Mesorhizobium sp. | reverse complement strand
GGCGCCTATTAATCGTCGGGGCGATGGCGGTTGTCCGATGGGCGGCTCGGAAGGGCCAGCCTGAAGGATCGTGGCTGGCGCGCATGCTGGCGCGTAAACCGCCTATGCTGGTTGCCATCGCACTGGCCAACAAGATGGCGCGGTCGGCATGGGCCATGCTGACGAAGAGGGAGAACTACCGGGATCCGGCGGCGGCATCAGCTTGATCGACGATCGAGCCGCCGGTCCGTCGGGGATGTGAGGAGAGCAACGAACAGTAAGGGCAAATGATCGACAAGATCGGGACCAGGAAAAGCATTCAAGTGTACGGAGCCACGAGCTCGCAAATCTGATCCGCACCTGATCCGCGCATCTCCATACCGGCCCCGCGGCATGTGAAGCGCCGCAACAGCGAGGCCTGACACATGACCGCACCGATCACATGCCCTCGACGTTTGAAAATCCCCTTGCATCAACGGGGGCATCCACACATGACACTTGATGCCTTGGTCGTCTGCTGCGAGTGTAGCGAGCGATGGTCCCGAAACCAAGTCGAATGCGGCTAACGCCCGAGCTGATCGCCAGAGTCCTCAGTGCGGACGATTGTCTGCCACAGCCCTTCACCGCGCCGTCCGACGCCGACCATGATGACACCGTCCGGGCGATACTAGCCGCCGCACCGTCAGCTGATGAGGTCTGGCTCTTTGCCTATGGATCTCTGATGTGGAACCCGGCCTGTGATTTCGTGGAGCAGCGGGTAGGCTTCGTGCCCGGGTGGCACCGCTCCTTCTGCCTCGGTTGGGACCGGTGGTTTCGTGGATCGGACAGCAAACCCGGTCTCATGTTGTCGCTCGACCGTGGCGGGCAGTGCAAGGGCGCGGTCTATCGCCTGCCGCCGGATGCTATCGAGGCCAATCTCGGCAGGCTCTTTCGTCGTGAGATGCGCGCCAAGCCGTCCGCTCATTCGCCGCGCTGGGTGAATGTTCGCACCGAGAACGGACCGCTCCAAGCGATCACCTTTGTTATTAACCGGAACAGCGGACGCTGTGTCCGCGGGCTGTCGCTGGAACAGATCGCCGACGCGCTCGCGGTCGCGTGCGGTCCGTGGGGTTCCATGGCCGACTATCTTCACAGCACTGTGAGTCACCTTGAAGGTATGGGGATTCACGACAGCCAATTGTGGTGTTTGCAGGAGCTGGTAGCCGAACGCATCGAAGCGTCGACGGCCGAAGATCTTCCCGCGAAATGAGCCAACGGGACTCAACCCTCAGACCATGACCACTAGTGGTGAAAACCTGACGCTGGTACCCGGCGCAGAAGGCGGCTCCCGGTGGCAACCGGTCGTTCAGCGCCCCATGCGAGCACGAAATTCGGCAGTCGAATTGGTTCGGGGAAACGGTTCCGAAGGCAATTGTACACCGAGAAAGGCACAAAGCGGCCCCGCCCTTCGGAGACCTGATAAGTAAGAAGGCGCTCGGGCGGCAGCGTTGCTCAACTGGCCGGGTTAGAAAGCCCGCCAGTTGAAAACGATGGCTCTGTGCAAGACGGCGACGATGCAAAGGACTGAGGGTCGTCAACCGCCTCACCACATTCCGTGATCGCGGACTTACCCAAATCGCCAAGTTCGGTACTTTCCAACGGCGGACCCCAATCCGCCCGGCCGGCGCCCTACAGGCAAATCTACCCCAACGCCCCCCCAAGCGGCGCCGGCCACTTTCAGCCCCTTCGTTCGAAAGTTTCCTTCCAGTCGCGATTGCGCGCCCGCTGCTGGCCTTCGTAGTCAGGAATGCATGTGAAAAACACCTGCCGGCGGTCACGGCCAGCAGCCTTGCAATTTGAGCAAACAAACAGCCCGACCAGATCGTCATGCATCGAGCCGTGGTCAAGGCCGAGACTGTCGATCAGCGCCTGGATGTCGAGCTTCGTCGATTTGCAGCACATCGGATGCCCGCTGGTCATCGGCCGCGGGGACTATCACTGGCAGCACGAGCCGGCCTGGTATGCCGTCAGGAAGGGCAAGAAAGGCCACTGGGCGGGTGATCGCAAGCAAACCACCGTCTGGGCCATTCCTCATCGAAAGTCGGACACTGGCCACGGCACGCAAAAGCCCGTCGAATGAATGCGTCGACCCATCGAGAACAACTCCTCGCCCGGGCAGGCAGTCTATGAGCCGTTCTGCGGCTCCGGCACCACGATCATCGCAGCCGAGATGACCGGCCGCTTCTGTCATGCGATCGAACTGAACGCAGCCTATGTCGATGTCGCAGTGCTGCGCTGGCAGGCGTTTACAGGCAGCATGGCGATCCTGGAGGCCGACGGCCAGAGCTTTGCCGACGTAAAGCTTGAGCGGATCGGAACCAGGCCATGACCACCAAGACAGCCATCCTCCAGACGATACGCCACAAATGTCTGGACTGCTGCGTCTATCAACCCGCCGAGGTTCGGGAGTGTCCGTCAGCACGTGCGGTTTGTGGCTGTTCAGGTTCGGGATGGACCCCGACCCCAGCCGGACCCGCGGCTTCGCCAAATCCCCCGTGTACACGGACCCTTCGGGGCAAGACATGCCTATCTCGAAGGCGAGGCAGCACATCGGAAACGGAGAGAGCTGAGATGGGCCGCCCCAGCCATCAGCCGGATGCTTTTCATCGCCGTCAGGTAGAGGCGCTGGCAGGCTATGGTGTTCCGGAGGCGGACATTGCCGGCATGGTCGGTATCGATGCGAAGACGCTGCGCAAACACTATAAACACGAACTGGCTTTTGGCCACACCAAAGCCAATGCCAAGGTGGCGGAGAACCTCTTCCGCAAGGCAACGGGCGAAGGTCGTGAAGCGGTCATCGCCGCGATCTTCTGGCTCAAGGCACGCGGCCGCTGGAAGGAGACCTCGGTCAACGAGCACTCAGGCCTGGACGGCAAGCCGATCGAGCAGGTG
>NZ_SUEO01000360.1:265-2968 GCF_004962925.1 Mesorhizobium sp. | reverse complement strand
CTTCCAGCACTACGACTACGTCAATCCCGATGCGCCGAAGGGCGGCACGCTGAATTCGGTGGTGCTCGGCACTTTCGACAGCTTCAATCCTTATATCGTGCAGGGTTCGCCGGCAGCCGGCTTCACACAGTTCGGCGGCGGGCTGCTCTACGACACGCTGATGGAGCAGGCGACCGACGAGGGCAGCGTCAGCCATCCGCTGATTGCCGACGCCTACAAACATCCGGACGACTATTCCTCGGCGACCTACCGCCTGGACCCACGGGCCAGGTGGCACGACGGCCAGCCGATCACTACCGACGACGTGATCTGGTCGTTTCAGGTGCTGAAGGCCAACAGCCCGATGTACAGCCGCTATTTCGAGAACGTCACCGATGCCGTCGCGATCTCGGACCGCGAAGTCGAGTTCCATTTCAGCCAGAAAGGCAATCGGGAGCTGCCCAAGATTCTCGGCGATCTCGTCGTGCTGCCGAAGCATTGGTGGGAAGGTACCGACGCCAATGGCAAGAAGCGCGACGTCACAAGGCCGACGCTGGAGCCGCCGCTCGGCTCGGCCGCCTACAAGATCGCCAGCTTCAAACCGGGCTCGGAAATCGTCTGGCAGCGCGTGCCCGATTACTGGGCGGCCAAGCTGCCCGTAAAAATCGGTCGCGAGAATTTCGACAGGCAGCGTTTCAGCTACTTTCTCGACGATAATGCGGCGTGGCAGGCCTTCACCAAGGGCGGGCTGGATGACATCAAGCCGGAAAACAGTTCGAGGCGCTGGAACACGGCCTATAATTTCCCGGCAGTCCAGGCCGGCGACGTCATCAAGAAGGAATTCAAGACCGCCTCACCCGAACCGATGCAGGCCTTCATGCTCAATGTGAGGCGTCCCTTGTTTAGGGATCGCCTGGTGCGCGCCGCGCTGACTTACCCGCTCGACTTCGAGGCGATGAACCGCACGCTGTTCTTTGGCTCCAACACCCGCACCAGCAGCTATTTCCAAGGAACCGAACTGGCATCGAGCGGTCTGCCGCAGGGCAAGGAACTGGAGATTCTTGAGCAATATCGCGAGAAACTGCCGCCCGAAGTCTTTACCCAGGAATTCAAGCTGCCGGTCTACGATTCGCCACAGGCGGAGCGGAAATACCTGAAGCAGGCGGTCGATCTGTTCGCCAAGGCCGGTTGGGTGATCAAGGGCGGCAAAATGGTGAATGCCAAGACGGGCGAGCCTTTCAAGTTCGAAATCCTCGGCTGGAACGACACCGACCAGGTCCTTTCCAGTCCCTATATCGCCAATCTGCGCAAGATCGGTGTCGACGCCACGCTGCGGCTGATCGACCAGACCCAGTACGTCAACCGCATCAACAACTTCGATTTCGATGTCACCATATCGCAGCTGGGACAGTCGGATTCGCCAGGCAACGAGCAGCGTGACTTCTGGAGCTCGAAGGCCGCCGACACGGCTGGATCCCGCAACTATGCCGGCATCAAGAACCCGGTCGTCGATGCGCTTGTCGACCGCGTCATCTTCGCCACCGATCGCGACGACCTGGTTGCTGCCACCCATGCGCTCGACCGGGTGCTGCTGTGGAATTACTATGTCGTGCCGCAACACCATCGCTCGGTGGTCTGGATGGCCTACTGGAATAAGTTCGGCATCCCAGAGAAGCAGCCTGCCTATAGCGGCGTCGATCAGAGTTCCTGGTGGATCGATGCGGACAAGGAAAAGGCGCTGGCGGCAAAATACAAGAGTGGCAATTGATGGCGGCGCTCCCCCGCCGCGACTCTCTGGCCCGCCGCGACTTTCTGGCCCTGGGCGCAGCAGCCACGGCGGCAGCGCTGCTGCCCGGCCGGGCCTTCGCCACCATCCCGACCGACGTAAAGCTGCACGGCCTGTCGGCCTTCGGCGATCTCAAATATCCCCCGGATTTCACGCATTTCGACTATGTCAATCCGGACGCCCCCAAGGGCGGCCAGATGAATTTCGCACCGCCAAACTCCACCCTCAACCAGAGTTTCCTGACCTTCAACACGCTGAATTCCCTGGTATTGAAAGGGGATTCGCCGCCGCGCACCGAACTCTGTTTCGATTCGCTGATGACAAGCGCACTCGATGAGCCGGATGCGGTCTATGGCCTGCTTGCAGAGTCCGTTACCTTGACGCCGGACCGCAATGGCTTCCGCTTCAGCTTGCGACCGCAAGCGCGTTTCCACGACGGCTCGCCACTGACCGCCGAGGATGTCGCCTTCGCATTGAAGCTTTACAAGGAAAAGGGCCATCCCAACCTTTCCCAAGCGCTCCGGCATATGACGGAGGCGGTCGCGGTCGATCCGGTTACCGTCGACCTCACCTTCAACGGCAAACAGTCGGCGCAGAATATCCTCGCCATCGTCGCAATGCCGATCGTGTCCAAGGCCTTTTACACGGTCAACGAATTCGACGCCTCGACGATGAAACCGCCGCTCAGTTCCGGACCATACAAAATAGGGCGCGTGGCGGCCGGACAGACCGTCGAATATGAACGCGTCGCCGACTATTGGGGCCGCGATCTGGCGGTGAACCGCGGCCTTAATAATTTCGACCGCATCCGTATCGACTTTTATCTCGATCGCCAGGCAGCGTTCGAGGCCTTCAAGAAGGGCGACACGCATTTTCGCGAGGAATTCACCGCGCGGGTATGGGCGACCGGTTACGACTTTCCGGCGCTGAAGGACGGC
>NZ_SUEO01000360.1:0-255 GCF_004962925.1 Mesorhizobium sp. | reverse complement strand
CAGGGTCGTCAAACGCGAATTTCCCGGCGAGAAAACGCCATCCATGCAGGCTGTCGCGCTGAACCAGCGTCGTCCGCAATTCCGCGACGTGCGCGTGCGACGGGCGATCGCCAATTGCTTCGATTTCGAATGGACCAAGCGGGTTCTGTTTTTCGGCGCTTACGAGCGCTCGCAATCGAACTTCGAACGGTCGGATTACAAGGCCGAGGGGCCGCCCTCGCCCCAGGAATTAGCGTTGCTGGAGCCGTTCCGAGC